>NZ_JBGCCL010000003.1:0-456361 GCF_041262505.1 Streptacidiphilus sp. MAP5-3
GCTCGGGGGGGGGGTGGTGGGGTTTTTTTTGTGTGTCCCACGGCGGGGGGGGGGGGGCGGGGGTCCCCCCCCCCCCCCCCCGCGCCCCTGGATGGTGCAACCCGCCTGCGGGAGCGAAGAAACTGCCTACGGCGCTCAGGCCTCGGCCTGGAAACGCCGGAGGCGGAGACTGTTGGTGACGACGAAGACCGAGGAGAACGCCATCGCCGCGCCCGCGATCATCGGGTTGAGCAGGCCGAAGGCTGCCAGCGGCAGGGCTGCGACGTTGTAGCCGAAGGCCCAGAAGAGGTTGCCCTTGATCGTGGCGAGCGTGCGTCGGGACAGGCGGATGGCGTCCGCTGCCGACCGCAGGTCACCGCGGACCAGGGTGAGGTCGGCCGCCTCGATCGCGGCGTCCGTGCCCGTGCCCATGGCCAGGCCGAGGTCGGCCTGGGCGAGCGCGGCGGCGTCGTTGACGCCGTCGCCGACCATGGCGACCGTGTGGCCCTCGGCCTGGAGCCTGGCGACCACGCTCGCCTTGTCCTCGGGGAGCACCTCCGCGATCACCTGGTCGGCGTCGATGCCGACCTCCGCCGCGACCGACCGTGCCACCGCTGCGTTGTCCCCGGTCAGCAGGACCGGGGTGAGGCCCAGCGCGCGCAGGCGACTGATCGCCTCGGCGCTGGTCGGCGTCGGGGTGTCCGCGACCTCCAGGACCGCGCGCGCCGCGCCGTCCCAGCCGACCAGGACTGCTGTACGGCCCGCCGTCTCGGCCGCCCCCTTTGCTGAGAGCAGCTCGGGCGGCAGCGTCATCGACCAGTCGGTGAGCAGCCGTTCGCGTCCGGCGACCACCGCGTGACCGTCCACGACGCCCTCGACCCCGAGGCCGGGGACGTTGCGGAAGCTCTCGACCGCCGCCGGCTCGGGCACCGCTGCCGCGATCGCCGCCGCGATCGGGTGCTCGGAGGCGTGCTCGACCGCTGCGGCCAGGCGCAGCGCCAGCGCCTCGTCGACGCCGTTCGCGGGGTGGACGCCGATCAGGGCCATCCGGCCGGTGGTGACGGTGCCGGTCTTGTCCAGGACGACGGTGTCGACCTGACGGGTGGACTCCAGTACCTCGGGACCCTTGATCAGGATGCCCAACTGCGCCCCGCGACCGGTGCCGACCATCAGCGCGGTGGGCGTGGCCAGGCCGAGTGCGCAGGGGCAGGCGATGATCAGCACGGCCACGGCGGCGGTGAACGCCTCCGTCGCACTGCCGCTGACGGCCAGCCAGACGCCCAGCGTCGCCAGCGCGATGAGCAGCACCGTCGGGACGAAGACCGCCGAGATCCGGTCGGCCAGGCGCTGCGCCGCGGCCTTTCCGCTCTGTGCCTGCTCGACCAGGACGGCCATCCGGGCCAGTTGGGTGTCGGCGCCGACGCGGGTCGCCTCGACGACCAGTCGGCCGCCGGAGTTGACCGTCGCTCCGGTGACCTCGTCGCCCGGGCCGACCTCGGCCGGGACGGACTCGCCCGTCAGCAGGGAGGCGTCGACCGCCGAGCTGCCTTCGACCACGCGTCCGTCGGTGGCGACCTTCTCGCCGGGGCGGACCACGAAGCGGTCGCCGAGGACGAGCCGTCCGATCGGGATGCGCTCCTCACGGCCGTCGCGCAGCACGGCCACGTCCTTGGCCCCCAACTCCAGCAGAGCGCGCAGAGCCGAGCCGGCGCGGCGCTTGGCACGCGCCTCCAGATAGCGACCCAGCAGGATGAATGCGGTGACTCCCGCCGCCGTCTCCAGATAGAGGGTGGACGAGGCGTTCTGCGTGGAGAGCGAGAAGTCGAAGCCGTGCTTCATACCCGGCATGCCCGCGTCGCCGAAGAAGAGCGCCCAGACGGACCAGCCGAAGGCGGCCAGGGTGCCCAGGGAGACAAGGGTGTCCATGGTGGCCGCGCCGTGCCGGAGGTTGGTCCAGGCGGCCTTGTGGAACTGCCAACCGCCCCAGAACACGACCGGCGCGGCCAGGGTCAGCGACAGCCACTGCCAGTTGCGGAACTGCAGCGCGGGCACCATGGCCAGGACGATCACCGGGATGCTGAGCGCGACGGTGACCAGCAGCCGGTGCCGGAGGCGGGCCGCCTCGTCGTCCTTCGCCCCGGACGCACCGCCCGCCGCCTTGCCGCCCGCCGCCTTGCCGTCCTCTGTCGTACCGTCCGCCGCCGCGCCGCCGTCAGTCGTCCCCTGATCGGGAACGACGGGTGCGGGGATCTCGGCGGTGTAGCCGGTCTTCTCCACCGTGGCGATCAGATCCGCCACGGCCACGTCGGACGCGTGCGCGACGCTGGCCTTCTCGGTGGCGAAGTTGACCGTGGCGGTGACGCCCTCCATCCGGTTCAGCTTCTTCTCGACGCGGGCCGCACAGGACGCGCAGGTCATTCCGCCGATGGCGAGCTCGACCCGTTCGACGACCGGTTCTATGCCAGGGGTGGCGGTGGACATGCTGCTTCCTCCTCCTGCTGCGTGCGAGGGACCGACGGGGACGTGCGGCGCGGGCGTTCGCGGATCGGACCGGACGATCAGGCCTGACGGCCGGTGAGCTCGTAGCCCGCCTCGTCCACGGCGGCGCGGACGCTCGCGTCGTCCAGCGGCTGCTCGGACTCGATGGTGACCGTGCCGGCCTTGGCGTCCGCGGCGACCTGCACCACACCCGCCAGCGCGCCGACCTCCTCGGAGACGGCCTTCTCGCAGTGGCCGCAGGTCATGCCGGTGACGGTGAAGACGGCGGTGGTCATGGGTGCCTCCTGGGCGGAGTGGACGGAACGGAAGCGACAAGGACTGCAGGACAAGGACTGCAGGTCAAGAACTGACAGGACAAGAACTGCAGGGGACCATTCGACCTTCGGCCCGTACAACACGATACCCCCCTGGGGTATTCCCGTGCATGCCGTTCGAAGCTCGAAATCCCACGAGCACCGAGAGTAGCCACCCGTCGCGCCAGGTGACAGAAAGCCCGCCCCGACGCGCAGGGCGACGGGGCAGGCTCGGTGTGGCGGCTGGGTCGCTGCCGGTTACAGCGGCGCGAGGTCCGGGCGCTTGGGCTCGACGTGGTCGCCCGAGGACTCGCCGCGCAGGCGACGGCCGACCCAGGGGAGCAGGTACTCGCGCGCCCACTGGATGTTCTCCCGGCGCTGCTCCGCCGCGCTGTGGGTGGTCGTGGGCGGCCAGGGGGCCTCGGGATCCTCGACGGGCAGCCCGAGCGACCGCGCGGCCAGCAGGGCGACGCGCTGGTGCCCCTCGGGGGAGAGGTGCAGCCGGTCCTCGCTCCAGGCGCGGCGGTCGCGGGCCGAGCGAAGCGCCCAGACGTCGGCGACGTCCAGGTCGTGCCGGTCGGCGATGGCCCGCAGGTGGGCGTTGTAGGTGGCGATCTTGCCGCGCAGGTGCTTGAGCACCGGGGTGTCCCGGGTGTCGAAGCCGGTGAAGATCAGCACGCGGCCGGCGTGCGGCCTGACCTGGAGGACGGCCTGCTCGAAGCGCTCGGCCACGTCGTCCGGGTCGCTGCCCGGTCGCAGGATGTCGTTGCCACCCGCGCAGATGCTGACCAGGTCCGGCTGCATCGGCTCGATCTGCGGCGCCTGCTCGGCGGCGATCTGGTCCAGCAGCCGTCCGCGCACGGCCAGGTTGGCGTAGCGCAGGTCGTAGTGCCCGGACTCGGTGCGCGGCCGCTGCTCGGCGAGGATGCGGGCCAGGCGGTCGGCCCACCCGGCGAAGCCGCCGTCGGGCCCCGGGTCGTTCAGCCCCTCGGTGAAGCTGTCGCCAAGGGCGACGTAGGAGGTGATCTGCGCGTGCTCCTGGGGTGATCGCGATGTGGGCATGACGTCGATACTTCACTGTGTGAAGTGACCTACGCCACCGTAGGTAGGTCTTGACGGACGTGAGATGAACCACGTCGACGTACACGTAGGCGGGGGAATACCGGGGAAATGCCGGGAGGACGCCGAGGGGATGTCGAGGGCATGCATCGTGCCCGATCGGCATGCCCGGAGGCGGCTCGACGCGGCCGGTCCGCTGCGCTGTGCCGTACTTCCGGCGTTTGGGGCGGAAATCCTCAGACATGTCTCTTACAGGGGGTTCCTATAGATTCAGCACTGTGAGGAGCATCCGACCGGTGGAGGAGGTGGGCGCCTCCGCGCCGTCGGCTGCGCCGCTGGACGACGGAGCGGCGCTGCTCCAGGCCCCGCTCTGGCAGCGGCTGCTGCCGGTGGTCGGGGCGATCGTCGCCGTCTGCGCGGCGGATGTGCTCTCCGGCCGGGACACCTACCTGGCCGCGCTGATGTCAGTGGTCCCGCCGCTGGCGGCGCTGATGCTCTATCCGCTGGAGGTGGTCGTCAGCAGCTGCGTCGGCCTGCTGCTGATGGTGCTGCTGACCCACTACGACGGGCTCGACGGCGGTGAGTCGCACCGCCTTTTCGAGGGGACGCTGATCGCCTACGCGGCGCTGACCCTGGCCGCGGTGCTGATCTCGTACTTCCGCGTCGTCCGCACCCGGGACCTGGTCGCGGTGCGGACCGTGGCCGAGGCCGCGCAGTTGGCCCTGCTGCCGCCGCCGGAACCGCAGGTCGGACCGGTCCGGGTCGCGGCGCGCTACGTCTCGGCCGCCGACCTGGCCCAGATCGGCGGTGATCTCTACGCGGTGCTGGACACCCCGTTCGGCGTGCGGGCACTGATCGGTGACGTGCGGGGAAAGGGGCTGCCCGCCGTCCGGATGGCCTCGCTGGTGCTGGGAGCCTTCCGGGAGGCGGTCTTTGACGAGCCGGACCTTGCCGGAGTGGCCCGTCGACTGGAGACCAGCGTCGCCCGACATGCCGTCAGCGGCGAGTTCACCACCGCGCTGTTGGCCCAGTTCCTGCCACCCGACGCGGTCGAGCTGATCCACTGCGGACACGTCCCGCCGCTGCGTGTCCTGGCCGACGGGGGGTCGGTCCTGCTCGAACCGCCGGACCCGTGGGTCCCGCTCGGACTCGCCCAGTTGGCGCAGGGTGGGCCGCAGTCGTGGACGGTTCCGTTCAAGCCGGGCGACCTGCTGCTCTTCTGCACCGACGGCGTGGTGGAGGCACGCGACGCGAGCGGCGAGTTCTACCCGCTGGCGGAGCGCGCCCCGGCGCTGCTCCGGGCGGGCGGCGGTCAGGACGGCGCCGATCAGGACGGCGGCGGTCCGGTGGACGGCCTGGGGGCCGGTCTCGACCGCCTCTACCGTGACCTCCAGCACTACGCCGGTGGAGCTCCGAAGGACGACGCGGCACTGCTCCTCCTCGCCTGGGACGGGCAGGAGCAGCGGCGCGACCGGCCCCGGGTCAGCTGACGGGCAGCACCCGGGTGTGCTCCTTCTCCACCGCCACCAGCGAGTTCGGGTCCAGGCCGAGCAGCGACAGGATGGTCGGTGCGATCTGCTTGGTCTGCACCGCGGCGGTGTCCACGACCTCACTCGGCACGTCGGCGCCGCTGATCACCAGCGGCACATCCAGGTCGTCGGCGTGGGCGCCGCCGTGCTCGGCCACCTTGCCGGTCCCGCCGGTGTAGACGACGCCGTCCTGCGAGATGCCGAAGAGGTCGGGGACGCGCGCGTCGCCCGGCTTGACGCCGAAGTACCTGGCGGCGGCCGTGCCCGCGTAGACCTTGCTCAGGCCGCTCGCGGTGAAGGCCTTGGGCTTGTCGCTGATGTCGGTCCCGGTGCCGCTCTGTGCCAGCAGGTACTTCTGGGCGAAGTCGGTGGCGGCCTTGGAGCGGTTGGTGAGCCAGAGCAGCATGCCGTCGTCGTCCACCGAGTGGGCGACCAGGTCGCCTGCGCCCGGGTGGGCCTTCTTCCACGCGGCGTCGAGACCGGACAGCAGCGTGCTGTCGTCGATGCGGGTCAGCGCGTTGGGGTCGGTCGGGGACTGGCCGTGCTTGGCAGACAGGATGACGGTGGTCGTCCGGTCCAGGTGGCGCTTGCGCAGTTCGGCGGTCATTCGGCCCAACTCGGCGTCCACGAAGGCCAGGTTCTTCTGCAGCAGCGGGCCGGGCTCGTCGGTGGACGTGTAGCCGCCCTTGAGGCCGTCCGAGGAGGGCAGCTTCTGCGCGGTGGAGACGGCCTGGAAGTTCATGCCGAAGACGGCAGGCGTGCCCACCCAGGTGGTGTGCTGATGGTTGTAGCCGTCGATCTCGTTGAGGACGGCCTGGACCTTGTAGGTGTCGTACTGCTCGGTGGCCTTGTTGTCCGTGGTCCAGTCGTTGCCCGCCGGGTAGCCGTTGGCGTCCGAGTTGATCTCCGGCGTGAACAGGTCGTCGATGCCGGTGCCGGTCGGGCCGTCGAGGACCTCGTAGGCCGCGTGCTTGTCCGACCAGGCGGTGCGCAGGCCGGAGCTCTGGGCGACCTCGAAGACGGTGTTGGTCTGCAGGTAGGAGTGCGGGTAGACCGGCTTGCAGGTCTTGGGGTCGACCGGCAGCGTGCGCGGGTTGATCAGCGTCTGCGGGGTGCCGGTCATCTTCAGGATCGAGCCCGGCAGACCCTTGAGACCCTGGCCCGCGTCAATGCTGGCCTTGTTCTTGTCCAGGTCCTCGGTGAAGTCGACCTCGGCGCCGGGCTTGACGCCCTTGCAGTCGGTGGTCCCAGCGGGCAGCAGGTCCGCGTTCCAGGTGTCGTCGTAGTAGACGCCGGTCGTGCCCGGGCCGCCACCGGTGAACTGGGCCACCATGCCGGGGAAGCTGTCCGACGGGACGGTGGTCTGCGCGTGGGTGTACTCGGTGCCGCCGGCGACCAGGCGGGCCAGCGCCGAGTGCGGGTACCGGGCGGTCCACCAGGCCAGGTCCGTCTGGTGGAGGCCGTCGACGGATATCAGCAGCACGTGCTGTTGCGGCGGCGCGGGGGTCTTGTGGATCGGGGACGCCACGGCCTGGGCGAAGAACGCCCCGCCGAGCATGCCGACGGATCCGAGGACGGCCGCAAGGCGGAGGGTACGTCGGGTCACAGAAGGTCTCCTCGTCGCGGGCTTATGGCTGCTGCGAGTTGCTGGGGCGTGCTCGGGTCGTGCCGGGTCGGCGCAGCGCCAGCGACATGAGTAGTAGGCCGGGATGTCCTCAGCCCGACCGAGGACTGAACGCCGGGCGAAGCACGGTGAGCATTTCTGTCCCCCACCCGTGCCCCACCTGTGCCTTGACTGTCCTGGTCCTTGGCGGACGCCGTGAGGCGTCGCCGGATCGGCTGAGAAGAACCTGCGCAATGATGATACGAGGGGAAGGGGCGCGGATCGTGAGAGACCCGTATGGATTGCACTCTTTCCGGGCGTTCGAGGGTGAGGCGGTAAGAAGGGACACTTTCGGTATCTCCGCCGGTTCCCCACATGTCCACCAGGTGTTCCCGCTGCGTCGCTTGTCGGTGCGGGGTCCTATGCTCGCGCCATGGCAGCAGTCCTCGAACCCTCCGCTGACACCGCGCCACGCGACGCGTGGCTGTGGGGCGTTCTGCTGCTGACGGTCGGTTCGCTGGTGGCGGCGGTGGTCGCTGCTCCTGCGTCGGACGCGCCCGAGGGGGCGACCCTGGGCGGGCTGCTCTTCCTCGGATCGTCGGTCCATGTGGCCAGCAGCGCCTGGTTCTGGACGGTCCCGGCGGTGCGGCGGTTCATGCTCGCCCGGCGGGTGCGGTACGTGGTCGCGCCGGTGGGGTTGGTCGTGGTCACGGCGGTGCTGGGCGCGCTGGTGCCGCAGGGGCCGTTCGCGCTGCTCCTGCTCGCCTTCTTCGCCTGGCAGTTCTTCCATTTCCAGAAACAGAACCTCGGCCTGGCCGCACTCGCGTCCGTCGCCTACGGCGCGGGTTCGCTGCGGCGCGGGGAGCGGGCCGCGATCAACGTCGCCGGGGTTGCCGGGATCGCCGGGCTGCTGTGTCGTCCGGAACTGCTGCAGATCGCCGGTCCGTTGCCGCGGCTCGACGCGTTCTTTCCGGTCGCAGCGGGCCTGTTCGCGGCGGCTGCCGGCTACGGGGCGGTGCAGGTGCTGCGCCGGCCTGCTGCCGAACGGCCGTGGCAGGCTCTGGCGTTGCAGGCCACCGCGCTGCTCTTCTTCCTGCCGGTCTTCCTCTTCGACTCGCCCTACGCGGCGGTGGCCGGGCTGACCGTCGCCCACGGGTTCCAGTACCTGGTGATGATGGCCCTGGTCGCCGGCGGCGGTGCCGCCGGGCGAATACCCCGGTGGACGGCGCTGGCACTGCTGCTCAACATCGCCCTGCTGCTCGGGGTGGTGCTCAACCTCGCCTCCCACCTGCACGGTGGAGGCCCCGCCGAGCGTGCGCTCTACGGGGCCTACCTGGGTGCGGTGATGGCTCACTTCGTCATCGACGCGGGGTTGTGGCGGCTGCGCGACGAGTTCCCGCGCACGTTCCTGCGGGAACGCCTGCCCTACCTGCTGCGCTGACACAGGGCCTGCGGGACAGCCGTGTTGATGCAACGTCATCCGCCGCCGCAGCCGCCTGCCGCATCGGCGGTCGCTCCCAGCAGGACGACCAGGCCGACGGCCACGGTGGCAAGGACGACGAGGGAGGCCAGCACGGCGATGGCGATCCGGTTGGGCCGCCGGGACTGCTCGGCCTGCGCAGTCGGTTCGGCCTGCACGGGCCAGTCACTCCAGTTCGTGTCTGTCGTCATGCCCGTGTGACGTGGCCCATCGTGGAACGGTTCCGACCGGATCGCCGGGGGCTCGGTCGGTGGAACCGGTCGGTGGAGCTGGTCAGTATCGGGTGCCCGTCGGCGCCGGGAGGGCGTCGAGTTCGGCGAGGTCGGTCTGGGTGAGGGTCACCGCGGCCGCACCCGCGTTGTCGGCAAGGTACTTGGGCGTCTTGGTACCGGGGATCGGTACCACGTACCGGCCCTGGGCGAGCACCCAGGCCAGGGCGATCTGCGCCGGGGTGGCGTCGTGGCGCCCGGCGACGGCGCGGACCGTGTCGACCAGCGCCTGGTTGGCGGCCAGTGCCTCGGCCTGGAAGCGCGGCAGCGTCGCGCGCCAGTCGTCGGCGGGGAGGTCCTGCGTGCTGGCGAAGCGGCCTGCGAGGAACCCGCGCCCGAGCGGCGAGAACGGAAGGAAGGCGATGCCCTGGCTCGCGCAGTACGGCAGGACCGCGTCCAGCGGGTCGCGGGTCCAGAGCGAGAGCTCGGACTGGACCGAGGCGACCGGGTGCACCGCTTGGGCGCGCTTGATCTCCTCGACGTCGACCTCGGAGAGCCCGATCGCCCCCGCCTTACCGGAGGCGACGACCTCGGCCATGGCGCCCCAGGTCTCCTCGATCGGTACCTCGGGGTCGACCCGGTGCAACTGGTAGAGGTCGACGTGGTCGGTGCCGAGACGGCGCAGACTCGCGTCGATCGCGGCGCGGACGTGCTCCGGCCTGCCGTTCCTGGCCAGAGCCGCCGAACCGGCCCCGAGACCGCGCTGTGGGGTCACCAGCCCGACCTTGGTGGCCAGCACGGCCCGCTCCCGGTACCCGCCGGCGAGCGCCCGGCCGACCAACTCCTCGTTGCTGAACGGCCCGTAGACGTCCGCGGTGTCGATCAGGGTGACGCCCAGGTCGAGCGCCTGGTGGATCACGCCGATCGAGGTCGCCTCGTCGTGGCCCTTGGGGTCGTAGGCGTGGGACATGCCCATGCAGCCGAGTCCGACCACGCCGACGGTCGGGCCGTCGGTCCCCAGTGTGGTGGTGCGCATGACGCTCATCTGCGATCCGTTCCCCTCGTCACAGCGGTTCGTGATGATCTTCGTTTCGTCAGGATAGTTGAGCACCTCAATTTGCCGGACGTAAAATCGCCGTCATGAGTACCAGCAAGGCGGAACTGATGGACGTGATCGCGGCGGTCGGCGGCGCGTACTACCAGGACTTCGCCGTGGTCGCGGCGCGACACGGGCTGACGCCGGTCCAGGCCAAGGTGCTCGGCGCGGCCGTGCGCGGGCCGCTGCCCATGCGGGCGGTGGCGGAGGCCCTGGTCTGCGACGCCTCCAACGTGACCGGCATCGTGGACCGGCTCGAGTCACGCGGCCTGGTCCGACGCGAGCCGGGGCCGCAGGACCGGCGGATCAAGATCGTCACGGCGACCGACGAGGGCCGGGCGGCGCTCCTCGCCGTCCGCGAGGACATGCAGGTGGTCCACGACGCGCTGGATCTCCTCGACGAGTCCGAGCGCGACCAGCTGTTCGGGATCCTGCAGAAGCTGCTGCCTGAGCTCAGCCGGGCGACGGCCCCCGAGCGCGGCTGAGCCGCCCGGTCCCCCAGTTGCGCCTCAGGCCGTGGGCAGCGGCGGCAGCAGCGTCTCGTACAGCCAGGCGTTGAGCAGCCCGTCGAGCGGGGCTGACGCGTAGCGCTGGACATGGGCGAGGAACGCGTCCGTCCCGGCCGTCCCGTGCCGGTGCGAGCGGGTCCAGTCGCGGAGCATCCGGAAGAAGGCCTCGTCGCCCAGCGCGACCCGGAGCGCATGGACCGTCAGACCACCGCGCTGGTAGATGCGGTCGTCGAACATCGAGCGGCGCCCCGGATCGGCCATGCGCAGGTCCTGGGGGAGCACCTCGAGCAGCTGGTACGAGCGTGCCGCGCGCTCCGCCGCAGTGGGCCCGCCCGCGTGCTCGGACCAGAGCCACTCGGCGTACTTCGCGAAGCCCTCGTTCAGCCAGATGTGCCGCCAGTCGGCCACGCTGACGCTGTTCCCGAACCACTGGTGGGCCAGCTCGTGGGCGACCATCCGTTCCGAC
Organism: Streptacidiphilus sp. MAP5-3; assembly: GCF_041262505.1. Taxonomy (NCBI): domain Bacteria; kingdom Bacillati; phylum Actinomycetota; class Actinomycetes; order Kitasatosporales; family Streptomycetaceae; genus Streptacidiphilus; species Streptacidiphilus sp. MAP5-3. The sequence goes on from NZ_JBGCCL010000003.1 coordinate 10,723, forward strand.
TCCCACCCCTCGACCAGGTGGTTGACCCCGAACGTGGCCATGGCCTGGGCTTCCACCGGGACGTCCAGCTCCTCGTCGACGACGACCGCGGTGTAGCCGTCGAACGGGTAGGGGCCGAACAACTCCTGGAAGAGCCGCATCATCTCCGGCTGACGCGCGAAGGTCGCTCCGAACGCCGGAGCCAGGTGGTGGGGTACCCAGCCGTGCTGCGGGACCTCGTCCGCCGCGGGATCGTCCAGTCGCACCTGCTGCAGCGCGCCGAGGGCGACGCCGACCAGGTAACTGGAGGTGGGCGCGGACTGCTCGTAGACCCAGGTGGTGCTGCTGGACTTCACCGTCCGGGTGAGCAGCCGTCCGCCGAGGACCACCGCGTAGGGGGACGGGGTGGTCAGCGAGATCTGGTACGACGCCTTGTCGGCCGGGCGGTCGTTGCACGGGTACCAGGAGGGCGCGCCGGTCGGCTGGCTGGCGACGAGGGCGCCGTCCGTCAGTTCCTCCCAGCCGAGGCCGCCCCACGGGCTGCGCACCGGCTTGGGGTTGCCGCTCCAGTGCACCTCGACCGTGAAGGCCGCGCCCGGCACCAGCGGCTTGGCCGGGCGGACGCGCAGCTTGCCCGCGCGGTGGGCGTAGTGCGGGGCCCGGCCGTCGACGGCGACCCGGCCGATCCGGAAGCCCGCGGCCAGGTCGAGCGCGAACTCGGCCAGCGGAGCGCCGCCCGGTGCCGCTATGGCGCTGATCCTGGCCGTGCCGGTGAGCCGGTTGGGCACGGGCCGGTAGTCGAGCGCCAGCTCGTAGCGGTGCACGTGGTAGCGCGCGTCGCCGTTGGCGGGGAAGTACGGGTCGGTGGCGGGGGTGGTGCCCGCGCCGGTGGCGGTCTGTTGTCTCCGGGCCTGCTGGGGACTCACCGGTGTTCCGCTCCCTGTGCGCCATGCGTTGCCGTGCCGTGCGTGCCGTGCCGTGCCGTGCGTGCGGTGCCGTGTGCCCGATCGGTCCTGCCGCAGCCCTGCTGGAGTTCTGCTTCAGTCCTGCCAGGCCTCGATCGGGTTGCCGAGCCAGCGGGTGTCGGCCGGGACCGACTCTCCGCCCATCACCAGCGACGCGGGGCCGAGCGTGGTCCGTGCGCCCACCCGGCTGCCCGGCAGCACGATGCCACCCGGGCCGAGGGTGGCGCCCTGATCGAGCACCACAGTATCCATCCGCATGATCCGGTCGTGGAAGAGGTGCGTCTGCAGGACGCAGCCCCGGTTGACGCTGACCCCGTCGCCCAGGGTGATCAGGTCCGACTCGGGCAGCCAGTAGCTCTCGCACCACACCCCACGACCCACCCGGACGCCGAGTCCGCGCAACCACAGCGTCTGCACCGGCGTGCCCGGGACCGAGCCGACCAGCCACGGCACGGCCAGCACCTCGACGAAGGTGTCGGCCAGCTCGTTGCGCCAGACGAAGCTGCTCCACAGCGGGTGGTCCACCGGCCGGAACCGGCCGACCAGCAGCCACTTCGCCGCGATCGCGACGAGTGCGGCGACCGCGCCCGAGGTCAGCAGCACCGGTCCGGCCAGCAGGACCAGCCCGACAGCGCTCAGCTGTGCCAGCGCGTAGAGCGCCGCGCCGGTGAGCACCGCGAGGGCGGTCGAGCAGAAGACCGGCACCAGCCGGCACAGCTCGACCAGGCCCCGGGCCCAGAGCAGGTGGGCCGGCGGGTCGTAGGTGAGGCCCTCGTCGCCCTTCTCCGCCGCGCGCGGCAGCTTGATCGGCGGCAGACCCAGGTACGAGGAGCCCTTCTTGGCCTTCTTCGGCGTCGCCGACAGCACGCCGACCAGGCCACCGTCGGGGACGGACCGGCCCGCGCCGGTCATGCCGGAGTTGCCGAGGAAGGCGCGGCGGCCGATCTCGGCCCGGCCGATCCGCATCCAGCCGCCGCCCAGCTCGTAGGGGGCGGTCAGGGTGTCGTCGGCGAGGAACGCGCCGTCGCCGACCTTGGTCAGACTGGGCAGCGCCAGCACCGTGGAGACCTCGGCCCCGCGGCCGACCTTCATCCCGAGCGCCCGTAGCCAGACGGGGGTGACCAGGCCCGCGTAGAGCGGGAAGAGGGTCTCCCGCGCGGTGTCCATCAGCTGGCTGACCGTCCATGCCTGCCAGCCGATCCGGCTGTGCACGGGGTGGTGCCCGGTGCGCAGCCCGATGCTGAGCAGCCGGACGCTGGCCAGCACCAGCAGCGCGTAGGCGATGCCGTAGGCCAGCGCGGCCGGGACCACGGCGAGCAGTGCGCCGCGCAGTGCCGCGCCCGCGCCGTCGGTCGTCCCGACGAACTGCGCCGCGATCGCGACCGCCGGGACGGCGGACAGCAAAGGAAGGAGCGTCAGGAACGCGCCGCTCGCGCCGTAGGCGGCCGACCAGCGCAGGTGGCGGGCGGGGCGCTGCTTGGGCCAGGACCGGTCGGCCTTGCCCAGTTTGCCCGCCGGGACGCCCGCCCAGCGCTGCCCGGTCGGGATCTGCCCCGTCACGCCCGAGCCCGGCAGGACCTCGGCCCGCTTGCCGACCCGGGAGCCGGGGAAGAGCACGGTCCGGGTGCCGACGACGGCATGCGAGCCGACCTTGATCGCACCGATCTCCAGCCGGTCGCCGTCCAGCCACCAGCCGGACAGGTCGACCTCGGACTCGACCGCGCAGCCGTGGCCCAGCTTGAGCAGGCCGGTGACCGGCGGCAGTGAGTGCAGGTCCACGTCCTGGGCGATCCGCGCGCCCAGCGCCCGGCCGTAGCGGACCAGCCAGGAGCCGGTCAGCGAGGTGGCGCCGCTCAGCTCCGCAAGCCGCTCCGCCGTCCACAGCCGCAGGTGCACGCCGCCGCCGCGCGGATAGCGGCCTGGCCCGACGCCGCGCAGCAGCAGCCGGGCGCCGCCCGCCGCGATCGCGATCCGGCCGGGCGGGCTGAACAGCACCAGCGCGCCCGCGCCGACCAGCCACCACGAGGTCGTCGGCGCCCACGCGTACGCCCCGAACCAGTGCAGTGCGTTTGCCAGGGCCAGCAGCCCCACCGTCCAGCGCAGCCCGACCAGGGCGAAGAGGGGGACCAGCAGCACCAGCTGGATCGCCTGGGCGCGACGCGGCGTCGGGGCGATCTCGCGCAGCTCACCGCCGGTGCTCGCCGAGCGGTCGAGCAGCTTGGCCTGCTTGCGCAGCGTCGGATAGGCGTAGACGTCGAGCACGGCGATGGCCGGGTAGCGCTCGCGCAGCTGGGTCGCCAGCCGGGCGGCGGCGAGGCTGCCGCCGCCGATGGCGAAGAAGTCGTCGGAGTGGCTGGCCACCTGCACGCCGAGAAGCTCGGTCCACTGCTCGGCGAGCCAGGCCTCGGTGCCCTGGAACCGCTCGGTGGGCGTGTCGTCCGCGCTGTCCGGCAGCGGCCAGGGCAGCGCGTCGCGGTCGACCTTGCCGGAGGTGCGGGTCGGCAGGTCGTCCACCACCGCGAGCACCGGGACCAGCGCGGCCGGGAGTTCCTTGCGCAGTCGCTCGACCGCGTCTGCCTTGTTCCACTCCTCGGTGGCCACCAGGTAGCCGACCAGCAGCTGGTTGCCGCCGCGTGCGGTGCGGACCGCGGCGGCGGCACCGGCCACGCCGGGCAGGGCCTGCAGCGCCGCGTCGACCTCGCCCAGCTCGATGCGTCGGCCACCCAGCTTGACCTGTTCGTCGGCGCGGCCGAGGAAGACCAGGCCGTCGGCGTCGGCGCGGACCAGGTCACCGCTGCGGTAGGCGCGTTCCCAGCCGAGCGAGGGCAGCGCTGCGTACTTCTCGGCGTCCTTGGCCGGGTCGAGGTAGCGGGCCAGGCCCAGACCGCCGATGACCAGCTGGCCGCTGCCGCCCAACGCGACCGGCCGCTCGGCCTCGTCGACCACGGCCAGCTCCCAGCCGTCGAGCGGCAGGCCGATCCTGACCGGCCCGTCGCCGTCCATCAGCGCCGCGCAGGCCACCACGGTGGCCTCGGTGGGGCCGTAGGTGTTCCACACCTCGCGGCCCTCGGTGACCAGGCGCGCCACCAGCTCGGGCGGGCAGGCCTCGCCGCCGAAGATCAGCAGCCGGACCTCGCTCAGTGCCTCGGCGGGCCAGAGCGAGGCCAGGGTCGGCACGGTGGAGACCACGGTGATCTCCTGCTCGACCAGCCACGGGCCGAGGTCGGCCCCGCTGCGCACCTGGGAGCGCGGGACCGGTACCAGGCAGGCGCCGTGCCGCCAGGCCAGCCACATCTCCTCGCAGGAGGCGTCGAACGCGACGGAGAGCCCGGCCATCACCCGGTCGCCGGGGCCGATCGGCTCGTCCCGCAGGAAGAGCGCGGCCTCGGCGTCCACGAAGGCGGCGGCGCTGCGGTGGCTGACGGCGACGCCCTTGGGCTTGCCGGTGGAGCCGGAGGTGAAGATGATCCAGGCGTCGTGCTCCGGCATGGGACGCGCGCCGTCCGACAGCGTCCGGGGCTCCGGGCGCAGCAGGTGACGCTGCGTCAGAGTGCGCTCGAGGCCCAGGATCGCCCGGACCTCCGCCTCACCGAAGACCAACTCGGCCCGCTCGTCCGGGTCCTCGGCGTCCACCGGCACGTACGCGGCACCGGCCGCGAGCACGGCGAGGATGCCGACATAGAGGTCGTTGGTCCCGGAGGGGATCCGCACGCCGACCCGGTCACCCGGCCCGATGCCCGCTGCGGCGAGCCGCTTGCGCTGCGTCTCGACGGCGGCGGCGAGGGCGCGGTAGCTCAGCTGCGCCCGGCCGTCGTCCAGCGCGGGCTCGTTCGGGTGGGCGCGGACGGTGGCATCCAGGATGTCGACCAGGGTGCGCGGCGCAGCGCCCAGGCCCGCGCGAAACAGCGCCGCGGAGGTGACCGACGCCTCGGCGTCGGCCAGGTCGCGCGGTGCGGGCTGCGCGGTGGTGGCGGTGGTCATCGGGCCCTCGTCCCTATATCGACACAAGAGGTCGAGTCTACCGAACCCGCCTTCCGAACCCGGGCAGATGTGACGCCCGCCCTAGGCCGAACGGCCGGTCCGGCGCGGGACCGCCGCATTTCCGCTGTGGTGCCAGGGCGGTCCTGCGGCGGCCCGGTCGGCACTGCGCCGAGCGGGCCACAGCCTGTCGATCTCGTCGGATCAGGGCAGCTCAGGGCAGGTCAGGGCGCCAGCGCGTCGATGGCGCGGAGGATCCGCTGCTCGGAGATCGAGTACGGGGTGCCCAGCGGCTGCGCCCAGAGGCTGACCCGCAACTCCTCGATCATCCAGCGAATCTGCAGCACGCCCTCCTCGTCGCGGCGCTCCGGCGGCAGCTGGTCGTGCAGTTCGGCGTAGGCGTCCTGCATCCGGATCACGGCGCCGGTGCGGTCGCGGTCGCGGATCGGGTCCTCCGGCAGCTTGACCAGGCGGCGCTCCACGGCCTTGAGGTAGCGCTGCAGGTCCGGCAGGCGGCGCAGGCCCGTCTCGGCGACGAAGCCCGGGTGGACCAGCTCCTTGAGCTGGGCCCGGATGTCCGTCAGGCCGGTCAGCAGGGCCAGGCTCTTGCCGATGCCCTTGAGCCGCTCCTGGACCCGGTGGTGCACCGCCAGGACGTTGGCGGTCTTGATCACCGCGTCGGCGGTGGCCTCGTAGAGCTCCGCCCGGACGTGGTCGCGCAGCCGGGTGAACTCCTCGCCGTCCCAGGCCGGGCCGCCGGCCTCGGCGATCAGCTTGTCCGCGGCGGCGGCCAGGCAGTCCGCGAAGAGGGCCTCGGTCGAGCCGTGCGGATTGGCCGCCAGTGCCAGCTTGGCACCGTTGCCGAGGCGCGACTGGATCGAGTTGATCGGGGAGTTGACGCCCAGCAGGAGCAGCCGTCGGGCCCCTGCGGCCATGGCGCGCTGCTGCGCGTAGGGGGTGTCCAGCAGTTGGACCGAGACCGAGTCGCCGTCGTCGACCAGAGCGGGGTAGCCCTTGACGGTCTGTCCGCCGCGCTTCTGCTCGAAGGTGTGCGGCAGCTCGCCGATGGTCCAGTCCGTGAGGCCGCGCTTCTCCAGGCCCCCGGCGGCCTTGGCGATCGCCTGCTGGGTACGGGACTTGAGCTCCAGCTTGAGCCGTTCCAGGTCCTTGGCCTCGCCCAGTTTGCGGCCGCGTTCGTCCTCGACGCGGAAGGTGATCCGCAGATGGTCGGGGACCGCGGGAAGGTTCCAGCTGTCGCGCGGGACCGGGAGGCCGCGCAGCTCGTGCAGCTGCCACTCGAGCAGCTCCACCAGCGGCTTGTCGTCGGCCTCCGGGTCGCGGGTGGCGAGCATGTGCATCAGCCGCTTGGCGTAGTCCGGCGCCGGGACGAAGTTGCGGCGCAGCACCTTGGGCAGCGAGCGGATCAGCGCGGTGACCAACTCCTCGCGCAGGCCCGGGATCTGCCAGTCGAAGCCGACCGGGCGCACCTGGTTGAGCAGGGTGAGCGGGATGTGGACGGTCACGCCGTCCTGCTCGGTGCCCGGCTCGAACTGGTACGTCAGCGGCAGCTCCAGGTCGCCCTGGTGCCAGACGGAGGGGTAGTCGCGCTCGGTGACCGCCTCGGCCGAGTCGTTGACCAGCAGGTCCGGAGTGAAGGTGAGCAGGTCCGGCTTGGCGCGGTGGTTCTTCTTCCACCAGCTGTCGAAGTGCGCGGCGGAGACGACCTCCTTGCCCACCCGCTGGTCGTAGAAGTCGAAGAGGGTCTCCTCGTCGACCAGGATGTCGCGGCGGCGGGCGCGGTTCTCCAGCTCCTCGACCTCGTCGAGGAGTTTGCGGTTGTCGTGGAAGAACCGGTGATGGGTGCGCCAGTCGCCCTCGACCAGGGCGCGGCGGATGAACAGCTCGCGGGCGAGCTCCGGGTCGATCCTCCCGTAGCCGACCTTGCGGCCGGCGACCAGCGTCACCCCGTAGAGGGTCACCCGCTCGAAGGCCACGACCTCGCCGCGGTCCTTCTCCCAGTGCGGCTCGCTGTAGGTGCGCTTGACCAGGTGCGCGGCGAGCTCCTCGATCCACTGCGGCTCGACCTTGGCCGCGATCCGGGCCCAGAGACGCGAGGTCTCCACCAGTTCCGCGGCCATCACCCAGGCGGGCGTCTTCTTGAAGAGGGCAGAACCCGGGAAGACGGCGAACTTGGCGCCGCGCGCGCCGAAGTACTCCTGCTTCTCGGCGTCCTTGGACCCGACGTGCGAGAGCAGACCAGCAAGCAGCGAGCGGTGCACCGCGTCGCCGTCGACCTCCTCGGCCATGTGCGGGCTGCCCAGGTCGACGTCGAGCGACTTGGCGACCTGGCGCAGCTGCGCGTCGATGTCCTGCCACTCGCGGATGCGCAGGTAGTTGAGGAGCTCCGCCTTGCACATCCGGCGGAACTGGCTGCTGCTGAGCGCTTTCTGCTGCTGCTTCAGATACCGCCAGAGGTTGAGGTAGGTGAGGAAGTCGGAGGTCGGGTCGGTGAACCGGGCGTGCAACTGGTCCGCGTGGGCGCGCTTCTCGACCGGGCGCTCGCGCGGGTCCTGGATGGAGAGCGCGGCTGCGATCACCATGACCTCGCGGATCACGCCGTTCTTCTCCGCCTCCAGCACCATCCGGGCCAGACGCGGGTCGACCGGCAGCTGGGCCAGCTTGCGGCCGGTCGGGGTGAGCCGCAGGCCCTGCTGCGTGGTGTCGGACTCCAGGGCGTGCAGCTCCTGGAGCAGGTCGATGCCGTCCTTGATGTTGCGGCGGTCCGGCGGCTCGATGAAGGGGAACGCGGTGATGTCGCCCAGCCCGGCGGCGGTCATCTGCAGGATGACCGAGGCCAGGTTGGTGCGCAGGATCTCCGGGTCGGTGAACTCCGGGCGGGAGAGGAAGTCCTCCTCGGAGTAGAGCCGGATGCAGATGCCGTCGCTGGTACGGCCGCAGCGGCCCTTGCGCTGGTTCGCGCTGGCCTGCGAGACCGCCTCGATGGGCAGTCGCTGGACCTTGGTGCGGTGGCTGTAGCGGGAGATGCGGGCGGTGCCCGGGTCGATCACGTACCGGATCCCCGGGACGGTCAGGGAGGTCTCCGCGACGTTGGTGGCCAGGACGATCCTGCGGCCGGAGTGCGGTTGGAAGACCCGGTGCTGCTCGGCGGAGGAGAGCCGGGCGTAGAGCGGGACGATCTCGGTGGACCGGAGGTTCTGCTTCTCCAGCGCCTCGGCGGTGTCGCGGATCTCCCGCTCGCCGGAGAGGAACACCAGGACGTCGCCCCGGCCCTCGCGGCCCAGCTCTGCGACCGCGTCGCAGATCGCCTGGACCTGGTCGCGGTCCCGGTCACCGCCGGCGTTCCGGCCGCCGTCGTCGAAGTCGTCGTCCTCGTCGGCCACCGAGTCGTCGACGATCGGGCGGTAGCGGACCTCGACGGGGTAGGTGCGCCCGGAGACCTCGATGATCGGGGCGTCCTTGCCGGTCGTCGGATCGGCGAAGTGGCGGGCGAACCGCTCCGGGTCGATGGTCGCCGAGGTGATGACCAGCTTGAGGTCGGGACGCTTGGGCAGCAGCTGCCGCAGATAGCCGAGGATGAAGTCGATGTTGAGGCTGCGTTCGTGCGCCTCGTCGATGATCAGCGTGTCGTACTGGCGCAGCAGCCTGTCGTTCTGGATCTCGGCCAGCAGGATGCCGTCCGTCATCACCTTGACGGCCGTGTTCTCGCCGACCTGGTCGGTGAACCGGACCTTCCAGCCGACGGTGCTGCCGAGCTCGGTGCCGAGCTCCTCGGCGACGCGCTCGGCGACGGTGCGTGCCGCGATCCGGCGCGGCTGGGTGTGCCCGATCAGGCCGCGTACGCCGCGCCCCAGCTCCAGACACATCTTGGGGATCTGGGTGGTCTTCCCGGAGCCGGTCTCACCGGCGATGATCACGACCTGGTGGTCGCGGATCGCGGCCACGATGTCGTCCCTGCGGGCGCTGACCGGCAGGTTCTCGGGATACGCGGGCGTCGGGACAGCCGCTCTGCGGTTCTCCAGGCGCAGCTCGGCCGCGTCGAGCTCGTCGGTGAGCGTCGCGAGCAGCCGCTCGCGCTTCTCCGGCTCGCGGACCTTGCGCAGGCCTTCGAGCCGACGCCCGAGTCGGTCCTCGTCGCGGAGCGATATCCCGCCGAGCCGCGCGGCGAGCGCGGCGGCCTCGCCGGTCGGAGCAGGCCGACGGCGGCGCGGGCGGGCGGTGGCGGTGTTCTGCTGCTGGGTTCCCATTGCGCAGACAAGCGTACGCAAGGGGGGACGGCGCTTGTCGAACCGTTATCCGGCTGTCACGGGCGCCGACGGTTCGGCCGCCGTGCGGTGCAACGATCTGGCTCGCTGTCGCGCACCAGATCGTCAGGGCCGGCTACACCGCGGGCGGGGTCAGCCGGAAGTGGGCCATCCCGTCCGGCGGCGGCACCGGGACCTGGTGGAAGCCGCAGCGGAGCAGCACCGCCTGGGATGCCGTGTTGTCCGGCAGAGTCCGGGCGGTGACTGCCCTGACCTCGGTATCGGCGAGCGCCAGCTCGCAGACGGCCCGGACCGCCTCAGTGGCGTAGCCCGCGCCGCGGGCGCTCGGCGCCAGTTCGTAGCCGATCTCGACGGAGCCGTCCGCTCCCGGCGGACCGTGGAAGCCGACGCCGCCGACGGCCCGGTCGTCAACCGAACGGATGACGACGAACAGCCCCCATGGCGGCAGGTACCAGCCCACCTCTGCCGCCCGGGCGGTGATCCCGGCGAGCTCCCAGACTCCGGGGCCGGGCGCCTCCGCGACCCAGTCGTGGACCGACGGGTCGAACGGAGGGGCCGCCAGGACGAGCCGGAGGCGGGGGGTGGTGAGCAGCATCCGCCGACTATCCCACCGTGTCAGCGCACACGCAGCAGCAGCTTGCCGGTGCTGGACCGGCTCTCCAGCAGTTCGTGGGCTCGGGCGGCCTCGTCGAGCGGGAACTCGGCCGTGACCGGGAGGGTGACCCCGGCCCGCTCGGCCTCGCGGAAGGCGCGCTCGGCCAGCGAGCGCAGCTGCTCCGGGTCCGTCGCGCCGATGGTGAGGATGCTGAATCCGGCCACCGAGATCCCCCTGGGCGACAGGTCGCCGAAGCCCGCGGACCACGGGGTCTCGCCGCCAGCGTTGCCGAAGGACACGGCGCGGCCGTAGCGGGCCAGCGAGGCGACGCTGCGCCGCCAGCTGTCGCCGCCCACCGGGTCGAGCGCGACGTCCACGCCGCGTCCGTCGGTCGCCTTCAGGACCTGCTCGTCGAAGTCCGCGCCGACGAAGACCTCGTCGTAGCCGAACTTCCGGGCGTACTCGGCCTTGTCGGGCCGGGAGACGACACCGAACACGCGGCCCGCCCCAGCGGCCCGCGCCAGCTGGCCGGTGACCGTGCCGACGCCACCGGCCGCACCCTGGACCAGCACCGTCTCGCCCTCGCGCAGCCGGGCCACGTCGTGGAGCAGGCCGTACCCGGTGGCGAGCACGGTGGTCAGCGCGGCCGCGTCGCGCAGGTCGAGCGCGCCCGGAACGGCGAAGGTGGCGTCCGCCGGGGCGATCACGGTCTCGGCGTAGCCGCCGCCGGCGAGCATCGCGGTGACGTGCTGACCGACCGTCAGCCCGGTCACGCCCGGCCCCAGCGCGCGGACCGTGCCGGCGACCTCCAGCCCCGGGACGAACGGGAACTGGGGCACCCGGTAGCCGGCCGAGCGGGCCTTTGCGTCCGCGAAGTTGACGCCGGCCCAAGCGACGTCGACGGCCACCTGGCCGGGCCCCGGCTCCGGGGTGGGAACGTTCACGACCTGGAGCACGTCGGGCTGTCCGAGCTGCTCGAATGCGATGGCGCGCATGGATCCCCCTCGGGAATGTTCGATGATGGACGAACATCCATGAGTGTATGACGTGAGACGAACACATCTCAAGTGGGGCAGGTGGGAAGCCCGGTGTTGGTGCTTTTGGCGCCGGGGCCTCCGGCACCGGGGCTCAGAACCCGTCGTCCTCGTCCGTCTCGGTGTCCTGCGCGTCGCCGCCGTCCTTCGCGTCCGCGTAGCGCTCGACGATGTGGGTGTCCATCGGGAAGTGGACGGGAGTGTCGCCGAAGACCAGCCGACGCGCCTCGTCGGCCGAGGCGGCCACCGCCGCCGAGACCGTCCCGGTGAGCGGCAGCGGGCTGTGGACCACGATCTCGTCGTGCTGGAAGAAGACCAGTCTCGGTCGCGCGCCGTCCGGGCCGGGCGGGATCTCGCCGAGGCGGCGGCGCAGTGCCGCGATCAGCGCCAGCGCCCAGTCGGCCGCGCTCGCCTGGATCACGAAGTTGCGGGTGAACCGGCCACGGGAGCGCGCCGCCGACCCCGTGCGGTCCTCGCCGAGCTCGCCCGAGGGCGAGGGATCGGCGAAACCGGCCTCCTGCCAGGAGGCCGACGGCGGGGGGCAGACCCGGCCCAGTCGCGACTCGACCACGCCGCCCGACTCGCCCGTCCGGGCCGCCGCCTCGACCAGGCCCATCGCCTGCGGGAAGCGACGGCGCAGCACCGCCAGCAGAGGGCCCACCTCGCCGCTGGTCTGGCCGTACATCGCGCCGAGCAGGCCCAGCTTCGCCCGGGCCCGGTCCCCGCCGAAGGCCTCGGCAGCCAGCCCCGCATACAGGTCGCCCGCCGCTCCAGCCCGGATCAGGCCCGGGTCGTTCGACAGCGCGGCCAGCACGCGGGGTTCCAACTGGCCTGCGTCCGCGACCACCAGGCGCCACCCCGGGTCGGCCACCACCGCGCCGCGCAGGATTCGCGGGATCTGCAGCGCACCGCCGCCCCGGCTGGCCCAGCGGCCGGAGACCACGCCCCCGACGACGTACTCCGGCCGGAACCGCCCGCCGCGCACCCACGCGTCCCGCCAGGCCCAGCCATGGGCGGCGTAGATCCGCGACACCTCCTTGTAGCGCAGCAGCAGCGGTGCGGCCGGGTGGTCGACCTGGCGCAGCAGGTGGTTCCTGGTCGACTGCAGGCTGATGCCCTGTTCGGCGAAGGCGCGCAGCACCTGGCCGGGGGAGTCGGGGTTGAGCGGTCGCCCCCCGAGCGCCTCCTGGAGCTCGACCGCGAGTGCGGCCAGCTTGGGCGGGCGTGCTCCGCCGGCCGCCTGTGCGGAGGTCGGGCGGGAGCCGAGCAGGTCGTCCAGCAGCGCGTCGTGGACCGCCGTGCTCCAGGGCAGGCCGTCGTAGGTCAGTTCCGCCGCAACCAGGCCGCCCGCCGACTCGGCGGCGCTGAGCAGCCGCAGCCCGCGCCGCGTCGGCTCGGGGAGCGCGGCGAGGCGTCGCTGCTGCTCGGCGTGGACCGCGACCAGGGCGGCGAGCGGATCCACGCCCGGGCCGAGGCGGCTGCGGTCCGGCGCGAACAGTGCGTCCTGCGCGTGCGCGTCGGACTCCGCCTCGGCGAGCCCGAGCCGGAGATCCTCGGGGACCGGCAGGCCCTTCAGCCTGGCCCAGGCCGCGCCGAGCGAGCGCGGCTCGCCGTATCGCCCCTCGTGGGCCAGGAGCAGCGGTTCCACCAGCTTGACGTCGTGGCAGCGCCCTAGCCGACTCTCCGGCAGGCGCGGCAGCAGCCGGGGGTAGACGTCCTCCGTGGCGGCCCAGACCCACCGGGGGTGCTGCGCATGCTCCCGCTCGGCCATGGCCGCGGCCAGATCCCGCACCCGCTCGGGCAGACCGAGTTGATGCCCGTCCTCACGCAGGGGCTGCAGTCGCCCGCCCGGACCGTCCTGGTCCGCATCGACCGCGATGCGCTGCTCGGCCACGCCCTCGTCCCTGCTGTCGCTGATGTCGTTGTTGCTGATGCCGCTGCTGCTGCAGCTGCTGTCGTTCGCTTCGGTCTTCTGTCTGTTCTCGCTGACGCGAACGTAGCAGCCGTCACTGACAAACCGGTTCGGGCACCGCCGTGGCCGGCTGGGACCCGACCCGGGCCGGCTACTACATCGAGCTCGACCTGTTGGCCGAGGCCGAGCGTGTGGGCGGGCGTCCGTTCGCGGACTACTTCCAGGAGAACTACGTGCCGACGGAGCCGCTGTTCCGGCTGGCCGAGCAGACGGGCGTGGTGCTCCTCAACGGCGGTGGCTTCGAAGGGCCGCAGTGGTCGGTCCGCGTCTCGTTGGCCAACCTGGACGACCTCGACTACCTGAAGATCGGGCCACCACCTCAAGGAGATCTTCACCGAGTACCGCAGGGAGTGGGAGCAGACCAGGTAGCCTCCCTGCTCAGGTGGTCGCCCCCAACGGCCTGCGCGTCGGATGTCAGCCGACGCGCAGTGGCATGAAGAGGTAGCGATAGGACGGTGTGTCCTCGGACGCCTGGGTGGTCGTGCTTTCCTCGCGGCCGGTGAGGACGGCGGGCTTGGTGGGCGTGGTGTAGCTGAGCTCGGCGTAACGGGACGTCAGCGCGCCCAGGCCGTCGAGGAGATAGCCCGCGTTGGCGGAGAGCACGATCGGCTCGGCGGCGAAGAGCGCGTCCAGGGTCTGCCGCCCACGTGCCTTGCTGCTGCCGCCGGCGTCGACGACAAGCCGACCCGGCTCGAACGAGAGCCGGAGCGGACGATGCCGTTCGGTCACCAGAGCGACGCGCTTGACCGCGTCAAGCAGCGGGCGGCGCTCGATCAGCGCGCTCCCGGTGAAGGCGGACGGGAAGATCGCCTCGTACCGGATGAAGTCCGCTGCCAGCAGCCGGGTCGTGGCCTCACGCGAGCCTGCGGTGAAGCCGATCAGGCCGCCGTTGCCGCTGCTGGTGCCGTTGCCGTCCTCGACGCTGGGGGAGATCCGGATCTGCTCGTCCTTGGTCAGGGAGCGCGTGATCTCGTGCAGGGTGCGCGCCGGGACCAGCGCGACCACGGGTGCGCCGGGCAGTGTCTCATCAGTGGTTCGCAGCCAGGGAAATTCCCGGACGGCGAGGCGATAGCGATCGGTCGCCACCAGCCGCAGCGTGTCGGTGTGGAGCTCCAGGCGGATACCGGTGAGGAACGGCAGCGCCTCGTCCCGCCCGGCCACCACCGCGACCTGGGAGACCGCCTCGGCGAAGAGCGCGCCGTCCACCGAGCCGAGCGCGGGCGGGAGTTCGGGCAGTCGTGGACCCTCCTGCAAGGGGAGCAGCGGGAGTTCGAACTGCGCCGGACCGCAGGTCAGCAGCGCGTCCGCCCCGGCTGTGCTGAGCTCGACGTCGTGGCCGACCGGCAGTGCCTTCGCCAGATCCGCGAGCAGTCGTCCGGGCACGCGCGCGGCCCCCGGCTCGAAAACCTCGGCCCGGCTCTCGAAGCGCGCCGACACCTCGAAGTCGAACCCGGACACGGCAAGCACGCCCCCGTCGCCTCGCTGCTCCGCCGTCAACAGCAGCCCGGACAGGGCCGGGACCGTGGACCGTGCGGGCAGTGCGTGCGCCGCCCAGGCGACCGCCTCGGCCAGTGCTTCGCGGGAGAGCCGGAGTTTCACCTGTGTCTGCCTTCGTTCGGAGCCGATCCGTCTGCTCGCATCCTGCACCCCGGCACTGACAACGGTCGGTGCGTGAGGAGGCGGGCGAGGAGGGGACGGGGCGAGAAGGAGGCGGGCGAGGAGGGGACGGCCAAGGTAGGCGGTGGCTACCGGCGCTGTGTCAGCGCGGAGACCGGCCGCCGAGGCTCGGGCCGAAGGAGAGGCCGAGGCCGGCTCCGGGGGTGGAGGCGCGCCGGACGATCACCGAACCGCGCGGTGCGGTGAGCCGCAGCCAGGCTGGGTGCTGATGCAGTGCCAGCTGCGGGGCCTGGCGGAGCAGGCCGGTCAGATATGCGGCATGCAGGGCCCGCAGCGTCAGGCCCGAGGGGTGGACGCGACGGGACCATATGGCCTCCGCCAGGGCGTCGCCACCGGCTCCGCCTGCAGACTCCGCGCCGTCCGCGCCGTCAGCACCGCCCATGTCCGGCTGGCCGGCGCGCCGGAACTCCGCCACGGCCGCCGCCACGGCTGCGCCGAGCGGCGCCGTCGGCAGGTCCGCGACGTGCTCCCAGCCGCTGCGGGGCGGGAGCAGACCGGCCCAGGCCGGGCCTGTGATGGACGGAGGGAGCACCAGACCGTCCTCGTCCTCGCCCAGGTCCTCGCGTGCGCCCAGGTCCTCGCGTTTGCCCAGGCGCTCGCCTTCGTTCGCAGACCCGGACTCCTGCGGCTCGCGGCTGAGCTCCTCCAACCACTGGCCCGCCGACACGGTCACGTCCAGCGGATGGGCCTGTGCCAGCCGGGCCGTGCGGATCACCAGCGGGCCCGCCTCACCGAGGGGGATGCGGGCGAAGACGGCCAGGGTCGCGCCCGCCGTCTGCAGTCGAACGGCCGCGGCCCGGTCGTAGCGGAGCAGCCGGGTGAGGAAGTCCGCCAGCGGCGCGACCTCTTGCGGTTCCGCGAAGCGCAGCGGCTCGACCGCGGTCCTCATGCCGCGACCGTCTCGGATTCCAGGTACTCGGCCAGGAAGGCGCGCTCGCCCGGCGTCAGCCGACGCGGCCGGGCCTCGGCCAGGTCGTAGGGCACGCAGACGGTGCTGGCCCGCGCGTACACCCTGTCCGCGCCGTCGGGGCCCGCGCCGATGTCCTTGACCTCATAGGTGACGGTGAAGGACGCGCGGCCGAGCTTGCTGATCCAGGTCTCGATCGTCACCGGCTCGGGGTGGTAGACCAGCGGGATCAGGTAGTCGATCTCGTGCCGCGCCACCACCGAGCCCTCGGAGAAGGCCTTCTCCCCGACCTCGCCGGCCGTGGTGAAGGTGAAGTCGATCCGGGCCTCCTCCAGGTAGCGGAGGAAGTTCACATTGTTGACGTGCCCGAACACGTCCATGTCGGACCAGCGCATCGGGCAGGCGTATATGTGGCGAGCCACGGGGTCTCCGTCGGTTGCAGCGCCCGGGGCGGGCGAGGGCAGCGCGGTCCGGCTGGAACTCCGGCCCACCCCGGGGCACTTGTCGTGCGGTGGTGGTGCTTCAGCGGACGCCGCTCAGTCGCGGGTCAGCTTCTTGTAGGAGGCGCGGTGCGGACGGGCCGCGTCGGCGCCCAGGCGCTCGATCTTGTTCTTCTCGTAGGACTCGAAGTTGCCCTCGAACCAGAACCACTTGGAGTCGCCCTCGTACGCGAGGATGTGCGTGGCGACCCGGTCCAGGAACCAGCGGTCGTGGGAGATGACCACGGCGCAGCCCGGGAACTCGAGCAGGGCGTTCTCCAGCGAGCTCAGCGTCTCGACGTCGAGGTCGTTGGTGGGCTCGTCGAGGAGGAGCAGGTTGCCGCCCTCCTTGAGGGTCAGCGCCAGGTTGAGGCGGTTTCGCTCACCACCGGAGAGGATGCCGGCCGCCTTCTGCTGGTCCGGGCCCTTGAAGCCGAACGCGGAGACGTAGGCGCGGGACGGCATCTCGACCTGGCCGACATGGATCCAGTCCAGGCCGTCGGAGACGACCTCCCAGAGCGTCTTGTTCGGGTCGATGTTGGCGCGGCTCTGGTCGACGTAGGAGACCTTGACCGTCTCGCCGACCTTGACGTTGCCGGCGTCCGTCGACTCCAGACCGAGCATCATCTTGAAGAGCGTGGTCTTGCCGGCGCCGTTCGGGCCGATGACGCCGACGATGCCGTTGCGCGGCAGGGTGAAGCTCAGGTCGTCGACCAGGACCTTGTCACCGAAGGCCTTCGCCAGGTGCTCCGCCTCGATGACGATGGAGCCCAGACGCGGGCCCGGCGGGATCTGGATCTCCTCGAAGTCCAGCTTCCGCATCTTGTCGGCCTCGGCCGCCATCTCCTCGTAACGGGCGAGACGGGCCTTGGACTTGGCCTGGCGGCCCTTGGCGTTGGAGCGGACCCACTCCAGCTCGTCCTTGAGGCGCTTGGCGCGCTTCGCGTCCTTCTGGCCCTCGATCTTGAGGCGGGACTGCTTGGTCTCCAGGTAGGTGGAGTAGTTGCCCTCGTAGGGGTAGGCGCGCCCGCGGTCCAGCTCGAGGATCCACTGGGCGACGTTGTCGAGGAAGTACCGGTCGTGGGTCACGGCCACGACGGTGCCCGCGTACTTCTCCAGGTGCTGCTCCAGCCACTGGACCGACTCGGCGTCCAGGTGGTTGGTGGGCTCGTCGAGGAGCAGCAGGTCGGGGGCCTCGAGCAGCAGCTTGCAGAGCGCGACGCGGCGCTTCTCGCCACCGGAGAGGTTGGTGACCTGCCAGTCGCCGGGCGGGCAGCCCAGGGCGTCCATGGCCTGCTCGAGCTGGGCGTCGAGGTCCCAGGCGTTGGCGTGGTCCAGGTCCTCCTGGAGCTTGCCCATCTCGTCGAGCAGGGCGTCGGAGTAGTCCGTCGCCATCAGTTCGGCGATCTCGTTGAAGCGGTCCAGCTTCTTCTTTGTCTCGGCGACGCCGTCCTGGACGTTCTCCAGCACGGTCTTGGACTCGTCGAGCGGGGGCTCCTGCAGGAGCATGCCCACGGAGTAACCGGGGGAGAGGAAGGCATCGCCGTTGGACGGCTGCTCCAGCCCGGCCATGATCTTGAGCACCGTGGACTTACCGGCGCCGTTCGGCCCGACGACGCCGATCTTCGCTCCAGGCAGGAAGCTGAGCGTCACGTCGTCAAGGATGACCTTGTCGCCGTGCGCCTTTCGCGTCTTGCGCATGGTGTAGATGTACTCAGCCAAGATGAACCGTCCGGCGTCGTGGTTGGGGTGTGGCTACAGCCTTCCATTGTGCCGCACCCGGCGGGGCGGCCCGAACGCCCTCCCCGCCGGGTGGCGCGTCCGCCGCGACGGACCGGGCCTACGACTGCTCCGCGCCGACAGGGGTGCCGGCGGCGGTACCGACGACCGTACCGACGGCGGCGAGGGGTTCGCGGTCGGGCGTCTCGTCGGACGACGTTCGTGCGGGAGACCCACTCGACCCGCTCGGCCGACTCGGCCCGCTCGGCCGTCGATCCAGCGCAGCCAGGGTGAGGACGGGCGTCACGGGCCCGTCCGGTCGGGGCTCCGAGGTCGAGGGACGGTTCGGCCGGGGGCCGGGGCGCGGGCCGCCGGTCTGCCGCGCCCCCGTCGTCTCCTTGACGCGCTGGTCCGCCGCCTGCTTGTCCTGTGGGCGCTCGCTCATCCGGGCACGCTCCGTGCGTGACGCCACCAGCTCCGGGCGTCCGCGGACGGTGCGATGGAAGATCGTCGTGCCGCGGGCCAGGTCGTGGCCGAGGGCCATGGCCTCGATCTCCGCCGACACCCCCTTGGGGCGGCCGTCCGTCCGATCCCACTCGCGGATCCGCATGCGGCCCGTGATCAGGACGGGATCGCCACAGCCGATCGAGGTGAGCGCGTTCTCCGCCAGGCTGCGCCAGGCCCAGACCGTGAAGAAGCTGGTGTCCCCCTCCACCCAGACCTGCCGGGGCCGGTCGAAGCGTCGCTCCGTCGCCGCCAGCCGGAAGTGGGCCACCGGGACGCCGCCCGCGGTCGTCGAATACCGCACCTGGCTCACCGCGACGCCGACCAGCGTGACCATCGCGCCGTTCATCATCATCGTGCAGCCCCCAAGCATCGTTGTTGGGCACGGCCCCGTCGGGGCCTTCGTGGGGACCACCCTGCTCCGGGCCGGGTACATCCGCCGCAGCGGAACGCTCGCCCTGTGGACAACCTGCGCCTGTGGAAAACCGCACCACCCGAACGGGTGCACTTTGCTGTCTGGCAACCGGAGCCCGTCCGACCGTACGACTGCATAACGGCTGAGGCAGCAGCGCAGTAACGACTGAACAACAGCAGCGTTCCATTGCTACGCGACCGCTGCGCCCGCCGCACACCACCTGCGATTATCAGACCGCCCTGCGGCAGGTTCGCCCGAACGACCCGGTCGCAGGCACCCGGTGGTGAGCCCTGGCCTGCTTATCCTGTCCCACGACAGGATCCGGCCCACGCCAGGCTCCACGCCAAGCCCCCGTAGCTCAGTGGATAGAGCAGGTGCCTTCTAAGCACTTGGCCGCAGGTTCGAGTCCTGCCGGGGGCGCACCGAGGTACAGTGGTCCGACAAGTCGTCGTGTACATGTCTGACGTATGTATCGACAACCATGACGGATTCCCCCTCGGGCGTCAACCGCCCGTCTGGCTGGGATGATGCCGAGATGAGCCCGACGAGATCGTCGATCGTGGCCTCTTCGAGTGTGACATTCAGTGTTACCAACCGGTCCGTACGGTCGAACCGGACTTCGAGGTGGAACGCGTCGTAGAGCGCTCGCTGAAGCTGCTCGGGTGCTTCGGGGAGACGGACACGCAGCTCGGGGAGCTTCTCCAGCAGGTCAACGGCCTGATCGGTCTCCGTGACCTGGTGCTTTTTGACGAGGGCTTCGAGCTCCGCGCGAAGCCTTTGTCCCTCGTCGTCCAGAGTCTTGTAGCTGGCCTTGATGCTCTGGCGGAACCGAGCGGCCAGCCCGGGGTCGTCGTCCTCGTCGTCCGGTGCGGCCAACTGACGCACGAGGGCGCTCTTGCGCTTCTCGTTGTCCGTGATCGCTGCGCGGAGACGATCTTCGCGCTCCGTCTCCCTCGGTATCGGCGTCTCTGCGCGTTCGCCGAGGGACTTCTCCAGCAGAGTCTTGCGGTCGGGTCCGAAGACGCGCTCGGCGAAGAAGTTGTGGACCAGCGGGTCGAGTGCGCCTGCCCCGATCCATACGGATTTCGGGTGACCCTCGTACCAGGGCGAGCGTGTGTTCGTATCCTTCTTCGGCTCGCAGGCGTAGTAGGCCCGCCCCTTGGAGAACTTGCCGTACATCCGTCTCCCGCACAGTTCGCAGAAGAGGTAGGAGCGCAGCAGATAGGTGCGCGGTGACGATTCCGGGTCGGAGTTCCGATGCTTCTGGCCGACCCCTTTGCGGCTGTCCCCGATGCTGACGGCGGCATCGAAGAGCTCCCGGGTCACGAGCGGCTCGTGCACGGGAGCGGGGGACCATACCCATTCTTCGATGGGGTTGGCACGGTTGCCCCCTTGCTTGCGGGCCTTTCGGTTCCACACCTGGTATCCCGTGTACTTCGGGTTGTGCAAGATCTCGCGGACTGCTGACCCGGTCCACTGTCCGGCCACTGCATCCGCGCGGTTGGGTTGCGGCGGTGGGTACATCACCGGGTCGCAGTCCAGGTGCGCGGCGATGGCTGCGTAGCTGAGGCGCTGGAGCGCGCGCAGGCGGAAGATCTCCGTCACGACCGCCCCTCGTACCGGATCGGGGATGAGCCGGTGTTTGGTGCGCCCCTCCGCGCGCCGGGCGGGAACCGGGTGGGGCACCTTGTCTGCTGTGTAGCCGTACGGGGGCTTCCCGACGTTCCAGCCCTGGCGAGTGTGCTCACAGAACCCGTCCCAAGACAGTTCGAGCATCTGCAGGACGTACCACTCCGAGACGGCTTGCTTGACCCGCCGCGTCAGAATCGGTGTTGCACGCTTGCCTTTACCGTCTGCGCTGATGGGCTCGTCGGCGGCACACAGCTTCACCCCGTTGCGTTCGAGCTCGTACTCAATCTTGGTGCCGAAGTAGGTCCGGCGGGCGACGCGCTCGATCGACTCGCAGATTACGGCGGCGAAGCGCCGCTCGGGCGCTGCTGCCTCCGCGAGGAGGTCGGCGATGCCGCCGTCTCGGGGGATCGGGATCTTGAAGCGTTCGTGAGCGCGGCCCTGGCCGCGCTTGTCCAGGTCCATTCGGCCCGACTCCACGTCGTAGAAGTGCGCGACGATCGTCCAACCAGGCGGGAGGGCGGCCCGCGCGTTGCGCAACTGTCTCGGCAGGGAGAGCGTCGGGTCTTGTGCGTCCTCGTCGGAGGTGCGTCCTAGCCAGGCAACGGGCACGTATGCCGGGACGGGATCGGGCACGGCGGGGGTAGATGTCGACCACGGCATGCCCGCAGGGGTCTTCGCCCACCCCAGGCCGCCGGTTTCGGTATCACTGTCCACTGGTGTGGAACCTTTGCGGGTGCAGGGCTGCCGGGCGTGGCCCGGCAGCCGACGGTCATTCGGATGGGTTGTCGGTGATCCAGGTCAGGAGAGCCATCAGGGCTCCGAGCTGATGCTGGGTCAGCGCCTTGCCCTCGTATCCCGTCATGGTGGTGACCCGTACCGTGACGGAGAGTGGGGGCTTGTCCATTCGTCCGGTCGGTGCTCGGCCGGACGTCCATGGACGCGTGGGTCGGCCGCTGACGTCAAGCCCGACGGAATCACTCCACGGCCTGGAGCCTGCACGTGAGTTCTCGTGGGGTGGCTCAGGCGGCACGTCGACGGTCACGCGTTAGGGCACGTGGTGCATTCAGCTCGGGCGGTGCCCAGGGCCTTGCCACCCGCGTGCTGGGACTTGGCCGGGCGCGTTGGTGCCATGACGAGGACATCCTCATGCGCGATGCACGCCATCGGCACGCCAGCGGAGCGGGCGTTCTTGACGTTGGTGAGTTGGAAGAAGGAGGGACGGGGCAGGAGTTCACCCTCGCGGACTCCGGCGAGGAGTGCGACGCAGCGAGTGACGGGTTCGAGCCCCGCTGCTCGTCCGGCGGCGAAGATCGCGGAGGGGAGATCGACGAGTTCGCCGTGTCGGCGCCAGGGGCGTGCGGTGACGACGACGTGGGCGTCGTCGGCGAGCAGTGGGCGGCAGGCGCGCAGGATCTGGGTGAACGCGTCGAGGAGTTCGTCGGTCGGGGCGTGGGCGAGGTTGCCGGCCGTGGAGCCGTAGGTGTCGTGGAACTTGGCGATGCCCGGCTTGCCGGTCTCACGGGTGGAGCGGACCTGGCCGTGGAGGGAGTTGCCGTAGGGCGGAGAGGTGAGGAGAAGCTTCACGCTGCCGTGGAGTTCGGGGTTG
Organism: Streptacidiphilus sp. MAP5-3; assembly: GCF_041262505.1. Classification (NCBI taxonomy): domain Bacteria; kingdom Bacillati; phylum Actinomycetota; class Actinomycetes; order Kitasatosporales; family Streptomycetaceae; genus Streptacidiphilus; species Streptacidiphilus sp. MAP5-3. The sequence goes on from NZ_JBGCCL010000003.1 coordinate 32,468, forward strand.
ACGATCCGGTCGGCGTCGCGGGCGTCGCCGCGGTAGACGGTTCCCGCACCTTCGGCTCCGTCGCGGTGGGCCTGCATCAGGTTGGCGCGGGCGAGTTCGGCCCACTGGCGCTCGAGTTCGATGCCGACGGCGTGGCGGCCGAGACGGGCGGCCTCGACCAGGGTGGTGCCGATGCCGCACATGGGGTCGAGGATGAGGTCTTCGGGTGCGGTGAACGCCTCGATGGCGTGGCGGGCGATCGCCGGGAGCATCTTGGCGGGGTGGGCGGTGCTGTCGGGCAGGTAGCGTCCGCCGCGCTGGGCGGAGGGGCTGGCCTGGCCGGTGGTCCATACCGACAGCGGGGCGCTGGCGTGGTCGGAGCTGAGGGCCTGGGCGGTCGGGCAGCCGGGCGGGGTGGGACGCGTGGGGTGAACGGTCATGGATGCCTCCGTGGCGCGAACGGTGAAGGGGGCGGGGCGGCTACGGCCGTTGCAGCACGGTGATGTCGTTGTGGACGAGCAGGTGGCGTCCGGCCCGGTGGGCGGGCTGGCGGCAGGTGCAGTCCGGGCTGTGCACGCCGACCGGCGCGGCCGGGGCCATGACGAGTTCGTCGCCGTGGGCGGTGGCCTCGACGGCGGCGATGTGCTGGAGGTAGGTCATTCCGGCGGCCTGGCCGTGGGTGACGAGGTGTCCGGTCAGGTCGGGGCTGGAGCTCTGCCGGGAGAGGATCGCGAGTACCCCGCTGGGGCGCAGGACGCGGGCGCAGGCCTCGGCCATCGCGGCGAGGGCGCGGGCCTGGACGGGGTGGTGCGGGGCGAGGACGGCGAGTTGGGCTCGGCCGCGGAGTCGTTCGGCTTGTGTGGGCAGTGTGGCCGGGTCGGCGCGGCGCAGCACGGCCAGGGAGGCGACCTCGCAGCCGGCGTCGCGCATGGTCTGCTGCGTGGATCGGGCGTGGTCGGCGGCGTGGGTGTAGGCGAGGACCTTCCGTCCCGCGCGGACGGCGGCGACCATCAGGGCGGCGTTGCCAGCGTCGGGGACGTAGACGAGGTCGCCGGGCTTGGAGTACGCCTCAACGAGCTGGTCAGCCAGCGCTCCAGGGACGCGGTTGGCGCAGGCGTGCTCGGGTGTGGCGCACACCGGGCAGCAGCCGGTGAGGGGTTCGGTGAGCCAGACCGACAGCGGGACGCGTGAGTGTGCCGCGGCCGTGCGGCGCTCGGCGCGGGCGAGTGCCCGGCGTTCGGCCGAGGTGGTCGGGCTGGCGGGTTGGGTGTGCTGCATGAGCGGTCGGGCCGACGGCCGCCGCGAAGACGCTGACATTTACTAAAACGCTGCCGCAGCGCCGGATCGCGACAGATTTCGGCTGTCGGTGGGAATAGTCGTATCACCGCGCAGACTCTCCCCCGGAGCCGTACAGGAGCCGCGCTTCCGGGGCTGTCCAGAGGTTTCCCAAGGAAATTCGCGTTCTTCGCTGGTGGTTCCAAGGAGGGCGTCAGAGGCAGCGTTTAAGCAGGTCAGCGGCACTTTCTGGATGAGTTCGGGATGGCGTTTCCCGGGCTCTTCCAGAGCCTGACCAGATGTCGCCCAGACTTCACCCGGCGTCGCCCCCTGCCTGCTCCCGATCTTGTCCAGACCAGGTGTCGCGGCATGGAGGCACCGCGGCGGAACTCCTCCGCCGCCTGCCTGATCGGAGCGCCCCATGGCGTCTGCTGTCTCCTCGTCGTTCATCGCCTGCACGTCCGAGGTGTCGGGTGAGCCGCTGCGTCGGGCGGAGGCCGCCTTCCAGTTGCTGGCCGCCCGCTCGTACCCGTTGACCGTCGTGCTCGGCCCCGTGCACGAGGGGCTGCCGGACGAGCCGGTCGACGTGGTGGAGCTGCGGTCGCTGCTGCTGCACCCCTCGCTCGGCTACCCGGCGCGCTCGGCGGTCTGGGCCCACCTGCTGCGCCTGATGGCGCCTCGCACCGAGGCGGGGCGGGAGTGGAGGCTGGCCGGGGTCGGCCTGGTCATGTGGGGGCTGCGCCGGGTCGCCGCGCGGACCTGCCGTCAGCTGCCCGGCCACAACGTGGACCTGCAGCAGGAGATCCTCGCCGCAGCCTGGGCCGCGTTGGAGAAGGCCCTCACGACGGACGAGGCCGAGGCGGGCAAGGTGCCGTCCCGGGTCGTGTGGGCGGCCGATCGCGCGGCCCGCTCGTACCGCGCCGCCCAGGAGGCGCTCGTTGCCCACCGCGACGAGACCGAGGAACTCCCCATGCCCGCACGCCAGCCGATCCACCCCGACGCGCTGCTCACGTTGGCGGTGCGTCAGGGCGTGCTCACCACGCAGGAGGCGGCGGTGGTAGGCGACTACCGCCTCGGGGGTGTGGCGACTCGAACGCTCGCCGAACAGGCCGGGGTCACCACGCAGGCCGTCGACAAGCGCCGCCAGCGTGCGGAAGCCCGTCTGATCAGGGCAATCACCTCGGGGCGACTGGCCTTCACCGAGATCGAGCACCTGATCGAAAGTTGATCGGCGCGTCCGAGCAGGCGCTTTAGCAGATGACAGGAACGTTCGGGCCCGACCAAGGCTCAGGACGGATGCCGGGGATCCGCCGGAAGGCGCTGACACCCCGTCCGAAACCCACCGACCCGCGAGGGGAGGCAGGGCCACGGACCCTGGTACCCGCCTCGCCGAGGTCGGCCCGGACGTTCCTCTCATCCGCCCCCGCCCCGCCCCCGTTCCCGCCTTGGAGTGCAGCGTGCCGCAACTACCGCGCCGTCCGCCCGACCCGCTCGCCGTCCGCGCCCTCGTCTGCACCTTCGCGCTGCTGGCCGAGCTGGCGATCCCGCAGCCGGCGCACGCCGCCGAGCTGCTCGCGGTCGCCACGGTCGACCAGACCATCGCGAACATCACGAAGTGGATCGTCGGCCTGCTCGCCGGGCTCGCCACGCTGTTCCTGACCGTCGGCGGGCTGCGGTACCTGATGGCCGGCGGCGACCCGGGCGAGGTCGAGAAGGCCAAGGGCGCGCTGAGGAGCGCAGCCCTGGGCTACATGCTTGCAATCTTGGCCCCCGCCTTGGTGGCCGTTCTCAAACAGATCGTCGGCGCGTGACCCGGCCCGCGTTCCGGACCGCAGGCGTAGTCGCCGCGACCGCGTTGCTTGGCGTGCTGCTCAGCGTCCAGGCGCTGCCCGCGGAAGCGGCAGGACCGGTGCCACCTGCGCCTTCGCCGGGCGCGAGCCAAGGTGAGGGGGCGGGGCTGCCGGCTCCGTCTCCCGGCCCGGCGCCGACATCGCATCCCGTGCAGCCGCCGAGCCCGGGCAAGCCCGCGCCGCCGCCGAACGGCGGACTGGTCCCGCCCGCGCCGCCGTCCGATCCGAACGCCGGGCTGGGGATCTTCGACATCCCCGGCGAGATCAAGTCGGCCATCGCGTCGTTCCTGGCCGACCTGCTGGGGCCGCTCGTCGTGCCGGTGATGAACCTGCTCACACACCTCCTCCTGGCCACGCCCGACGTCACCCAGATCCCGAGGGTGGCCCAGCTGTGGGACGGCGTACGGATCGTCACCTGCTCCCTGTACGGGCTGTGGGCGCTGGCGTCCGGCATCCTGGCGATGACGCACGGAACCGTCCAGCAGCGCTGGCACGCCCGCGACCTGCTGCCCCGCCTGGGGCTGGGGATGTTCGCGGCGAACTTGTCGCTGACGGTGTGCCACCAGGCGATCAGCCTCGGCAACGCCGTCGCGCTCGCCGTCTTCGGGAACGCGATCACGGCCGACGACCTCGCGGGCACTCTCGTCGGCCTGCTGACCAACGGCAACCCCACCACCGCACCGCTGTACGTGGTGGTCTTCTCGCTCGTCGTCGTGCTGATGGGCGTGGCCCTGGTCGTGGCGCTGCTCGTGCGCGTCGCCGTCATGCTCGTGCTCGTCGTCACGGCCGCGCTGGCGCTCGCGTGCCATGGGCACCCCGTCACCGAAGGCGCGGCCAAGGTGTGGTGGAAGGCCCTCGTCGGACTGATCGCGATTCAGGTCCTGCAGGCGGTCGTCTTCCTGACCTGTGTGAAGGTTCTCCTCGATCCTGGCAACTACTCGCTGATCGGGCTGCCGTCGGCGAGCAGTCTGATCAACCTCATCGTTCTCGGCGGCTGTCTGTACCTGGAGCTCAAGATCCCCGGCTGGATCCGCAGCCTGGTCACCAACCCCGTCCAGCGGGCGACAGGTGGCGGCCGGAGCGGCATGCACCTGGTCAAGAAGATGGCGCTGGGCGCGCTCGGGCTGCCCTTCGGCCCGTACGCCTTCGGCGCGCAGCTCGCGGCTCGGGCCGGGATGCGTCCGCTCGGCGGCGCTCCGCTGCGCGGCAAGCCCCCAGGCGGGGGTAGACCCGGGCCGGGTGATGCCGGGCCGACAGCTCCACCGAGCCCAGGAGGGTCGGGCCCCGGTGGCACGCGTCCTGGCGGCCCGACGGGCGGTGGCGGCGGTCCTGGAACGCCTACGTATCTGTGGGGGACGCCGCGCCGCAACGGGCCGCCCCCGCCCAGCGGTGGAGCCGGTGCGGCCGGGCCGGGCACGCCGGGCGGCCCTGGTCCCGCCCCGGGAACTGGGCCGGTTCCGGGGTACGTGTGGGGAAAGCCGCGTGTGCGAGGTGCCGCGAACCACCTGCCGCCCGCGCCTGGAGGGCGCCGCGGCCCGCTTCCTCCACCGGCTGCTCCGCCAGCCCTGCAACCAGGCCCAGGTGGGCCATCGCCTTCACCGTTCCCCGGGCCGCCGCCTGGTGCGGGCCCCGGTGCACTGCGCCCGGTCAAGGCGGCACTGCCGCCCCCGTTGGCCCGGCCCGCCCCATTGCGCCCGCCCTTCGGCGACGGCGGTAAACCGCCGCGTCCACCGAGGAAGTAAGGAGACATCGTTGGGTCGCAGAGATGCCGAGCCTCCCTCCTGGGACCAGCTGGTCAAGATCCCCGCCGTCGACACCGAGGACCGGCTCCTGGCCAACCTGACCGCCCGCCAGGCCGCACAACTCGCAGCCGTCACCGTCGCTCTGTGGCTGGCCTGGCAGCTGGCGCAGTGCGTCGGCGTCCCGCCCTTGGCCTACGGCGTCGTCGCGCTCCCGGTGATCGCGGCTTCGGCGGCGGCGGTGCTCACCCGCCGCGACGGACTGTCGATGGATCGCTGGCTCGCCGCTGCCCTGCGCCACCGCGCGAGCCCGAAGCGGCTCGTCCCCTCCGGGCGTGCCGAAACCCCGCTGGCGCGGCTGCCGCTTCCAGCAACCGACGTGGACGAGCACGGCCTGCTCCACCTTCATCCAGGAGGCTGCTCTGTGCTCGCCCGTGTGGCGAGCGTCAACCTTGCCCTACGGACGGACGCCGAACAGCGGGCGTTGGTGGGCGCGTTCGGGCGGTGGCTCAACGCGCTGTCGGGGCCGGCGCAGATCCTGGTTCGCACTCAGCCGGCCGACCTGACCCCGCTCGTCGCCGCCCTGGAACAGAACGCGCCCGCGCTGCCGCACCCGCTCCTGGAAGACGCCGCGCGCGAGCACGCCGCTTACCTGGCTGAACTGGGCCGCACCCGGGACCTGCTGGCGCGCCAGGTGTTCGTCGTCCACCGCGAGGAACGAGGAGATCCGGCCGCGACCACGAGGCTGCGCGCCCGAGCCGCAGAGACAGCCCAACTGCTGGGAGCCGCAGAGGCCACCGTCTCCGCGCTCGGCCCCGCGGAGATGTACTCCGTCCTCCAGACGGCCTGCGACCCAGGAGCTCCCGCTCATCCAAACCCGGCCCTGCCCCATCAGCCCGTCACCGCCCCGGCTCTGCGAGGAGATCAGTGACCCCGAGCACCCTTCGGCGATCCGCCGACCACGTCCGCCCGTTGGATGCAAACCGGCTGGAACTCGGCCCGGACAGCGTCGAGGTGACCCCGCGCTGCCTGTCCGTCGGCAACCAGATCGCCGCCACCCTCCTGGCCACGGCCTACCCGGCCGAGGTCGCCCCCGGATGGCTGGACCCGCTGCTCACCTATCCCGGCCGACTCGACGTCAGCCTCCACATCACCCCGGTCCCCGCAGCCGTGGCCGGGGACCGGCTGCGCAAGCAGCGTGCCCGGCTGGACTCGGCTCGCCGTGCCCGATACCGCGACGGGCGGTTGGACGACCCGGAGAACGAGGCCGCCGCCATCGACGCGGCCGAACTCGCCTGGCGCGTCGCCCGCGGCGAGGGAAAGCTCTTCCGCGTCGGCCTCTACCTCACCGTCTACGCCACCGACTTGGACGCGCTCGCGGACGAGGTGAGCGCGGTCCGCGCGATCGCGGAATCCATGCTGCTGCGGGTACAGCCCGCCACCTGGCGCGCCCTCAAAGGCTGGACCACCTGCCTGCCCCTGGGCGTGGACCAGCTGGAGGCGCATCGCACCTTCGACACCGCCGCGCTCGCCGCCGCGTTCCCCTTCTCCAGCCCCGACCTGCCCCTCCCAGACGCCGGACACGGTGTGCTGTACGGGACCGGCGGCACCGGACTGGTGCTGTGGGACCGATGGAGCCTGGACAACCACAACTCAGTGACCCTCGCCTGCTCCGGCGCGGGCAAGTCCTACTTGACCAAGTTGGACCTGCTCCGCTCCCTCTACCAAGGCGTGCAGGCGTTCGTCGTCGACCCAGAGGACGAGTACACGCGCCTGGCCCAGGCCGTGGGCGGCGCCGTTATCCGCCTCGGCGAGCCGGGCGTGCACCTCAACCCGCTCGACCTCGACCCCGCCGACGGCGACCAGGCACTGCTGCGGCGAGCCCTGTTCACGCACACCTTCCTCACCACGCTCCTCGGCACCGAGTTCACGGGCGAGGAGAAGGCGTTGCTGGACACCGCGATCCTGGACGCCTACCGCAGCGCCGGCATGACCGCCGACCCGCGCACTCATACCCGCCCGGCCCCACTGCTCGCCGATGTCCAGGCGGCACTTACGGCGAGCCCGGTCCCGGCCGCGGCCGCACTCGCCTCACGGCTGGCCCCGTTCACCACGGGCAGCCACCGTGAGCTCTTCGAAGCACCGACCACCCAGTCGCCGGGCGGGCACCTCACCGTGTACTCGCTGCGCCACCTGCCCGACGAGCTCGCCCCCGCCGCGATCCTGCTCGCCCTGGACCGCATCTGGCGCGCCGCCACCAACGCCGCTGACGTTCGACGCCGCCTCGTCGTCGTGGACGAGGCGTGGCTGCTGATGCGTGACGGGGAAGGCGCGCGCTTCCTGTTCCGAATGGCCAAGTCCTTGCGCAAGCACCGCGCGGGGCTCGCTGTCGTCACCCAGGACGCCGCTGACCTGTTGTCCACAGACCTGGGGAAAGCCGTCGTCGCCAACGCCGCGACCCAGATCCTGCTGCGTCAGGCGCCACAGGCCATCGATGCGATCGCCGACGCGTTCAGCCTCTCCGCAGGCGAGGCCGCCTACCTGCTGTCCGCACAGCAAGGTGATGCGCTCCTGTGCGCCGGCCCCGGCAGGAGGGCGGCGTTCCGCTCCTGCGCCTCACCGGCGGAACACCAGCTCGCCGCCGGAACGCCCACCGGTGGTGAGCGATGAGCGGCAGCGGTGGGCTGGTCGCCTACCTCCTGGACCCCGCAGGCCCGCTCACCCGCCTCCCCGCCGTCCTGGCCGACACCGCGACCCGCGGTTGGCCCGTCGCGCTGCCCACTGCCTTCGGCGGTACCGCGCTCGCCACCTGGGCGCGGCGCGCACTGCACCGCCGCCAGCAGCGCCAACTCACCGCCTGCGGGCACCTGCTGGAGATCCTCGCCCCGCCCGTCGTCGACCAGGCCGGAGCCCACGCGCTGTGGGCACACCTGGTCGGCCTGCTGCGCCCGTGGTGGAAGCGGGCAATCGGACTCCAGCCCCACCTCGTGTTCGAGTACCACTTCACCCGCGCCGGCCTGCAGGTGCGGCTGTGGGCGCCGGACCAGATCCCGCAGGTCCTGCTACGCCGAGCCGTCGAGGCCGCCTGGCCCGGCTCCCACACCCGCGGCCTCGCGCAGCGCAAGGCCTCGCCGAACATGCCCATGGAGGTCACCGGCGGAGTGCTGCGGCTGGCCCGACCGGAGATCCTTCCGCTCCGGACCGAACACGACGCCGACCCACTGCGCCCACTGCTAGGAGCAGGACTCGCGCTCGCCGAAGACGAAGAAGCCGTCGTCCAGGTCCTCGCCCGCCCGGCTACCGGACACCGCACCGCGCGCGCGAAGACCCGCCTGCGTGCACTGCGGCAGGGCTCAGCCGCGCCGTCCCGGGTCGGGCGGGTGCTCGACTTGCTCACCCACCAGCCGTCCCGATCCACCGCCGCCCATCGGGACCCGGAGCAGGCCGCCGAGCTGCGCGCTGCTCTGGCCAAGGCCGTGGGCCCGCAGTGGGAGACCTGCGTGCGCTACGCCGTCACCGTCCCCGCCAACCCGCCTGACACGGAAGCCGGAGTGCTGGACCCGGTCGCCCGGGCCCGCGGTCGCGCGCACGCCGTCGCCTCGGCCTTCGCCGTCCACTCCGGTCGCAACTGGTACGCCCGCCACCGGCTTCGCAACCCGGGTGAGGCCATGGCGCAGCGTCACTTCCCGCTGCGCGGCGACCTGCTGTCCGTCACTGAACTCGCCTGCGTCGCCCACCTGCCCCTCGACACCGGAGCGCCAGGCGTCCGCAGGGCCGGCGCTCGCTCGGTCCTGCCGCCGGTCCAGGTTCCCGTGCCCGGCCCCGGGGCCAAGCCGCTCGGCCGGGCCGACACCGGCCCCGACCGCGCCGTCGGGCTGCACATCCCGGACTCGCGACACCACCTGCACATCGTCGGCGCCACCGGCTCTGGCAAGTCCACTCTCATGGCCAACCTCGTCCTGGACGACGTCGCCAAGGGCCGCGGGGTCCTCGTCGTCGACCCCAAGGGCGACCTCGTCCTGGACATCCTCGCCCGCTTGCCCGGGGAAGCCACCGGCCGCACCGTCGTCCTGGACCCCGGCGACCACGCCCCGCCGCCGCGCCTGAACGTCCTGGAAGGCAGCCGCGACCAGGCCGATGTCGTCGTGGACAACCTGGTCGGCATCTTCCGCCGCATCTTCAGCGCGTTCTGGGGCCCGCGCACCGACGATGTCATGCGCGCCGCCTGCCTCACCCTGATGACCTCCGCCACCGCAGGCGCCCACGTCACCCTCGCCGACATCCCCCGCCTGCTCACCGAACCGGTCTACCGGCACCGCACAGTCGCCGGACTGGCCGGTGCGGACAAGACCCTGCGCGGCTTCTGGAACTGGTACGAGCAGTTGTCCGAGCCCTCCCGTGCTGCAGCAACTGGCCCGCTGATGAACAAGCTCCGCGCCTTCCTGCTGCGCACCTTCGTCTCCGACACGATCGCCGCCGGCCCGTCCACCTTCCACCTCGACTCCGTGCTCGACGGCGGCATCGCGCTGGTCCGCCTGCCCAAGGGCGTGCTCGGAGAGGAGACGTCCCGACTCCTCGGCTCCTTCGTCGTCGCCAAGACCTGGCAGGCCGCCGCCCGCCGTGCGGCAGCTGGTGAGCAGCAGCGGCTGGACTGCTCGCTCGTCCTGGACGAGGCGCACAACTTCCTCAACCTGCCATACCCGCTGGAGGACATGCTCGCCGAAGCCCGCGGCTACCGGCTCTCCCTGGCGCTCGCCCACCAGAACCTCGCCCAACTCCCGTCCGATCTCCGCGAGGGCATCTCCGCGAACGCGCGCAACAAGATCTTCTTCAACGCGTCGCCCGAGGACGCGAGGCAACTGGAGCGCCATACCTCGCCTCAGCTCCTCGCTCACGACCTCGCGCACCTCGGCGCGTTCCAGGCGGCCGTCCGGCTCGTCGTCGACCACGCCGACTCCCCCGCCTTCACCCTGGCCACACGCCCCCTGCCGCCCCGCATCCCAGGCCGGGCCACCGAAGTGCGCCTCGCCTCCCGCGCCCGCTTCGGACCCGCCGCCACCCCGACCTCCGTCAACCCGTAGGGAGTTCGCCTATGCCGCGCCGCACCTCCGCCGTGCCCACCGCCGTCACCGTCCGCCGAGGGTCCAGCGCCGCCCCCGCCGCCCCGACGTCCGGTCGCCGTCGGACTCCCCTGGCCGCGCTCGCCGCCCGCCTGACCCCGCGCGACCTGTGGCTGCTCGACATGCTCGCCGAACACACCGCGCTGACCAGCCATCACATCACCGAGCTCGCCTACACCGGCCACCGCACCGCCAACCGACGGCTCGCCACCCTGCACCGCCTCGGCCTGCTCGACTCATTCCGGCTGCGCCTCCCCGTCGGCTCGGCACCCGAGACCTACGTCCTCGGCCAGGTCGGCGCACAGATCCTCGCCGCCCGCCACGCCACCACCCCCGCCGCCCTCGGCTGGCACCCCGAACTCGCGACCCGCACCGCCTACAACCCCGAACTCCTGCACAACCTCGGCGTCGCCCAGTTCTTCGCCCGACTCGCTGCGAACCCACCGGAGCACAGCCGACTGGCACAGTGGTGGTCAGAAGCACGCTGCGCCCGCATCTGGGGAGACCTCGCCCGCCCCGACGCCAAAGGCGAACTCGTCCACGGCGCGCGGCGGGTGGCGTTCTTCCTGGAGTACGACACCGGCACCGAACCGCTCACCCGCGTGGTGGCCAAGCTCGACGACTACGCCGAACTCGCCCTCACCACCGGAATCCGCCCCCTCGTGGCATTCACCCTGCACAGCCACCGCCGCGAAGCACACCTCCGCGAACGCCTCACCGGCCACCACGCACTGGCCAGCATCGCGGTCGCCACCACCGCGCGCGACCTGCCCGCCGACGGCAGCCCCGACTACCGGCCCGGAGAAGCGGTCTGGCTGCCCGTAGGCGTGCCCACCCGCCGTGCTCGCTTGATCGACCTCCCGACCGTGTGGCCGACAGCGCTCCAGCCCACCACGCTTACCTCACCCGTGCCCGACCCCTCCCCGCTGCCCGCCCCCAACCCGCTGCCACCCACCGACGCATGGACGGCCGGTCTTCTGCGGCAGAGCTGATCGCCTTGGCCACCGCCGAGTTGAAGGTGGCGGGCGGCACCGCGGTCGGTTGCTTCGGCGCGCTGCTGCTCGCCACCGTCACAGCCGCCACTGCCGTCACCATCGCCACGGCGGTGGCCACCGGACCGCTCGCCCTCATCGGCGCCGGAGGCGGCGCGGGAACAGCCGCCTCCGGCGCCGACATCCCGCCCGCCATGCTCGCCCTCTACCAGCAGGCCGCCCCCACCTGCCCCGGCCTGCCCTGGACCATCCTGGCCGGCATCGGCAAAGCCGAATCCGACCACGGCCGCGCCCACGACCAGGTCTCGACCGCCGGAGCACTCGGGCCCATGCAGTTCGAGGCGACGACCTTCGCCCAATACGACCACCCGACCCCGCCCGGCGGCGCGAACCCGCCCACGCCCTGGGACCCCGTCGACGCCGTCTACGCCGCCGCCCGCCTGCTCTGCGCCAACGGCATGACCCACGACCCGGCCAGCATCGACCACGCACTCCACGCCTACAACGACTCCGACGCCTACGAAGCCGAAGTCCTCCGCTACGCCCGGCGGTACGCCACCGCCTACACCGCGGCAGCGACTGTTCCAGGCAGTGGTGCCGCCAGGGCGCTTGCCTACGCCCGCAGCCAGATCGGCGTTCCCTACCAGTGGGGCGCCGAAGACCCCGGCCGTGCCTTCGACTGCTCCGGCCTCGCCCAGGCCGCCTACGCCGCAGCAGGCATCCAACTCCCGCGCACCGCACAACAGCAGTACGACCACGGCCCCCAACTCCCAGCCGGAGCGGCGCTCCAGCCCGGCGACCTCGTCTTCTTCGGCTCCAGCCCAAGCGCGATCCACCACGTCGGCATCGCTGTCAACGCCACCACCATGATCGACGCCCCGCACACCGGCGCGCTGGTGCGCCCCGAGTCGATCGGACATCCGATTGCCGCCACCCGTCCAGGCTGACCAGCGGTGATGATTCCCAGCCCACTTGCAATTGAGCCGATACAGAGCGTCCATGGATTCGCCCGAAGCGCCGCGGTGGCCACCGCGCGGGCACTCCCGGCCGGGAACCCATGGCATCCATTTCGATCAGTGGAGGGGACTCCCATGTCCAGCACGCCCACGAGCAACGCCGTCATGCCGGACGGCCTGGCACAGAACGCCGCCGCCGTCTATGCAGCCCTACGGACCCAACCCGGGCAGACACCCGTAGAGCTCGCCCAGACCACGGGACTCGGCCGATCCACCGTCTCCAAGATCCTCGTCGCGCTCGAAAGCGCACAGCTCGCCCACCGCGAGCGCGGCACCTTCGCCCACAACGGCCGCCAGCCCGATCGCTGGCACCCGAACGACACTGCGAGCGACACCGCCGGTGCGGGCAACGAGTCGAACCACAACGTCCCGAGTGCCTCCAACCGCGTAGAAGACCCCGGGCATGCAAGCACCGTCACGCATGACGACGCGGCGGAAGGAGGCTCCGAGATCGAGACGCCGGAATCAGACGACGCGGGCAACGGGTCCGCTGAAGCCACCCACGAGCCGGTAGCGCCGCAGCCCGCCAGTCGACTGGGACAGGGCGGCCTTCGAGCCCTGGTCCTCGACTACCTCCAATGCCACTCGGAGGATCCCACCTCGCCCACGAAGATCGCCCGCGCCCTGGGCCGCAGCTCCGGTGCCGTCGCAAATGCCCTGGTCACTCTGGTCAACCTCGGGCAGGCCGAGATGGTCACCAGCAAGCCCCGAACCTACCGTCTCAAGCAGTAACCGCATCGCCGCAGCTCCTCGGAGCCCTGCGCACAGAGCCTGGCGGGTACGTATAGGGGGCGGCGTCTGATGATGCCGCCCCAAGCGTTCGTCATTTGCGGTGCTACGTCCGGGCTGCACGGACTACCGAATGGACCGCTGCAGCATGGCGGTTGATATGCAATTGATTCGTATCCCTGCAGTTGTCCTCAAGCCCGCCCCGTGAGGTTGCCTTCATCGGCACAGTAGGGGATCTATTTTATTTGCCACCATTGACACCTTATGGCCAGGAAGATCCGGTATCTGCCGCGCCTCTACGGACCCGGCGCCGCCCCAGCACGCCCTGGCGCACGATGCCAGGCACTCGACCAGGATGACTTCATTAGACAACTGGCCTGCATCCCTTCGTTTTCCGCCTGTGCCCTCGGCGCCGTAAGCGGAGTCGGGCCTGGGTATGCGTACCTGAGTAATGAGAGTCATTGACGCGAACAAGGCAAGTACTGGTAGATTCCAGCGCGCCAAAGGGAAGTTGAATCTGCATCAGCTTCATTGGATTCTCCGGAGAGCTTTCCGGACCCCGCATGCGGAACGAACTCCCCGCACTTCTATCCAGTATGGGAGATTCAGTGATTCGCCCACCACTCAAGCATCTGCGCGTCCCGATCGCAGCACTCGGCCTGCTGCTCGGTGCCGCGTTCGCAGCACCGGCGAGCGCGGCAGCCGCCACGCCCGCCTCCCACTCCGCCGTCCCGGCGGTGACGATCCAGCAGCCGACCCTGGTGACCATGCCGACGGGGCAGGTCGTCGGCCTTTCCCACGTCACGCCGGACTCGAAGTCGCACACCTACACGTTCAAGGTGTCGGCGCCCGCGTCGGAGTGCGCGTCCCTCGCGAAGGCCTACCCGAAGCTGAAGGCCGGGAAGTCCTGCGAGAACACCGAGACGATCTACGTCGGCCCGAAGCAGATGCACATCCGCAAGGCCACCGCGTACGCGCCGGCCACGGTCTGGTACACGGCCGTGACCTCGGACGAGCAGTGCTCCGTCCTCTACCGCTGTACAGGCTGGCACCAGTCGGTCAGTGCACAGTTCGAGTTCAACGGCGGCTGGGTCGCCAACGACTACCTGGACTGCAACGACTCGGGCGGCATCTTCTACGTCGTCTCGGTCACCTGGTGCGGGACATGGAACAACGGCGCGACGATCGCCAGCGGCGGCAAGATGAACGCCGGCGACGACTTCAACATCAGCGCCGTGGTCAAGAGCATCCCGATCGGGGGCTCACACGCGACCCGAATCTGGTGCACCGTGGACGGCCAACTCTCGTACACCACTCCCTACTGACGGGGCGACCTGGCGTCCCTAGCTAATCGCTTTGCCAGTGCAGTTGAAGACCTTCGGCCGTCCCAGTGGAAGTGGGACGGCCGAAGGGGCTCATGGACCCCGCCGTTGCCCGGCACCCAAGCGGGGTTGACATGTTCCGGGCCGGACTCCTACGGTCGAGTATATCGAAAAACGATACAGGCAGGCAGGTATGGGCATCGTGGAATCTCCCGCCCAGAGCAACCCAACCGAACCACTGCGCACCCCGTCCCGAGCTGCCTTCACGGCTCTGGTGGCACTCGTAGTCCTGGCCGGCCTGCTCGCGGTCCTCGGCCTCAACAACTTCTACGGATGGGGCACCCCCTCTCCGGCGTGCCTGGACGCGCCAGCCGACCTCCTCCACTTCCAGGGCAGTGGAGCCGCCCTGGCCGGCCTTCATACGAACGGCACCAGCTTCGCCGAGACGTTCAATGTGTGCGCCCAACACCCCAGCACCGGCCAGACCACTCTGCGCACAGTCGCCGAGGCAACCCCGATGCTGTTCCTCCTGCTGGGCCTCGCCCTGGTTGTGCGCCTCCTGGACTCGGCACACCACGAAGGGGTCTACTCCCTCAAGGTGGCGCGACGCCTGCGGATCCTCGGATGGTCACTCATCGGCGGCGAGCTGGCCACCAGCTTTGCGCAGGCGATCGCCAACCGACAGCTCCTCGCGAGCCTGACGCAGTACCACCTCGGCTTCTCCGCGGTCATGGAGCTTTGGCACCTGTCCTGGGTCCTACTTCTTGTGGGCATCGGTGTTCTGACCTTCGCTCGCATCGTGCGGACGGGGCACGAGATGCGCGCGGAACTCGACGGGGTCATCTAATGGGAGAGGATCACGGCATCGTCGTCCATCTCGATCGCCTGCTGGAGCAGCGCGGCATGACGCTCTCAGAGCTGCCCGATCTAGTCGGGATCAGCTACGCCAACCTGTCGGTGCTCAAGAACGGACGAGCGCGGGCCATCCGCTTCTCGACGTTGACCAGGCTGTGCGAAGCTCTGGAGTGCCAGCCTGGGGACCTGCTGGAGATGCGTGACCTGCTCCCTTCCTGAGACGAGATCTTCTGCCAGGGCTGCCTCGGTCTACCCGACAGGCGGAACTAGGCAGCCGATGGAGGCCTCACTGGTCGACTCCGTCACCGCTGGTTGAGCATCCGGATCACTCAGTTGGTGAGCAGTCGTCCAGGCGGTTGTCCTAACTCAGCCGCACGGCCTTGGCTCGAACTCCGGCCTTCTGTCCCGAAGCACATCTCGGATGCCAGAGTGAGCACCGGCATCCCTCACAGCAAGCCGTCGAGCTAGATGGCGGGACTTGGTGCGGGACCGCGCCCTCCAGCTCTGCGGCCCGTCTCCCGCACCCACGCTCCCCGAGGAGGTGGTGTGCTGCTGCCCTGCGGTTCAGCGCGCGGTCGGTCGAGTGGTGGCGCCGAGCCTGGCGAGAGGCGGCGATGCCGGACTGCTGTCGCGCGGGGGGCGCCGGGAAGACCGCCGGCCACTGAAGTCCCGGCCTCGGACAAGAAACCGTGCGGGCCCGTGGCCGGGGTGCTGTCCCAACGGGACCGCGCTGCAGGCGTCTTGGATCAACTTGTGTGGGACAACGCCGTGATGGCCGCGTGGGCGATGGCGTTGATGGCGTCGGCGGGGTTGGCGAGTTCGAGGAGCGTGACGCCGGGTGGCGGGGTGGTGTTCTGGTGGAAGGTGAGCCAGAGGACGGCGCAGCCGCTCGTGTTCAAGTGATTGATGCGCTTGGTGGCGCGGGTGGTTTCGTCGGGGTGATACCGGGCGTCGGAGGCGATGACGAGGAGGCGGGCACTGCCCGGGTGGGTGAGGTCGAGTCCGGCGGTGAGAGCGTCGATAGCTTCGGCGAGGCTGTGGCCTGCGCCGGTGGCGGTGAACTCGCTGACCTGGGTGGGGGTTCGTCCCGGGGCAGTGACGGCGGTGAGGTGGGAGTCGTAGGCGACGGTGGCGGCGCGGGAGGCGGGGTCGGTCAGGGCTGTCGCTTTGGCGAGGATCCAGGCGGCCGACGCAATGGGCGCGGTGGCGGCGGCCATGGAGCCGGAGATGTCGACGGCGACGCCGACGCGCAGCGGCGGGTTGGGGGTGTGACGGCGCTGGACGCTGGTCCAAGGCTGCGCGGTGGGAGTTGCTCCGGCGGCTTGTTGGGCGGTGCGGGCGAGGGCGGCGCGCATGTTGAGGCGGCCGGGTGGTGCGGTGCTGGTGTTGACGGTGTCGGTGCGTTCGCGGTAGGCGGCGGCGCGGAGGGCGCGGGCGAGTTGGACGGCTGCACGCTGCTCGGCAGGCCTCGGTGGGCGGGTGCCCGTGATCGGCGAGCGGGCCGGTCGCCCCTTCCGTGCGGTGCTTGCGGGGGTGTAGGGGCGGGCTCCGGGGGCGAAGACGGCCTTGGCGGTGGCGGCGGCTTCACGCCGGTGGGCGGCCTGTTCGGCCTTGGCGTCGCTGCGGCGGGCGCTGGCGGCTCGGGCAGCGCGTTCGGCGGCGGCCTGAGCGCGCTCGTTCTCGGTGATGTGGCCGGTGACCTGCCCGATGGCGTCGGCCAGCGTCCCGGGCCCGCTCACCGAGCCGTTCCCGCTGCTGTTGTTGGCGGGCGGGGGCGGGGTGGTGGGGTCAGTGTTGAGGGCGTCGCACCAGGCGCGGGCGTGGTCGAGCATGGCGGCGGCGTCGGTGTCGCCGGTGGTGTGCGCGTCATGCCAGATCCGGGTCAGCTCGGCCAGGAGGTCGGGGCCGAGGACCTGTTCCGCGAGATCGTGGAGGGGTTGGGCTTCGTCGGGGTCGAGGATTCCGGCGTCGCGGCGGGCGAGGACGAGGGCGGCGGCGTGGGCGGTGTGCCAGCGGCTCGTGGGCGGGCTCGTTGCGAGGGCGTCGAGGATCAGCTGGCGGACGATGGCGCGCAGGTAGCGGCGGTCGGCGGGACGTTGGGCGAGGTGGGCGCGTTCGGCGCGTGATTCCTCCAGGAGCTGCGCGGCGTCGTCGAGGGCGGTGCCGAGCAGGTGGGTGGGTGTGGTCCAGAGGGAGTGGGCGGCGTGGGCGGCCTCGTGGACGAGCGCGCCCCACGCCGTCGGGTAGCGGTCCTCGTCGCCTGGGAATTCAGGCCGGATGCGGGCTGGGTGCAGGGGGTTGAAGACGTGGGTGGAGACCTCGATGCTGGCGAGGGTGGGGAAGTAGGCGGCGGGTGCGCCGGAGCGGGTGGTGTGTTCGCAGGTGACGATGATGTCGTCGCGTCCGGCCAGGTCCGGCAGGCGGGCGGTGAGGGCGGCGGAGACCCGGAGCCAGTGGCGTTCCAGGTCGGCGGTCCGCGCCGACGGGGTAGGGGTGGTGCCGCCGTCATCGGACCACCGGTCCAGGTCGGCATCGGTGGCGGACTGGGCGGGCGGGGCGTGGTGGACGTGCCGGTGACCGGTCATCGCAACGGGTCTCCTTCTGGTGAAGCGTGGAGCAGGGGTTCAGAGTTGGCGGCCGAGGGTGAGTGCGGTGACGGGGCGTCCGACGGCCTTGGTGACGATCTCGGTGATCAGGTCGCGGTCCTCGAGGGGTGCGATGCCGACGAGGTTGGCGAAGGCGGTGTCGGGGCCGAGGATGTCGGCGATCTTCTGGAAGGCGATGAGTTCTCGCAGTTGGGGTGCCCAGCCGAGGTCGCCTGCCTGTTGGCGGGCGGCGAGGTGGCGGCCGATCCGCACCGCGCGTCCGTCGATCTTTAGGGCTTGAGCGAGGTCGTAGTCGGATCCGACCTGGATCTGCACGCTGAAGCGGGAGCCGAGAGCTTCGGTGAGGACCGCGCCGTGGACCCCAGGGTTGTGACCCGCTACCACGTAGAAATCGGGGGCTGCCTTGACCGTCTCTCCTTTGTGGGCCTTGACCTGGATCTGGCGGCGGCCGTCCATGGCGGGGTAGAGGGCGGCGAGCACCTTCGGCGAGATGAGGGTGGCGTCGTCGATCAACAGAGCGCGGCCCTCGGTCATTGCCGTTACCAGCGGCCCGTACTGGAACTCATAGCCACCGCTTGCGGTTTGGGTGTATTCGCCGACGAGGTCGGCAACGGTGGTGTCGCCATCTCCGGCAACGGTGATCAGGTCGTCGAAGGCGGCCTCGATCAGGGAGGTCTTGCCGGTGCCGGGCGGCCCGTAGAGGAGGACTGGCACGTTGGCGGCGCGCAGGCGGCGCAGGGCTTCGACGTCGGGCAGCCCAGCGAGGGACCTGGGGCGGTAGGTCTGCCCGTTCGGGCGCACGATCGGGTCGGGACGCCCCGGAGCCGCTGCACCCGACACCGGAGCAGCGTTGGACTGCGGTGGCATGGTGATGGTCGGCGGCGTGCAGGGCGGTGCGGGTGTGTTCGCTGCCACCGTGGCGGTGGTAGAAGTGGCCTGGTAGCGGCGCGGGTTGGCGGACGCAAGCTGGGCGTGTCCGCGCGCGTGGAGGGCCTGGCATGCGTTGCCGACGGCTCCGCCGGAGTGACCAAGCAGTTTGGCGAGCTCGGTCACGCTGAGCGCCGTGGGGGCGTGCTGTTCCAAGGCGCGGGCGACCTGGGCGCGCAGGTGGCCGGGGCGGGTCCTCGGGCCGGACGAAGCCATCGCGGGCGTTTCCCTTCCATGCGGGTGGTGCTGGCCGTAGCGGGTTGGAGGGGTGGGGCCGCCTTGGCGGGGCGGCCCCTGTGCGGGCAGCGGGTCAGGCCGGTGTGCCGGTCCGGGTGTCGGTGGTGCGGGTGAGGTCGAGGTGCTGGCCCTGCCAGAGGCGGCGGTCGAGCTGGTGGGGTTCGCGGATCAGGCCATCGGGGTCGGCGAGGGCGGCGGCGAAGGCCGCGATGTAGTGTGCGGGCGTTTGGGCGGTGAAGGTGGCGGTCCAGACCGGTTGGCCGTCCAGTCCCGGAGTTGCGGTGGCGGTCCAGGCGCGCCGCCCAGGTGTGCCGTCGGGGTGGGGGCGGTGGGAGAGGCGGGCCTGGCCATCGGGGGCGAAGGCGTCGCGTCCGTCGGGGCCGCCGCCGATCACGACCCAGCCGCAGTCGTGAAGCACGGTCCACACCTGGTCGGTGTCCCCCGTTCCGGTGAGGAACGCGGGCGGCTCGCCGCCTTCCGCGTCCGCGTCGGCGAGCACGTGGTGCCAGTCGTGGGCGAGGGCGGTGCCGAGGTCGCCGACCAGTTCGGCGGGGATATGGTCGTCCGCGCCGAAGGACCAGGCGAGCGGTGCGGTGCGGTGGGCGCGGGCCCAGATCCGCCACAGCTCGCGCCGGGCGCGAGTGCCGGCTTCGGGCAGGAATCCGGCATAGAGGCGCTGGCACGGGGAGAAGATGTGGCAGTTCCCAGCGTCGTCGTCGAACCAGGACCACCCAGGGAGGTTGAGGCGGTCCAGGGCGGCGTCGGGTTCGCCCGGGCCTGCGAGGTAGCGGGGCCGCACGGTCACCAGGGGAAAGTCGAGCGCCTCGTCGTCGGGGCCGGTGGTGAGCGCGTCGTGGAGTCGGCTCATGACGGGGTGTCTCCTTCGGGAGGGGCGGGGCGGCGCGACGGCCGCCCCGGGCCAGTGGGTGATGGTGCGTTAGAAGGTGAGGCTGGCGGGGTCGGCGGTCCAGGCAATGTCGTAGGCGGGGTTCCAGCGGGTGCCACAGGGGTGCGCGGGCAGGACCTGGAGGTGGTCGGGGTGGAGGATGTAGACCGCCTCGTGCCACAGCGGGTCGGCGTGGCGTTCGGTCAGCAGCTGGGGGTCGTCGTTGCGGGGGCCGTGGCAGTAGCAGCCGCCGAGGCGGGTGAGGGTAGGCAGGTCGGCCCATCCGGCGGGGTGGTCGTGGACCAGGAGGTCGGCCATCGCCTGCGTGTTGCCGTCGAACCGCTGCCGGTGCAGGGCGAGGAGGAGGGGGACGCGGACGCTCGGGTGGCCGTCGTGGTGGACGTAGCGGCCGGAGAACCCGGAACCGGTGGGGATCGCGATGATCGATCGACTGCTCATGGTGACATCAACTCCCTGGTGCTGACGGTTGGGTGGGGTGGTGCCGTCCGCGTGCGGACGGCACCGTGCGGGGCTGTGGGTCAGCGGGCGGTGCATCCGGCGTGGCCGCAGCCGCAGGGCCGGGTGCAGGCGCAGGTGCAGGGCCCGGCGGTGCGGTAGCGGCGCGGCCCGGGCAGGATCCGCAACCGCTCGGACGCGGTGGGCGTGGGCGGCTCGGTCAGGCGCTCGTAAGCGTCGATCAGCTCGTCGAGGTGTTCCAGGGCCTGGTCGAGCTGGCCGGTGAGGAGGTCGATCTCGGCCCCGAGGGTGGCCATGACCGTGGCGAAGCTGCCCCGTACCGTCAGGCGGCCACCGGAGCCGAGTCGGCCCAGGTTGTCGCGGGCGTGGCCGATCCGGCTGCGCAGGGCGTCAGTGAGGGCGTCGGCGTCCCGGGCTGCACCGGCGATCAGCCGGGCCAGGGCCAGGCGTGCGGGCGAGCCGCTCACCTGCTGCAGCAGCTCGGTCCGGGTGGTGCCGAGCCGCTCGTGCAGGCGATACGCACCTGGGCGCAGGGCCGGGTTCGGGCCGTCGGGGGTGGGGTTGGTCGGGGTGCTGCTCATAGTCGAGTTCTCTTTCGCGGGGTGTCGGGGTGGTGGGGGATCAACTCGCCTGCAGCGCAGGCAGGTCGGGGTGGATCGGGCAGTTCCAGTCGGTGGCGCGCTGCTCGGGTGTGGCATCCAGGCCGAGGCCGGGGTCGATGCGGACCTCGTAGTGGCAGGCGCGGAGCATCCGCGTCGCGTCGGTGGCCATCCGCTCGGCGGCCCCGTCGGGGAGGTCGTAGGGGAGGCGGTGGTAGCGCTCGCCGAAGTACCGCTCCGCCAGGAACCCAGCCCGGTCGAGCAGGTGGCTGATCAGCGGGTCGTGCCCGTGGGCGGTGGTGCCGTTGCACCAGTGTTGGCAGATGGTCACGACCGGATCGCCGGGCCGGGCCGTCGTCCCGCCGCCGTCGGCGGTGGTGGCGCTGTCCATTCTCATTCCCTTTCCCGCGCCCGCAATTCGGGCGCACTGGTCCCCAAGTAGAGTTCTCCTGGGGAATTCGCGGCATTTCCTTCTTTTTGCCGCCGCCCGGCATCCCCGGGCACATTTCGAAGGTAGCTCGGGTCGGGCCGACGAGTCGAGTCGGAATGGGGCTGGAAAATGCTGGAATTCGCGCGAATTCACGACGCATTCGGTCGTGTAATTCCGAGGCGGCGACCGAAGGTGTCGCGGGCCCAGGCGGCGGGCCGCACTATCGCAGGCACGGCCTCGGTGGTGGCGCGTGGGGTGCGTTGCGCGACCAAGGGGGCGCATCGATCACGCCTCGCGCCCCCGGCGCACGTGGAAGGCGTCCGCGCCCTCTGCGCGGGGGCGGCCCCGTGCGGGCCGGCAGCGCCGGCCAAGCCTGGCGCGGGCGCAGGGGCAGCAGAGGACGAACGGCCGACGAGGGAGAGGGGAACGAAGAACGGTGGACAAGCCGGAACGGCAGCAAGGGCTGCGAGCGGCCGGGCGGAGTACGCGCGGGCGAAGACCGGGATGCTGGGCTCCCGGTTGGTGAGTCTGGCCCGCTCCTGCCGCCAGAAGAGGCCATTTGACGTGACGTTATGCGCGCGGCGGGGGCGTCCTGTCTCTAGCAGGACGGGGTGTTGGAGCCCCTAGGCAGGAGCGGCAAGACGGGACCGGCGACGGGACACGTTGCAGCGCGGGTTTTGCGATCGCGCCAGCGACGTGTCAGCGACGGGAGGCCCCCGCAACCGGGCGCTTGGCGGCCACCGCAGTCGGCCGCGGGCCGGCGAGTAGCTGCTGGAATGCGTCGATGACCGCGGGTGTGGTGCGGACGCCGAGGTCCTGGCAACGCTGCTTGAGCAGGTTGAGGGTGCGGCGCACCGCTTCGGGCCTGCCCAGTTTGGCATGGAGTCGAGCCTGACGGAGATAGAGCTGCTCGTTATAGGGGTCGAGGTCCACCGCCCTGGTCAGGTAGGCGAGGGTCTCCTCGGGATCCTGGTCCGCCTGTGCCGTGAGGACGGCCAGCGCGTCGAGGGTGCGTTGGCGCAGGTCTTCGCGGTGGATCTCCAGCCATTCGGCGTCGCTGGCAGCGTGCAGCACGCCTCCGGCCAAAGCCACTGCCTGACGGCAGGCATCGAGTCGTGCGTCGCGGTCGTGGCCGGCGGCGTGGGCCTGTTGGAAGGCTTCCCGCAGGTCGTCGAGGTCGCTGGAGTAGAGCTGTGGGTCAAGCCGCCAGATCCCGCCAGCCTGCACGAAGACCGCGAGGGAGCGCCCCGAGCCCAGCGCGGAGCGCAGAAGGGTACGGGCGGTGCTCTTGGTGTTGTCGAACGTGGCGGCTGCTCCGTCGGCCGTGGCCTGGGCGGGCCAAAGCGCGGTGGTGATCGCCTCCTTCGTCTTGCCGTTCCGGTGGACGGCGAGGTAGGCGAGAAGGTCTCCGACGTTTCCGTGCACCCCACGCTCCAACGCCACTCCTCGGACCGTCACGGCCAGCTGGCCGAGCAACGTGAGCCGAACCGGGGCTACCACGAGTGCCCCCTGGGTGGGTGGCTGCTGGGAGAGGACGGACGCCGGCGCCCTCGGCGGGTTTGCGGCTTCCGATGAACCGGGTTCTTCTAGCGTCGGCTCATCGCGGAATTCCGCCCGGGAAGGCACTGAGACCGAGTCGGGCGGCTCCATTGGTTCTGCGAATTCTTCCGCTTCGTCGTTTTTCCTTTCGGACAACTCTGAATCTGAGCCGCCTCGGATTTCGGTTTTCGGAAGCAGAGCGATGTTCTCGCGGACCAGACGGAGAAGAGTCTCGGCGGATTCGACGCGAAGGTGGAAGAACCGGACCGCTTGCTCAGTGTTCGTCCCGCTTGATTCTGCGTCGAGTACGGCGTGACCGTCGGGGTCGACGGTCACCTCCCAGACTCCGGGGAGAGGGTCGGGGTGCACGGCCGCAATGACATTGGCTTGGTCGGCGCGCAGAAGTGCGGTGAGGCGCTCGTGCTCCCCGAGCGAGAGCGCCCCGATCAGCACCAGACGTGGGGGTGGCCCGACATCGGTCTGAGCGGCGGTCCGTACGGCTCTCAAGGCGTGGGCCTCGAGTGCGGTGAGCGCCGCTCCTGCGTCCGGGACCACGTGAAGGCGAGGCAGTTGGGCACCCGTCAGGGCAGGTGCAAGTTCGGAGAGTTCGGGGGCGGAGATCACGAGTTCCTCGCCTGCCTCGGCCGCGGTGATGGCGGTGGCGAGCATCGCGCGGACGACATCGGCGGCGCCGGGGCCGGTCAGCGCGACGCGGTGGTCGGCGGCGCGGGCCAGAAGCTGGCCGAGGTTCAGCGTCCTGCCTTCGTCCGTGGCGACGGGGGTACCGGCCGAGGGAACGAGGGTGTTCGGATTCAGGCGGTGGAGTTGGCGGAGGGCGCAGGTTAGCGGGTCGTCCTCGGGGTGTGTCGGTTCGGGGATCTCGTACGGCTGCGGGGCTCGGGGCGCATGCGGGCGGGCGCGCCGTCGAGCCAGCGCCCTGCCCGCCAGGGCGGTCAGCGCGGCGAGGAGGGCGAGGTCGATGTAGCCGCCTCCGGCGGGAAGGTGGACTCCTGAAGAGCTGGTGGCGGCGTGGGCCGAGTGCTGCGGCCTGGACGGTCTCGGGCTTGGTTGCTCCGGGGTGGCGGTTCTTCCGGACGTTGGTGGGCTGATGGGCGGAGGAGTACCGCTGGTGGCGGTGACCGGCACCGGTGCGGGCGTCGGGGCGCTGCTCGTCACAAGTGGCAGTGCTGGTTGACCACCCGTCGTCTGGACGGTGCTTGAGGGCAGTTGCAGGGTCCAGCCGGGGCAGATGAGGTCGGGATCGCTCAGGGTGCGACCGTCGGCCTGCGGGACGCCGTGGTTGAGGTGGTAGATCTCGCGCCAGCGCAGTGGGTCGCCCAGGTGGCGGCGGGCGAGGTCCCAGAGCGTGTCTCCCTGACGGACCACCAGGTTGCTTGGGGCAGCGTCTTCACGGTGTGCCGCTGCTGGCCCAGGTTGAGCGGGAGCGGTGGCCACGGCGCGAGTGGACGGCATGGGGGCGAGGATCGCCCCGGCGGGCGTCTGCGCGTGAGCGCGCTGTGTCGCGAGGACGCCGAGGACGATGGCCGCGACGAGCACTCCGGCGATCCCTTTGCGCGAGGCCACGGGAGCCAGGTCGCCTCGCCGCAGGAGGCGCGGCAGGTGCCGTGCGTGCCAGGCCAGTTCTCGCACGGTGGTGCCGCACAGGACCGCCCAGATCAGCCAGCCCGCGAGCACCAGAACCGTCCACGCCGTGCTCGGCAACGGGTGCACGGCTGTGCGGATGACCTCGTCGATCTGGTTGAGATGCTCCGGCAGCAGACCCCTGCCCCAGCGCGTGAGCGCGTACGGCATGCCGATCAGCAGCCCGGCGAGGAGGGCCGCAGAGGAGGTCGCGCGAACGAGTGCTGCCGGACGGGACCGGCGGCGAAGGGCAGTCACGGTGAGTTCGTCCCGGTGGCGGCGTGGGCAGTGGCGGTGCCGTGTTCGGTCAGCGAGGTGACTCCGAAGAGCATGAGCAGATGCGTGGGTGTGTGCACGGTGACCGTCACGGTGACGTCTGTCTGGTTGGCGCTCGCCTCGCCCGTGGCACCGGTGCCGTGCAGGTAGTCGAGGGCGGCCTGCTGTGCCTGGGCGGGGTTGAGGCGGACGGCGTGGTCGAAGCGCAGAGTGTCCAGGTCGAGAGCCTGGGCGCCCGCGCGGGCGGCGTCTTCGGCCTGGCCGAGTGCTTGGACGCGGGCTGTGAGCGCGAGTCCCCCGTCGACGACCAGACCGGTGAATCCGAGCAGCGTGACGAACACGATCGCGGTGAAGGCGCTGACCATGCCGTCATCCCCGGAACGGCCGTCCAGGAACCGGCGCAGGCGCGGTGGGCGGCTCACGGGGCGTTTCCGATTGCCCGGTAGGCGTCGAGCGGACTGCTCGCCGTGCTGGTGCTGGTGTGGTGGACGCCGGGCAGTGGGATGCCGAGATCGGTGAGTGCGGTCGTGCATGACACGGAGACGGTGACCTTTCCGCCGGGCATGAAGTCGCTGGTGTCCACCTGGGTTCGCGGATCGCGGCAGGCCAGGCCGCCGCGGTTGAGCGCGTCCGCCGTGGTCTGCTGCGCCGCGGTGACAGCCTGGTCCGGAGTCCGGGCCAGGGAGGCGGCGCGGGCTGCCTGGTGAGCAGCGTCGGCGACCTCCAGGTGGGTGGAGACAGCACGTCCCAAGCCAACGGTCACCAGGAGGAGGACGAGTAACAGCGGGGTGACCAGCACCAGTTCCGTACTGGCCGAGCCCCGGTCAGCCTGCTTGCTGTGGATCTGCGGTGGGGCCATGCCCGGCTCATCCTCCCGACGCGGTGGGCGTGGTGAACTGCTCGACGCTGCCGTCGGCCTGCGCGCTGACGTGCAGGTGCACGCCGGGGATCACGGCGGTGGCCACTCCGCTGATGTCCACGCGGACACGGTCGGCGTCGCGGGTGACGTCGACCTGCGGATTGCGCAGGCTCCCGCCGGCGAGCGCAGCCAGCTGTGCACTCGCCTCGTTGCGCCCGTCGCCTGCGGATGCTCCTTCGGCCCGGGCGACGGCGAGTGCCCGGTCGGCGACCGCCTGCGCGATGTGCTCAGCGTGCTCGGCGACTGCGAACTGAACGATCCCGAGCAGGATCAGCAGCAACAGCGGCATCGCGACGACGAGTTCGGCCGTCGCCGCGCCCCGGTCCGACGGCTCTCCGGGACGCCGCGCCGTGATCGTCCGCCCTCCGGGCAACCTCATATCTCTCTCCCATTCCTGACTGCTTGTGCGGCTTGGGAGTTGGCTACATGTTGATGGAGTTGACCTTGGCCATCAGCTTGTTGCCGAGCGCGGTGACGACCGCGATCGCGATGAGGACGAGCAGGGCGGTGATCACGCCCATCTCCGTGCTGTAGCCGCCGTCGGCGGGCTTCCGCCGGACTGGGTCGGACGAGGCGGTGAGCTTCGCCTTGACGGTGCGACAGGCGAGGTGCGTGCGGCTGACGGCGCGCAGGGCGGCGGCGGAGAGGAACTCGGTCATTGGCGGGGGTCTTCCTGTGATTGGTTCGTGGATCGGAGTGGATGGCTACAGGCCGCGGAAGGCGTTCACTGCGGCCGGGAAGCCGATGAAGAGAAGGAAGCCGGCGAGGAGCAGTACGACGGGCAGGCTCATCCGTTCCGTGGCGGCGCTGGCGTGGGCCTCGTCGTCGGCGAGCAGGCGCACGCGGAGTGAGGCGGACATGGCGGTCAGCGAGGCCCGGACCTTGGCACCCTCGCTCCCGGCGAGCTGCGCAGTGCAGGCGAGTTCCTCCAACTCGCCAACGCCGAGGCGCTGTCCAAGCCGGGCGAGTGGGCCCCACGGCGGGGTGCGGGTGATCGCCGCCTCGGTCAGCGCCTGGCGGAAGTCGGCGAACGCCGGGCCTTGTCCGCTGGCCGCCGCCTGCTCCAAGGACTGCAGCACGCCTGCCCCGCCGGACAGCGCAATCACGGTCAGCTCCAGGAACAGCGACAGTGCGTGGCGCGCCTCGGCCCGGGTCTCCTTCGCACGAGCGCGGACGGTCAGGTCCGGAGCAAGGAATCCAGCCGCGCCCAGCACCGGAGACATCCACGCCCAGGGTGACCAGCTGGCCGCAGCTCCGAGCAGTGCAGGCAGCAGGACGCAGACGTACGGGAGGACGAGTCCGGCCAGCGTACCGGTCGCCTTCTCCGCCAGGTGTCGCTGCGGACTGATCTCCAGTGTCGTCAGGTCAGCGGCCGTCCGCTTCCCCGGGAGGCCACACGCGACAAGCAGCGGCACAAGCGGACGTCCTGCCCGTACCGCCCAGCCCTCGCCTTCCGTCGCTCCCGGAGTTTCGACCTTGGGGTTCGGTTGTGGGGGCTGAGGTGCAAGCCGAGCCAGCGCCACGCTCAAGGCGTCCTCACGGGCAGGTTGCAGGGCGACGACGAGTAGCCACACGCCGAGCGCAATCCCCGCGGCGTAGAGCAGATCGAGGATCACCGCACGCCTCCTTCGCCCTGCGGCGCGCCCTTGGGAGTCCGGCGCAGCAGGCGCGGTGGTTCGGGAAAGGACCCGATCTTCGCGATCCAGTGCAGACCTAGCGCGAAGAGGCCGCCGACCCCGAGCAGCGCCAACTGTCCGGTGCCCGTCTGGTACGGGGCCAGATAGTCATGGTTGATGACGCTGAGCGCGAGCGCCAGCAGCAGCGTGGTTGCCGTGATCACCCGGGTCGCGGTGCGGATCCGTGCCCGGGAAGCGGCTGTCCTCACGCGGGCCGTCACTTGCGCCCGAGCGGCGGACGCCAGCGCCGTCAGTAGTTCGCCGAGTCGGCCCGCCTGACGCCCGCCGGCCCCGATGAGCGCGATCACGACCAGGTCCGCGACCGGGTCCGCCAGCTCTTCGCCGAAGGCGGTCAGCGCGTCGGGAAGCCGCACGCAGGAGTCCAGACGCACGACCAGGGTGGCCAGGTACGGGCGCAACGGGGCTGGGGCGAGTTCGGCGGTGGCACGGATGCCTTGCTCCAGCCCGGCCGCTGCGGCCAGGGTGTCCCGCAGCTGTTCCGTCCAGGACGCCAGTGCCTGGATCCGGGCTACTCGTTCGTCGAAACGCCGGTCCGGGCCGAGCAGTGCGGGCAGCTTCCAGGCGGCGAGCGCCCCGAGCGGAGCCATCACCGGCCAGCCGGTGAGCACCAGCCCAGCCCCGGCGCCAGCCGCCGCGCCCAGCACGCGCCGACCGGGGCGCTCGCCGCCGAACCGCTCGAACCAATCGGCGGCACGCGCCCGTAGTCCTTCGCCTGCGGGTGCGGCGGAAGTCAGCGCCGAGACGAGCAAGGTCACACCGCCTGCGAGCCCGCCCGCGCAGGCCAGCGCCCACGGGTCCACGTTGCTCACATCGACCACCCGATCCCGGTCGAACCAGCTCCAAGACCCGTGCGCACGTGCCCCGTTGCTGAAGTTTCGGCGGCGCGGTCGAAGAGCGCCTGTGTCTCCTCCAGCAGCTGACAGGCTCGGACCGCCCGGCGGTCCGGTCCCGGTGCGAACACCTCGTTGGACACCACGTGGACTCCGTCCGCTCCGACCACCTCGCGGATCGACGCGACGCAGCGCTGACCGTCCGTGTCGCGCTCCAGGTGCACCACGAAGTGCACGGCCGAGGCGACCAGCAGGTTGGTTGCCTCCAGCGACAGCCGCTCCGGCGCCTGCGCGGTGTAGGCGGCGAACTTGGTGAACACCCCACGGGAGGACGAGGAGTGAACCGTCGAGATGGACCCGTCGTTGCCCTGGGACATCGCGTTGAACATCGGCACGACCTCGGCGCCGCGCACCTCACCGACGATCACGCGATCCGGCGACATGCGCAGCCCCCAACGCACCAGCTCCGCCTGGTCGACCGCGCCGACGCCCTCAAGATTCGCCTCACGCGCCTGGAGGGCGACCGTGTTCGGGTGGCGGCCGTCGAGGTGCACTCCGAGCTCGAAGGTGTCCTCGATCGTGACCAGGCGCTCGGCCGGATCGATCTCCGAGATGAGAGCCCGGGCCATCGTGGTCTTGCCGACGTTCGTCCCGCCGGAGACCACGATGTTGCGGCGCGCCTGCACCGCCAACCGCAGGAACTCCTCGACTTCCCGGTCCACCATTCCCAGGCCGCGCAGCTCGCCCAGCGACACCTGAGGGAACCGGTGTCGCCGGACGGACAGGGCCGGGCGTTCGCAGACCGCCATCAGGGCGAAGAGCCGCGAGCCGTCCGGCAGGCACAGGTTCAACCTCGGCACCGCCCGGTCGAAGCGCCGCTCCTCCTGCCCGCTGCGCGCGGCCACCTCGCGGATCAGCTCGACCAAGGCGGCGTCCGAGGAGGCGATCGCTCCCAGGCGCGCCCGCCGTCCGTCGGCGTAGCACACGAAGACCTGGTCGTGCCCGATCACGTCGATGTTCTCGATCTCCGGATCGTCCAGCAGCTGCTGCAGGCCCTCCAGGCCGAACAGCGCGTCCTCGGCGCGGCGCAGAACCCGCTGCTCCACCTCGTGGGCAAGCGCTCCCTCGCCCCGGAGCAGCCGTTGTGCGGTCTCCATCTCCAGTTCCTCGCCGAGCAGTCGTTGTCCCAGCGAGCGCCGCTCGACCGGCGAGAACGCCAGCTCGGAAGCCTCTCGTTGGCGCGCTGCTGTGACGAGTCGGGCCGCCACTCGCGACCGCAGCTCGTCCGCGAGGCTCGACTCCTCACCCTCCGGTGGGACCGACCCGGGTGCGGGAAGCGTTGGTTGTTGGATCGTCATGAACGTCTTTCAGGTTGGGGAAGAGGATCGACGGCGCGGTTCAGCGGCCCAGGGCGGTCATCGCTTGATCCAGCGGCTCCGCCATGGCGACCGGCTCAGTGGCCGCGGGATCAACGCCCGCGTCCATGACCTGCGGAAGGAGGTCTAGCAAGCTCGTATGGAGCGCTTTGAGCGCGGTCATCAGCGCGTGGTCCGGCCGCCGCCACGGCAACCGGCCCCGGGGCGGAACACGTGCCCCGCGCAGTAGCAGTGCGTCCACCGGGTCCTCCGGAAGCAGCGCACAGACGCTCACATCCAGCTGCGCCGAGAGCCGTTCCGGCGTGTAGGAACAAGCACCGCGCACAGCCAGGACCACGGGCTTCCCGGTCGCCGTCCACCGGGAGGCGACGTCCGCCGCGTGCGCCAGCGACGCGGGCAACCCCGAGCACACCAGCACCACCGCGTCCGCCCGCGCCAGCAGCCCCGGCGCGGGGTGCCGAGCGAGTGCACCGGCATCCGCGAAGACCAGCACGTCGTCCAACTCGGCCTCGGACCATGCGGAGTCCAGCAACTCCACCGCCGCACCCGCCTGCTCGACGGCCGCCGGGGCCGCCACTACCAGCGCGCCACCGGGCAGCGCCTGCGCGTGCTCGCGAAGCAGGGCCCCGGAAAGCCCGGACCGGTGCGCCGCAGCCGCGAGCGAGACCAGACCCGGCGCGTCCCGGACCCCGAAGTGGAGCTGCACGTCACCGCCGAGGATGTCCGCCTCGACGAACACGCCGTCCAGTCCGTCGCCCGACATGGCGGCCAAGCCGAGCCCCGTCGCCGTCGCCCCGGCACCGCCCTTGGCGGAGCCGACCACCACGAGTGCCATGGCCACTCACCTCCCGTCCGGTGCAGTCAACGCCAGCTGTGGCTCCGTTACTTGAGCCATCTGCGCGGCGTCGGCAGGCGACGCCTGCACCGTGACGACGACCTCTCCAGGCTCGCTCGCCGGCAGTACCGACAGCACCAGCCCTTGAGGCGGAGAGCTGGCCGTGCTCGCTGCGGAGCTCGCGCCGCCGGTCTGGGTAGCCGGTGAGTCAGAGCCCCGGTCGTAGACGACCACGCTGTCCCCGGCCGCCAGCTGAGCCGGATAGTGGCCTTCCTTCACCAGCAGCCCGGTCACCTGAACCCCGGGCGCGGGAGCCGGATCAGCCAACGCCGCACGTGATAGCGGTGCGCCCGCCCACAGGGAGACCGCGACTCGCCTGCCCACCAGGGACGACTCCTCATCCGCCGGGATCCCGGCCACACCGCTTCCCGGTGGGACGGCCACCTCGGTCAGATCCGACGCGCTGAGCACGTGGCCCGCCGAGACCGGGTGGGCCAGCGCCAGGAGCCGAACCCGCTCACCCGCCGACGCAACCCGCCACTGCACCCCGAGCGCGGACACCACCAGCAGGCCCGCCGCCATCCACGCCAACCGCAGATTCCTCCGCCCGGCGACGGGCGCGATGCGCGCGCCTTTCGTAGTGCGCCCTCCGACGTCGTCGCCGTTCTCGGAGCTGCGCCGCCGGCCTGGCAGCTCAGCGCTCACCGACTGCTTCTTCACCAACAATCTCTTCACCTGACTGTTGAGTTCGCCCGTCCGGGATCGCCCGGGACCGGGCTGCCTTCCGATTACGCGCCCGGATGCCCGTTCACGAGCGCCTGCACCTCACGCACCTGCGCCGTCACCTGGCTCGTCGACGCCAGGTCGGGGAACACTCCGCTCTGCCCGGCTCCGTTCCAGGCGACCCGCCAATGGACGGTGGTCGTCACGGTGTACGTCCCGCCAGACGCCGACGCGGACCCGTGCCTGTAGACGTGGCCGCAGTCCGGCGACGGCTTCGAAGGGTCATCCCCTCTGGCGAACGGCGTCCCGGCACCCACGCAGTGGACGGAGGAACCTCCGTCGCCCGGATCCCAGTCCGCCGACACCGGCGTCGCCGTCGCCGTCACAGCCACACCCGGCACCTGGGCGGTCGACGAAACCGGCGACCAGCTCGCGGACGCCAGCCAGAACCAGGTCGGGACGTTCACCACCTGGAATCCCGAAGGGCTCATCGCCACAACCGGCTTGGGCAGCACCAGCTGCTTCTCCGCTTGCAGGGCCACCACCTGCGGGTCCACGGGCGGTGGCGGCGCCGAAGGCTGGCCCACGGGTGCCCAGTTCGGCAGCGCGGGGCCGTTGAGGAGTCCCTCCTCATAGCCACCGCAGTTTCGCCGGTAGAACATCCACTTCGTTCCGTCAGGGGCCGTCGTGGGAGTGCCCACCGGATCGATCTCGCACTGGGAGCCGGATGACCCACCCGTTCCGGATCCGGATGCCCCTCCGGACGAACTCGAACCAGACGGACTCTGCCAGTTCATCTGGGCCCCGAGATCGCAACCGCCTTGCCCCGACCCGCAGGAGACGGTGGCAGACCCGGC
Source organism: Streptacidiphilus sp. MAP5-3 (assembly GCF_041262505.1). Taxonomy (NCBI): domain Bacteria; kingdom Bacillati; phylum Actinomycetota; class Actinomycetes; order Kitasatosporales; family Streptomycetaceae; genus Streptacidiphilus; species Streptacidiphilus sp. MAP5-3. The sequence continues at coordinate 64,200 of NZ_JBGCCL010000003.1, forward strand.
CGGCCCGTTGCCATGCGCGTCCGCCCGGTGTCCGAGCGGCAACAACGCAACCACGGTTCCGACCAGGGCAGTCGCCACCCGCCCGACTGGGCGCCTCAGCATGAGCCGGCCTGCGCGAACACCTGCTGCGTCACCTTCCAGTACCCGTCCGTGTCGAGCGTGACCATCGCCTCACTGCGCTCCCGGACGGCCGGCTTGTTGTCCGTCGGCTTGCGTGTCTTGGCGTTCACGACCGGCCAGCTGCTGTTGTCGAAGCAGTCCGCGATCTCGACCTGCGTCGGCTTCGCCCCTGCGCCGACCTTCACCACCTCGGGGTCGATGCTCGGAGCCCCGGTCGTGATCTCGTCGAGCTTGGCGTTGTCGGCCAGCTCCTGGGACCACTGGCTCAGCGGGGCGTAGAGCATGTGAGTGGCCAGCTTCGGATTCTTGTAGCCGTCCGGTGTCTGACCAAGCGCGGCGAGGTCGGACCACATCCCGCGGTAGGCGGCGAGCGCGTCGGCAGCGGCGGCTTGCTGAGCCGGGCTGCCGCTCTGCGAAGCCCAGGGGCTGGGCAGAGCGCTGTCAGCCGAGGCTGCCTTCGTCGGTGAGCTTGCCGCCGCCGGTGTCCCGGACGACGTCGTACTCGAAGCAGCAGGCTGACTAGCGCTCACGCAGCCCGTCAGAACGGTGATTACCAAGGCCCCGCCGACAAGCATCCCGGTCAGGCGCTGGCGGCTTCCCCATCCGTTCATGTGCATCCCTCGAACCTCGGCTGTGTCAGTGGCATATGGCTAACCGTGAGCTACATGTTTAGAAGCTCTCCGTGGTCGAAGGGATCCCCCAGGGCCGGAACCTCACTCCTACGAGCGACAGCAGTCGACCCGCCCAACCGCCGTGAGCTGGAACTTTGGCGAGCTTCTACAACCGCTCCGAAGAGTGACCCGTTGACACACGTTCGAGGGATGGCTCCACTCCCGGTCAGCGCGCTCCATGCCAGAGGACGACTACGAGCGTGCCGAGGAAGAGGTACGGCCCGAGTGCTCTACGGGCCGCCTGCCGCCGGGAAGTGACCAGTCCCACCGCGGCGCTCCCGAACGCGAGAAGCGCGGCTTCGAGCAAGGCCGAGAGGCTCGTGCAGGCACAGACGGGCGCGAGCAGCCCCGCGCTGACCTTCACGTCTCCCCACCCGAGGTGGTCTCCCGGCAGGGCAGCGAGTACGCCGAGCAGGGCCAGGGTGATGACGACCCCGAAGGCCTCGCGGAGGAGAAGGCCCGCTCCGTTGAGCTCGAGGAAGGCAGCGATCAGCACCTGCACAGCGACGAGGACAGCACCGGGAAGCACGACAGCATCCGGCAGACGTTGCAGCCGTAGGTCCACAATGCTGAGGATTGGTCCGAGCACACCCAGGACGCAGATGTCGAGGACGAGTTGGGGGCATTCTCCGATCCGGGCTACGAGCGCCGCGCTCACGAGCATGGCCAGTGCCGCAGCACGACCTCGGTGCTCGCAGAGGAGCTCACCCATCAGCGCCCAGTCGGTGGGTACGGGCGTGCCGGTGTTCACGCTGGGGGCAGAGATTGCCCCGTCGGTCCTGTCTCCCACTCATCGCCTCAGCGGCTTGGCATCCTTGTGCGGCCTGTCCGGTGGACAAGGCTCCCGCCCTGGCGCGTCATGATGGCCGCGTACGGTCTCAAAGGCTACGCCCGCTACGTCCCGTGAACCGCAGCGAAAGGTCCCAGCCGTGTCCGCTAGCACCGCCGACGTCCTCGACGATCTCCGCCTGTTGTGGATCTTCTCCGGGCCCGAAGGCGAGGACACCGGGCTCACTTTGACCGGCTTCGCCGAAGCGCTGGCCGCTCGTGAGCTCGAGCCGTTCACCAGTATGTGGGACGACCCAGCGGATGGAGCGTATGAGGGCACCACGATGACCTTCGGCATCACCTTGGCCGGCCAGGACATCGAAGGCGTCGTCAGCGTGCGCGGCCAGGGCGCGTCGATCCAGGACGCCACCGTCGCCGAGGCCGTGGAGTTCGCCGCGTGGATGCGCGACGCCTTGATCGCCGAGGGAAGGACGCTCACGGCGAACACCCGGCAGGGGATGGAAGACGAACTCTCCGACATCCAGATCAGCGGCCGGACCGACGAGCAACTACTGGAGGCGTTCGCCGACCACGCGCGCATGGTGGCGTAGACACCCGTCGCCGTCGAGGAAGACCACGGCCGCTACTCGTCAACGGTGAGGCTGCCGCGGCAACGTCGTGCGCCCAGGAGACGGAATGAGGCAGCGCCTACCAGCCACCGCTGGACCGACCCCCCCGCGATTCACGCCTGAAGACCTCTGATGACGCGGATGACTCAGGAGACTTGAGTACCTGTGCAGATGCCGAACCTGGAGCCCATGGACGATCGTGGCGGCATGTCTACGTCCGTCGCACCCGGCGCGCACACCACGAAACGTCCCGCCAGCTGGTGGCAGCCACCGTTGGCGTCCATGGCCGTCGCCTCCATCGTGCTGCCGATCGCAATCTTTTTGTGCATGTTGTCGGGGATGGGGACGACCGACACGTGTGACTCAGCAGCCGACTGCCCAAGCGCGTTTGCGGCTCTCGCACGCACGGGGTGGCTCATCATCGCCAGTGTGGTCATGGCGGTGCTGCAGTGGCTGCCCGCCTACTGGATGCCTCGCAAGGGCCGATTGCTGTTGGCCGCTGTGTCGCCTCTGCTCGCGGTCGCCGCCATCGGGAGCGTCTTCGCGACCCCTGCACCACAGTGAGTTCCCAACTGCGGGGATGGACGCCGGGACGGGAGAAGCCCGCTCAGCTGAGCTGAACGGGACTGCAGCGTGCAGACGACCAACGCGCGTCAACCGGGTGGTCGCCGCCGCGATCGAGAGCGTGGCTGCCGCGACAAGATCACGGCGCCGATGTGCTTGGGCCTCTGGGCCGGTCGAGGGGAGTGAGGGGAGTGATGCGGAGGTCGCCGGCCCAGCTCTCGCAGCGGACGGTCCCTGATTCGAAGTCCAGCTCAAGCGCGGTGCGTCCCGTGATCGGCTCCCACTCCTCCCGGGTGGCGAGCACAGTTTCACCGAGGTGACGCGCGAAGGGGGTTTCGTCGGAGTCGAGCTGGACGTCGATTCGACCCCAGTCGCCCATGTCGTAGCCCTCGTAGGGCTCGGCCTGGTCGACCACGAGGCACCAGTCCGTTCCGCTCATCACGTGGGTGGTTGCGCCGTGATCATCGACCAGCCATAAGTCAACCGGTGCGCCGTTCCTCCGGCCCTGGTACACATGCCAGGACGCCGCCAGGCGGACCAGCCGGCGGCCGACCAGCGACCGCGGATCGATTCCGGGTCCGTGAGCTGGGCATCCAGGATCCGAGGGCTCCACGCCCGGGACCGTACCGCGCTTTCGTCCGGGCTCATCTGCCTTTACGGGACAACCCATGCTCTCTACGCGACTGCCCGTGCGTGTTCGTTGAATCCTTCGGCGAGCTGGCTGTCGGGCCGGCCGGTGACCGGGATATCGGGTAGGTCGTCTTCCGTTCCCTGTCGGGTGTTCACCGTCAGCACCGCGCGGTCGGCGACGAGCGCGTCGCGCATCCAGATGGCGAACTCGACCGCCTCAGTCGCGGTCGCTTCCCGCAGCGAGACTCCTTCGCTGCGAGTGCTGACGATGCCCTCAACGAGCTCCCCGGCGAGGGTGATGGCGAACGTCATCGTGGTTCCCGCGTAGGGCCCGTCTGCCGGGCTGTCCCAGATGCTGGTGAAGGGTTCAGGCTCGCGGACGGAGAGTGCCTGTGCGAAGCCGTCCAGGGTCAGGCCGATGTCCTCGCCCTCGGGGCCGGAGAAGATCCACAACAGGCGGGGATCGTCGAGGAGGCCCACCATCAGTACGCACTCTGCCGACGCCGCGTGCGCCGCCAGACCAGGGCCGCTCCTCCAGCGATAAGCGCGACCAGCGCGGCGGCGATCCCGCCGTAGGTCCAGACGGACGCCTGGTGGGCGGTGTTCTGGCTCGCTGCCTGCGGGGGCGCGGCGCTGCTGGTGGGGGCCGAGCCGGTCGCCTGCGGCAGCGGACCGGCTGCAGGGCCCGGCGGAATGTTGAACGTCAGCGCCGCGTCGGGGCGGATGATGCCGTAGCCGTACTTGCTGTCGTGGGTCACACCGTCAGGGTTAATGGCGGACTTGATGAGCCGGTTGACCACCTGCCCCGCCGTTAGGTTCGGGAATGCTGACCGGACAAGAGCTGCCGTGGCCGCGACGTAGGCGGTGGAGTTACTCGTACCGTCCGCGATTGTGTAGGCGGAGTCGCTGCTCGATGCGGCGGCGACCACGCGGACGCCGGGTGCAGTGAGCGTGAGCTGGGCTCCGGTGTTGGAGTCGGGCCAGAGCACGCCGTTGCGATCGGCCGCGCCGACGGAGATGACGCCGGGGTAGGCGGCTGGCCAGTCGAGTTGGCTACCACCTTCGTTCCCCGCAGCCGCGACAACCACCACGTTGTGGGCTTCGGCGTCAGCGATGGCTTGCTCCATGGCAGCTTCCGGCGCCGGGCTCGCGAGGCTCATGCTGATGACCTGCGCACCGTGGCCCACCGCGTAGTAGATGGCGTCGGGAATCTCCTGGGTGTCAAGGTTGGCTGTCCCCGTACTGTCGACGCCCAGCGGCATGATCTCGGCGCCGGGTGCGAGCCCCTCGATGCCCTCACCATGATCGGGGCCATGCCCCTGGCCCGCGATGAGGCTGGCCATGGCGGTGCCGTGGCCCTCCGGGTCGCGATCGGTGTGGCCGTCTCCTCCGGTGCTGAAGTCCTTGCCCGACAGAACATGGCCGGTGAGGTCCTGGTGCGCGGCGCGCACGCCGGTGTCGATGACGGCGACGACTACACCGTTGCCGGTGGAGTGGGGCCAGACGCGATCGGCGGCGTGGAAGACGGTCAACGGCCACTCAGCGCTGCGGACTTGGTCTGCCCCTGCCGGCGCGGCTGCGGTCATCAGGAGTCCGAGCCCAGCGAACGCGGCCCCCAGTGTGGTGGTGCTACGCATCGTCTCCCTCAGCCAGTTCCTTGCCGTTCCGCGCGAGACCGGAGCCCGCCCCAACCACTTGCAGCACGTGCTATTCGATCACAGACGGATTAGCCGTGGACCCGTCCCCCGGATCCTGGCCGGTTGCCGGGCCAGGACCTGCTTTCCCACGGGACGGACGCCTGCCGCCGAGCATGTGGACCACGGGTGCGGAGATGTCCTTCCCGTCATCGGGCGGCAACGGCCGATACGAAGCCGAGCCGCCTTTCACGCCGTCGCAGGGCTCTATGACCGGAGGTTCGAATCGTTCGTTGATCCCGTCGTGTCCGTTGAGCTCGTCGCCGAGTGGTCCGTCCTCCTCCAGGCCGTAGTGCCGTCGCCGTCTCCGGCGCCGGTTCACCTTTCGGCCCGGACCGAGCGCGCCCGCTCCACCCAGTCCGGAGGGTATGCCCTCGGAGCCCGTTGGGTCTTCAGTGCCAGGTGCGGCTGTGGCGCTCGTCGAAGTCGACGACTCTGTGTAGGCAGTGGGAGAACCGCTACCCGGGCGTGCGGTGTCCTCCGTGGGGATCTGACTGTCCGACGGTGCCTGAGCGGAGTCCGTCGGGATCTCTGCCCCTGTGCCTTGAACGCCCTTCACGTCCTCACCGGCCTGGGAGACCTCGGAGTTCTCGCTGCGCCGGCCGGGCCTGCCCCTCACCGCGAGAGAGTCAGCCGCCTCAGCACCTGCTGGACCCGGCCGACGCCCGCCAGGGCCTGCTCCCGGGGCTGTACCGCCGGAGCCCGTACGAGAGGTGGTTGATCCGGTCGGCTCACCGATTCCCGTGGCTCCGTCGAGTTGAGAGGTCGACGTTTCCGGCGAGGCGGCCGAGGTTCGGGTCCGCGCCTGACCGCCACCGACCCAGGTAGACCCTGCCGGTGCCTCCTGGCCAGGAGCCACCGGGGCTTCCTCGACACGGTTAACGGACGATCGAGGGGTGCTCGCGACCGGTTTGTTGCTCGGAGGAGGTGGGAAGACACTCGAGTCCGTCCGCACTGTTGGAGAGGCTGGCTGTCCGATCCTGGCTGCGGCCGACTCGTACTCGCCCTCCAACTCCTGCATGACCACGATGGCCTGCTGGTGACGCTCTTCCAACAACGAGAGCTGGCTGCCGTCGCGCTGGAGCGCGGCTGAACGGCTCATGCCGCTCGCCAGATCCGACTTGAACTGGCTGTCCGAAGTCTCGCTCGTCGCCCACCGCTTGAACTCGTCGACCGTGTTCGGCACGCTCGGCATCCTGCCCTGGGCATCGCGCAGGGCCCTCGCAGCCATGGAAGTACCGTCAGCGGCGTTCAGTGCGTAGTCCGCTCCGTTGCCGAGCGACTGGGCCAGCTCGTCCGCCCGCGCGGAGAACGCATCCGACGCACTGCCGGACCAGTGCTCGGTCGCAGCTCGCGTATGGTCACCCAGAGCCTGCTGCGCCTCCACCAGGGCGTCGTGTATCACGCGCCACTTGTACGAGACGTTCTCCAGCCCGGCGGGATCCGCATCCTGGATCATCTGCCGCAGGCCGACCAGTCCGCCGATGCCGGACGACTCGAAGTCCGTGCAGTAGTTCCCTGCCGCGGACTGTCCGCTCTGTGACGGCGCGCCGCCCACTTCTCTTCTCCCCTGGTGTCAATGCCTCGTAGAACGCGGTGCTGTTGCTCAGTTGCCTCCGGCGGAGTACAGGTCCTGCTTGGTCTGATACTCCTGTTCGCCGTAGGCGTCGGCAGCCTGCTTCGTCTGGCCCGCGTGCGTGTTGATGAAGTCCTGGAGCTGGCCGATGACGCCTTCGAGCCAGTCCTGCATCGTGCCGTGCTGGGTCGTCAGTGAGGCCGCGCCGTCGAAGCCGGTGCCGAGCATGCCGGGCGGCACGGTGGTGTCGTAGCGCGCACTGCTCTTGGGGTGCTCCAAGCTGTCGGCGACCGCCCGCAGACCGCGGACGACCACCTCGAGTTGATCGAGGTTCACCTCGTAGCCCTGACTCATGATGAAACTCCTCAGTGCGACCAGTACGGGTCGCCGGTCGGTTTGGGAGGGGCCGAACCGCCAACTGAACCCCCGAACAGGGAGTCGAGGTCCTGGATGTTCGCCGGTCCCTTGAAGTTGCCGACGTCAGCGGAGACCGTCACGCCGTCGTTGCCCTCGCTGTGGGCCTGGAGGTGAATCTGGGAGCCGTAGCCGTCCGCCCAGAAGGTGTTTCCCCCCGACGAATGGCTCACCTGTACCCGGAAGCCCTTGTCTTTCCAAAACCTGGTGATGGCCGCTTCCAAGGTGGGCAAGCGGTCCCGCGCGACCTGGACCGGGGCGTACCTGGCGAGCGAGACCAGAGCGGTGCCGTCGTAATGTCCATCGATTCCGGTGTAGTTCGGGGTGGCCGTGACCGTGCTGGCCTGCCAGTCCATCGCCGGGCGGACCTGAGCCACGGTGGCGTCAACCAGTGCCTCGGCCTTCGTACGGGCTTGTTGAGCAGTCGTCGTGACCGGAGCCGGCTGCCCCGCGGCGTTGCCGATCGCTGAGCATCCCGTCAGGCCGAGTACGACGAGACCCAGGGCAACGGTCAAACGCGGATGGATCATCGGGGAGCCTCCGTTGAGACCGCCCCGGTGCCGGTGACGATCTCTGCCATGTTGTGCAGGGACATGCTGTTCGGGTTGAAGTAGTCCGAGTGCGAGGCCAAGCCCAGGGGGCCAGGGGCGACCTCGAATCGTCGGGCCCCGAACTGGGCGCTTGCCGGGTCGGTGCCGAACCAGAGCTGGTGGGGGTCCGTCGAGGCCACGATCGGCGCCAGTTCGGGCCCGAGGACCGCGCTGCCGCCGACATCGAGCTTCGACGGCACTTGGGTGACCGGGTCGTTCGCGGCTGCCCCGACCCAGACATGCCCGCTGCCGACACCGAGTTGGCTCGCGTGCGATGCGCCCGTGCCGGGCGAGCCAACCAGGATGATGTTGTCGGCCCCAGTACCGCCCTGGCGCTGGGCGGCAAGTCCTACCAGGTAGGAGCCGTAGCTGTGGCCGACGGCGGAAAGCCGCACCGGACCCTCGTGGGTCGCACGGATGCCGGACAGGAACTGATCGTAGGTCGGCGCCCCGCTGGCAGCGCGTTCGGAGCTCGCGACCTCCACGACCGACGGATCGGTGCCGGGCCCCGGGGGAGGGTCGTAGCCCAGCCAGACCATGGAGGCGGTGCTGCCCGCGCCGGGAAGTTCGTGCGCGGCCTGCCACACGTACATCGCGCGGTCGCCGTCCCCGCCCCCGACGTCGGAGAGTGTCGTGCCGAGTCCCGGCACGTAGACGCTCACGTTGGCCGCGGTGTCAGGGTTGCCGTAGGACAGGATTCCGTGGCCCTGGCCCTGATCGTTGACGCCCATGAGCAGCAGAGGCGGGTTCGTCTCGTGGTAGTGGTCCAGCCTGGACTGGATCGCGAGGAAGCCCTGGAGCTTGCGGCTGTCGATGTCCGAGAGCGGCTGGTTGGCCTGGTACTGGTTGATCAGCTGCCCGAGATAGATCCGGTTCGCCTGGTTGCGGGCGACGGCAGGGATGCCGTCGAGGTTGCCGTAGACGCCCGGCTGATCGTGGATGAAGGACTGCTGCTCGGCGGCGGACAGGCCGTTCCACCAGGCGTTGACGGCCTTGGGCCCGGACTTCCCGGGCACCAGCTTGCTCAGGTCGGAGTTCGCGGTGGCGATGTTCAAGCCGCTGCCGTCACGTCCGTGCCCGGCAAGGGCGTTGAGCTGGGCGGCGAACTGGACGTCGGCCTCGTCCGCGGCCTGGACGGCCTGGCTGATCCGCGCGGCGATCTGCTCGACCAAGATGCCCCGCTGCTCCGCAGCATCGATGTCGTGGTGCTCGGCCTCGGTCATCGGCGGCCCGGTCACGGTTCCGTCGGGCTCGACGGTGCAGTCGGCCGCGCGGGCTGCCTCCAGTGCGGCCGTCAGCTCGGTCTGCGCCACGGTGAAGGCCGCGACCGCCTCGTGGAGGATGACGCCGACGCCCAGCATTTCCTCGTGTGCCGCAGTCAGATCGTTCTGCTGCTTGCCCAACGCAGCCGCGGCCTCGATGGCCGCCAGTCCCGTCCAGTTCTGTTCGAGGCCGTTGGCCACGGTGGCGACCTCGTTCACGTGGCCCTCGAACGCAGCCGAGAGTGCGTCGTAAGCGTCTCCGGCGTGCCCGAGGGCGGCAAACCGGGCGTCCAGGAGCTCCGCGAAGGTGACCATTGTGCTCAGGCTCCGTCCCCGAGGCCGGGCCCGTTGAGCAGGTTCTGGAAGTTCTTCGTGGCCGAGGTGTCGGAGGCGCGGTAGTTGGTCGCCGTGGCGTGCAGCTTCTCACCGCTCTGGTCGAGGCCGGTGCCGAACTTCCTCAGCAGGTCGACCCACGCCTCCGTGCAGGCGTCCAGCGCGGCGGCGATGCGCCAACCGTAGAGCTGGAAGACGGCGTCGTCTGACGGACCATAGAGCCGCACTGCCTGCCCGGGGATCGCCGAACCGACCTCCTGGAGGACCTTGCTCTCCGCCTCCAGCGCAGCCGGATCGACGCAGACCGTGCCACCCCCAGCGGTCGGCGCGGACGTGCCCGGAGAAAGCGGCCAGAACGGATCCGTGCCCGTGGCTGCGCTCACTGTCCCCCCTGTGCTCCGAGACCCCCGTGAATGATGATGCTACGGACGCGAAGCAGGGACCGGCATAGGTATTCGTACTCAATTTCGTGGCCACGGACAAGTTGCGAATCTGCAGCTCAGAGTGCTGCCCGTGATCTACGACCCACACGTGGGCGCCCTGACCTGCGCATTGACAGCACGTAAGGTGAGCGAGCGCGCCGATACAGGAGTGCACGACGCGACTAACGGAACGACGGCCTGGGGGAGCCTTGGACGGTCAGGAGAGCGACGAACTCTTGGACGAGGTCGCCGCGATCTACGCGGGGCACACCGATCCGGAGCGACTCGTGGACGCCTTCCGACGTGCCGTCCTGCTCTGTCCGACGGAGGATCGCGAGCCACTCGCGGTCGATGACCGCGGGATCACCTGGCTGCTCGCCTTCACCACCCCTGCTGCGCTCGCCCGATGGGCCGTGGCGCGCGGTGACGGTGCGGTGACATGGGAGTTCGCGCGCATCGACGGCGCGCTCCTGCTGGACGTGGCGGCCCCGGAGGTCGGCTCCCCCTGCGGGGTGGCGGTCGATGTCGGAAGCGATCGGCCGTTGCTCCTGCCGCCGGTGCGGGGAATCGTGCCCGATCGGGCGGCTGTCGACGAGAAGAACGGGGCCGTCTCGGCTCGTAGGAGTGTGGGGCTGTGAGCGACCACTACCAGGTGGACATCAACGCGCTGAACGGCACAGCCAAGGGCCTCAACGACACTATCGCCGAGCTGAAGACGCTCGGCTTCGAGGGCGAGGCGACGGAGGGCCGTGGCTTCGGCAACATCGACGTCTCAGCCGGGCAGATGGGTCACGATGCCCTCCACCAGGCCTTCTCCGGCTTCTGCGACCGCTGGGGCTGGGGCGTCCGTACGTTGGTGCAGGACGGCAACACCTTCGCAGGGAAGCTCGGCCTCTCCGCCGGCGCCTATTACGAGCAGGAGGAGTACGTCAAGGGCTTGATGAAGGACGCTGTCACGGCAGCAGTGAGCGACCCGCACCTGTCCAACCAGCAGGCAGAACAGATGTCGTTGGCCCAGATCGCACAGGCCAACGCGCCTGACTATTCAGCCAAGTCCTTCGAGAAGGCGGCCAAGGACGCCAAGACGACCTGGGCGAACGAGGGCAAGGACTTCGCCAAGAGCAGCCCGTTGGTCAATCCGCTGGGGGCAGCTGCGTCGAACCTCAAGGACATCGAGAACGTCCCCGGGGAACTCAAGTGAGCCCTCTCCCTGGTTCGTTGGCAGGTCGGCTGCCCGGTTTTCCGGGGTGGGGCAGTGAAGCCGAGCTCGGCGAGACCGACGACGAGAAGGAACTCATCTGGGGTGACCCCGATGTGATCTCCACGGCTGCTGGCCATCTGCGCTCCTTCGAGGGCGCTTTCGAGGAGACGCACCAGGGGCTGACCAAGCTCGACACCGAACACTGGCAGGGCAAGGCCGCAGACAACTTCCGTGCGAAGTTCGCTCCCCATCCGCCGCAGTGGGGCCACGCGTCTGACGCCTGCAGCGACGCTGCGGGCGCTCTGGAGGACTACGGGTCCACCGTGACCTGGGCCCAGGGCCAGGCCAAGCAGGCCGTCGCGCTCTACAACCGGGGTCAGCAGGCCACGCAGACGGCCAAGACCGCCTACGACGCAGAGGTGAACACCTACAACTCCCAAGCCAGCGCCTACAACCAGGCCGTGGCAAACGGTCAAAACCCAGGCAGCAAGCCAACACAGCCGCGGCCGTTCCAGGACCCTGGCGAGGCGGACCGCGAGGCGGCGAAGGCCACGCTCGCGGAGGCCCGTCGACAGCGCGACAGCATGGCTGAGACGGCAGCAGCCAAGATCACGGCTGCCACCTCGATGGCACCGGCGAAGCCGAGCTTCCTCCAGCAGATGTACGACGACGCGCACGACATCGCCCAGGACCTGCCGAACGAGGTCTTGCACCTGGACGGCGGGATCCTCAAGGGCACCCTCGGAATCGTCAAGTTCGCGCGCTCGATGGACCCGATCGACCCGTACAACCTCACCCACCCCGCCTCCTACCTCGACGGGATGTCGACGACGGTCGCGGGGCTGCTCAACATGAGCACACACCCGATCAAGGCGACCGCGTCCATGCTCGGGTCCGGTTGGACCTCCGACCCTTCGCAGGCCTTCGGCAACCTCATCCCCAACGTCGTACAGACGGTGGCAACCGACGGGGGCGGAGCGGCCGAGACCGTCACCGCCGACGCCACCGAGAACGCCATGCTGGACAGCAGCGCGGCGGACCTGAACAACCTGAACAGCATCCTCGACAAGCCGCCCGAGCCGTGGCGACCGGACACGCGCACCAACTACCCGGCATTGCACGCCGGCTCGATGTCGCCGGAGGCCGCCCAGGCGTTGATCGACAAAGAGTTCCCCTGGATGAACGAGATCAACCGACCACGCTTCGATGACGGCACGCCTGGCTTCAACCGGAACTGCACCAACAATGTGATCACCGTCGACCGTCGGCTCGACGGTGTTGAGGTGGACACCGCTCCGCTCACGCAAGGTCGCTCGATCCCGCAGACTCAGGAGCTGTTCCAGAAGGAACTGGGTGATCCCAACGCCCAGTTCCGTCAGGTCAACGGCTACGACACGATCAGCGAGGACATCGCGGCCCGGGGGCCGGGGTCACGTGGCGCGGTGATCCTTGTCCGAGGCGGCAATTCGGCGCATGTGTTCAACGTGATCAACGATGGGGGTCGGGTCATCTACCTCGACGGACAGTCCGGGAAACTCGCAGACCTCGAGAGCTACAACATCACCGACCTGGCGTACATGCCGTACCGATAGCGGCAACGACGCATCCGCCCCAAGCGCGTTACCGTCTGCATGACTGAAGGAGCAGCAAGCCGTGAACAGGGATGAAGCGATCGAGGCAGTTCGGGCCTTCTTGAAGAAGGAGTACCCCAGCGCTCCGCCGACGATCGTGCTGCGGGCCGAGTGGACCAGGGAGCATGCCTGGGCCTGGCGAGTGGCCTTCGACGTCCAGGAGTACCTGGAGACGGGGGACGAGTACCACCGGCCGATGTCCCGAGCCCTGTACGTCCGCAAGGACACTGGCGCAGTCGACTACCTCCCTGATGCGATGCCGAGCCTGGTCGCCGATCGCTACTTGGAGACCGGGGTATGGCCGTACGGCCCGGGGGCGGGACGTTGAACACCTGGGCCTCCCCCACTGACCACGCTCGTGCCTGGCTGCACGAGCTCTACGGGCCGGTCGTCGAACTTGCCGCCCCCGATCCGGTCGCCGAGACCCCCCAAGCGTGGTGGTACTCGGTGCGCCCGCTGGCACAGCCCGGCTACCCGACCACCCCGATGCTGAACGCCTCCGTCGTCGTCCCGAAGGACGGTTCCGTTCCGTTCCACCCCGGAAACGCCGACCCGTGGGGCGATGCCATGGCCCTGGAACAGGACCCACGCCCGCGCCTGCGTCGCGACTGGGAGGACCGCGTCAACGCGCGCGGCTGCGTCCTGACCGTGGATGCGGCGATCACCGGCGCTACCGCCACCGTGCTGCCTTGGCAGCCGGCCCACGAGGCGCCGGGCTGGTGGAGCCGTCTGATCCGCCGTTACTTCTCCGGTGCGCAGGTTGCGGTCTGCGAGGACTGGAACCAGGTCCTCGCCGCCATCGACGCGGGAGGCGTCGATACCCGCGGCGTGGTTTGGGTCCAGCGCGAACTCGGCGGTTTGGAGGCCACCGGCCACCTGCTCTACGCCTTCAACGACGGCGACGGAGTCTTCGTCCTGGACGGCCAGACCGGCGGCCTGGCGCGCCTGGACACCGCTGGCGTGCGCAGGCTCAGCCTCGCTCGTCTCCACCGCCCGCGCGGCGAGGCCGCCGTAGCCGCACCGGAGTGGCGCCGCGCCGCGCCGGACCTGGCCTCGGCCGTCCGCAAGGCGGAGGCATGGCTCGGCGAGACCTACCGCGGGCAGGTCGCCCTGGTGGCACCCGACCCGGCCGATGACCTCGGTCGCGGCTGGCTCTTCGCCTGCAACACCCGTGCGCTGCTCGCCGGCGGGGACTGGCACGAGGGAATGCTGGACGCTGCGCTCCTGGTCCCGAAGGACGACAGCGCTCCGTTCGGGCTCCCCAACACCGACCCGTGGCGCTGGCTCGACCAGTGGCTGGCCGGAGGCGTTCCGGGGGTCGACGGGCTCCCGCTGCCGCCCGCCCCCGGTCCGGCAGCCTGGTTTGGGCCGACCATCGCCCAACTCGGGCAGCCGATGGAGATCGTGGAGGTCCCCGACTGGATGTCCGCGCTGACGGTCGTCGGCCGCGCGCCGCAGGGTGCACGTATGTTGGCCTGGGTCCGGCGTCGCGACCGGCGTGGGCGTGAGTCCGTCGGCCGCCTCATCACGGCGGCCAACACGGCGGCGCGGGGACTCGTCCTGCTCGACCCGTCCCGCGAAGGCGCGGTGGAGCTCGACGCCGAGGGGATCATCTCGATCCGACTGATCCGATACCGCTGAGCGGTTCTCACGCGTCGTCCACGGGGCGGTGCGGAGCGCAGAGGATCGGCCCGCAACCGCACCCAGTCACTGCAACTCCCCGCCGATCACAGCCCAAACCGTCTTGCCGACGGGACGGTGCCTCACGCCCCAGCGCGTCGAGAGAGCGTCGACGATGACGAGCCCACGCCGCCCCTCGTCATCGGCCAACGCGCAGGCTGGTGCGGGCAGGACCGGGCTCGGGTCGGACACCTCCAAACGGACGGTGTCCCCTTCGACACGGATGCGCACCAGCAGGTGACGCCCCGAGACGTAGCCATGCCGTACGGCGTTGGAAGCGAGCTCGGACAGCACCAGCACGGCGTCTTCCAGCTTCGCTGCCGCGACCTGGACGTGCTCGAGGAAGACCCTGGCCTCTCGTCGGGCGGTGTGCGCGCTTCGGGTGCTGAGCGGGTAGCTGCGTTGCCAGTCCAAGCGGAGGTCGGCATCGGCAGCCTTCGTCGGCGTGGGATTCATGGGTGCTTCTCCCTTTCGCAGATGGACTTCGGCCCAGACGGCGCACAGGCTTCGCCCGTATGCCGTGGCCAGGGCGCGGGTGATTCCCCAGTCGGCGCGTGACCAGGGCGGGAGCGGGTTCGGTCCGACGACGCTGATCCGCAGGCGGCCGGAACAGAGGGCGAGTGTGACCAGGGCGCGCTCGGGTGCCGAGGCCAGCACCGCGACGAAGAGTTGATGGGTTAACAGGACGGCGTCGTCGAGGGCGCCCGACGGTCCGACTGACGGCTCCAGCCGACGTCGGACCCATTGACGTAGTTGCGATGCCTCCGGCCAGCCGCCGGGGACCGTGGTCTGCCAGGAGCGGCTCGAAATCGCGGCCACGGGCATCGTGGGCATGGGCGATCCGCCTTCATTGCACGTACTGAAACGAAGTTCTGTACTCAGAATGGCTCGATGCTTGGCGTGGGTCAACCGACACGGCACAATTCGTGAGTACAGAAACGGCGTTCAGCGAAGCGGGAGTTGATGGCGGTGACGCTCGACGAGCAGCGGCCCGGGTACCTGCGGATCGCTGCCGATCTGCGCTCGCGGATCCTCGACGGGACTTACCCGCCGGGCAGTCAGTTGCCGACGCTCCCGGAGCTGGAGCGTCAGTACGAGGTCTCGCTCACAACCGTCCGCAACGCGCTCGGAGTATTGCGCAACGAAGGGTTGATCGAGTCCCGCACGCGGGCGGGACACCGAGTGCGCGAGCAGTGGCCGGTGCAGCGGTTGTCGCCTGACCGCTACCGGCACTCGGCCGACTTGGAAGGCCTCGCGGCGGGTACGGACGGTTCCAGCGACTGGCTCGAACGTCACGTTCAGGTCCGCTACGTGCGCACGAAGGCATCAGCAGAGCTGGCCACGTTGTTCGGCGAATTGCAAGGGCACCCGCTGTTGGCCCGTCACTACGTCAACCACGAGGCGGGCGTGCCGATTGAACTCGGCACCAGCTACGTACGCTGGTCGACCGTCGCGGGCACCTCGGCAGCAGACCCCATCAACGAGCCCTGGCCGGGTGGGCCGGTCGCTCAACTTGCTTCGCTCGGCGTGATGGTGGCCCGTGTCGAGGAGTCGCTCAGCGCTGGCATGCCGACGGAGGACGAAGCGGAAGCCTTGCTCATAGGGGCGGGTGTTCCCGTACTGCGTTGGACGCGGCGCATGCTCGACCAGCAAGGCCAGGCCGTCGAAGTCGGCCACCCCATCGTGCGCCGTGCGGATAGGACCATCTGGGAGACCACGGTCGACTTGGGGTAGTGCACGA
Source organism: Streptacidiphilus sp. MAP5-3 (assembly GCF_041262505.1). Lineage (NCBI taxonomy): Bacteria > Bacillati > Actinomycetota > Actinomycetes > Kitasatosporales > Streptomycetaceae > Streptacidiphilus > Streptacidiphilus sp. MAP5-3. The sequence continues at coordinate 80,126 of NZ_JBGCCL010000003.1, forward strand.
CCTGGTCGTCGCGTTTCGAGTAACCCCACGGGCAGCCGTCCTCGCTCACGAGCTCTCCCGGTCGAAGGTGAAGCTGATCACGCTGCCCGGCTGGAGCGGGAACGGCAGCTGCACCGTGCCCGACAGGTTTTCGAACGGTTCAGGGAACGTCGCGCCTGTGCGGATCCCACGACTCGCGCCCAGCGCGCTGATCTCGCTCGCGTTGGCGCGAAGACGGGAAGGCTTGAGCCGAGGATCAAGCGTCAGCCGGTACTCGGCATCGGTGAGGTGGCCGAAGACCTGAGCCTGGATGCGCAGGCGTCGGTCATTGCCGATGTACTTACGCGCTGTGACGAGCAGCTCAACCGTGTGCCCGGCGGTCACCTGAATCTCGTGGGGCACGGCGAACTGATCGATGCGTGCTTTGCCGCCCGCCACGGTTTCGTGGGTCGGGGGCTTGCGCTCCAGATCCCGGTTGTCGACCCGAACCGCGCCGATCGTGAAGATCTCTGGATCGTCGACATCGAGGTTGTCGTCGATCATCCAGCGGAGCAGGTACTCGGGACCGGTGAAACCGGTCAGAGCAGCATCATCGTTCGAGGCGATGCAGACGAGCCGCATCGCCCTGGGCAGGTTCTCGATGCGGTACGAGATTCGGAAGTTCTGGTAGAGGTAGTCCGGGTGAGCATCCGCGGGTGACGGGCAGGTGAGCAGGCAGTCCCAGCGGTACGAGGACAGCGCCCCGGCGAACAGGGGGTCGCGTGCCGGCCCGAGGACATCCTGCAGGCCGCGCAGAACCGCGCTGTCAACCTGCTCGGTGGTCTCCCGGACCGTCAAGGAGCCGATGGCTAGGGTAACGACCGCAGCGGAGACGAAGGCACCGCCGATGAGGCTGAGCACCGTCGATGCGATCTGTTGGTGCGACAGTAATGACGCGGTGACCACACACACCATGCCCACTGTCAGCGCAAGCACGTTGACGAGCACCAGGATCTTGCGGAGCTGCTGTCCGCGCTGCACGAAGCGCTCACCCCCCGAGGACGCGGGCGCGCATCTCGGTCAGTAGGCGGCACCCTCTGTGATGATCCGGACGATCCGCTCAGAGACCTCCCCGATCTCTGTCGCAGTACGCACGTTATCGGTCTGCTGGCTAGTCAGAAACACCATAGCGATGGGAACTTGGGGGTGAAGTACGACTCCAGCATCGTTGACGATGCCGCGGAGACTTCCCGTCTTGTGCTCGACGGGCACCTCGTCGTCGAGTCGAGCCGGGATCCGGTCGTTGCGCTGGTAGTTGGTCAGGAAGCGGCGCAGGACATCCAGGTGTTCGGAATCGTGGATGTACTCCACGAGACGGAGCATGTCCTCCGCCGTCGTGGTGTTGGCCCGCCCGACGGGGCCGAGCTCGGCCTCGGAGAAGCCGACGGGCATGACGGTGGACTCCAGCTTCAGGTCCTTGATGACGGCGTCGATCCGCTCCTGCCCGAGGAGATGCCGGATGTACTCGGTCGCCGGATTGTCACTGCTGACCATGGCGAACCCGCAGATTTCGCGGACCGAGAGCGTCGTATCGGCGTCGAGCGCCTGAATCACACTTGGGTACATCGTCCGGCTGAGGTCGCCCACCCGGACGCGCTGATCCAGGTCGATCTCGCCCCGGCGCGCCGCTTCGAAGAGCCCGACAGCCAGGATCAGCTTGGCGACGCTGGCCGCCGGAGTGACCCGCTGAGCCTCGTGGGCGACGTAGACCGCGGGGGAGCCCAGAGTCTTGACGACGACGCGGCGCGAGCCGTCGGCGCTTGCTGCAGCGAACGCCTGGACCTGGGCTTCCACGGCCTCCTGGATCCGTTGCGTCGCGGCACCGTCGGTCATTGATCGCTCCTCCGTCGAAGTCTTAGGACCAAGCTATAGGTCGAGACTTCCTGATGGGGGCGGTTCCATGCGCGGAGCTCTACCCGCAGTTCGGGTCCATTGGCCGCGATTGCAGAACTGCAGGGTGCGGTCGCGATGGGGTCAAGGCTTCGGCGCTGTCTGGCCGAGCTCGGAACGTGTCCACGGGCGTGGCGAGTGCCCGATGAAGTGCCGCGTCTCTGACCAGGCCTGCTCGGACGTATACCGACCGAAGCTCTGATCGAATGGGCATGTGCCTGCTGACTATTACTCTATGTGGCACCAGGAGAGCGGCGCTGATCAGTACGCTGTACCCGTGATCTGCTGATGCTAGCGCTGTTCTGAAGCGCCTGCTGTGCTGGTCCGTGCGGTCACCTCGACCGCGATCGCAAGGGCAGCGGAGAAGCCAGGGGGAACCAGGTGACACACGACGACGAGCCGGAGTGCATCGGTCCCTACGCCATCGAGCGGCGCCTTGGGGCCGGCGGCATGGGCGCGGTGTACCTGGGCTATTCCGTCGATGCCGATCCCGTTGCGATCAAAGTGATCCGCCCGGACAGGACCGACCCGCACACTCGTGCCCGCTTTGAGCGGGAGGCGGAGATCGCCCGCACCATCTCCGGTACGGGCCGGGTGGCACGCTTTCTTGATGCGGACCCGCTGGCTGAGCAGCCCTGGTTGGCCATGGACTATGTTCCCGGGCGTTCACTCGCGGAGGTCGTCGCGACGCAGGGTGTCCTTGCGGTACCACTGGTGGCGAGCCTGGGTGAGCTGCTTGCTGAAGGTCTCTCCGCGGTACACAACGCCGGGTTGGTGCATCGTGACCTGAAGGCGTCGAACGTCATGCTCGGCGCCTTCGGGCCCGTGATCATCGATTTCGGCCTTGGTGCCTTTCTGGAGGCGTCGAAGGGTTCGATGAGTCAGCCCGGGACGTTCCTCGGCTCCGTCCCCTACATGCCGCCCGAGCAGGCCCGTGGCGAGACCGATGTGACTGGCGCGGCAGATGTGTACGGACTAGGGACCGTCCTGCTGCACGCTGCGGCCGGCCACACGCCGTATGGCGGGGGGCCTTGGCAAAGCATTGTGCTGAGGATCACCAATCCGGATATCAACCCTGACCTCTCCGGTCTGCCTGAGGAACTGAAGCCGTTGGTGGCCTCGATGCTTGCCTTCACGCCCGGGGATCGACCCACTCTTGAGCAGGTAACTCGGCAATGCACTGACCTCTTGGACAGGCTGGGTATCAGCCCGACCGAGGCCCGTCTCTCGCTGATCCTGCTGGCGGAGTCGGAGGACCGCCGCCTGTCCGGGATGACGCCGCAGCCGGACGCTGAAATGCTGGAGCGCCTCGAAGCCCTCGACAAGCAGCTGCGCGTGCAGCAGCTGGGGGACGAAGTCGAGGCCGATGCCGCAGCGGGGGAGGACGTCAGCCCCGTGCTGGGTGACCACGACGTCGAACCCGATATGCCGATCCAGGCAACGCCCTCGCCGAGGCACGCCTCTGCCGCCGACACGCGGCCGCCGAATGCCAAACCTGGCCGTCCGCCGGCGTCGCGTCGGGTCGCCGAGGAGCTCCGGAAGCGGTATGCGATGAGCGGGCAGCTGACATGGTCTGAGCGCAGCAGCAGGACCTGAGTCGGCCCACTCAACCCTGCACCCTGGGATAGATATGAGGGCGGTCTCTCTGCTGCCCCACCTGTGTATTTCATCGAGGAGCATCACACGTGAACACGGCGCCACTGCCCCAGGAGTTTCCGGCAGGCTCGAAGCCAGCCTTCGCGGCCGGCGCCCAGGTCCGCATCCGGGATGAGCAGTGGCTGGTCAAGTCGGTCAGTGAGAGCCATGACGGGTTGATGGTGGAGGTGAGCGGCGTGTCCGCCTTTGTGCGTGGCACGGATGCGGTCTTCTACGAGGATCTCGACCAGATCGATGTCCTCGACCCGCGCAGGACCCGTCTCGTGGCGGACGAGACCTCCAAGCACGCCAAGGCCCGTCTCTACTTGGAGGCGGTGATCCGCAAGACGGCACTGCCGCAGACCGAGCACGGGATCGCGCTCGCCGACTCATTCCTGATGGACCGCCAGGAACACCAACTGCGGCCGGCTGAACTGGCGTTGTCCATGCGGAACCCGCAGCCACGGCTGCTCGTCGCCGACGTGGTCGGCCTCGGCAAGACCGTGGAGATCGGCGTGATCCTTGCGGAGTTGATCCGCCGGGGCCGCGGTGAGCGGATCATGGTCGTCACTCCCGCACACGTCCTGGAACAGTTCCAACGCGAGCTGTGGACCCGCTTCTCGCTGCCCCTGGTGCGCCTGGACTCCTCCGGCATCCAGCGCATCCAGCAGGAGATCCCGGCCGGACGCAACCCGTTCGCGCACTTCCGACGAGTCATCGTTTCCGTGGACACACTGAAGTCGGCCACCTATGCGCACCATCTGGAGAACATCCGATGGGATGCGGTGGTGATCGACGAGTCGCACAACCTCGTCAACAAGGGCACGCAGAACAACCGCCTCGCGAGACGGCTCGCCGAGCAGACCGACGCGCTCGTTCTGGCGTCTGCGACTCCGCACAACGGCGACGCCGAGTCCTTCGCCGAGCTGATCCGGATGCTCGACCCGGCGGCGATTGCCGACCCGAAGAACTACGAGGTCTCCGATCTCGACCACCTCTACATCCGCCGTACCAAGAACGACCGCGAGGTTCGCGACGGCCTCAAGGGCAAGCCCTGGGCGGAGCGCGGCGCCTCCCTGCCGATCACCGCCAGCGCGACGCAGAAGGAGGTGGCTGTGCTGGAGAAGCTGGCCGCCGACTGGACGCCCGGCGACCCTGCCCGCTCCTCGATGTGCTCGGACCCGCTGACGGCGTACAACTTCCTCAAGGCGTTCCTCTCCTCCCACGTTGCGCTGCGCGCCTCGCTCGGCAAGCGCCGCGAGTATCTGGAGAACCCGGAGCGTGCCAGTGCGCCACCTGAGCGCCGTGCCGCGCTCGCTGTCGAGAAGACGGCACTCACCGAACTCGAAGCGTTGGTCGCCGAGATGGACGACAAGGATTCCGCCAAGCTGGACGCGCTCATCGAGCTCCTGAGCGACCTGGGTGTGGGCCCGCGCTTCGAGCGGCGGGTCGTGGTCTTCTCGGAGCGCATCGCCACCCTGGGGTGGCTCGCGCAGGTCGTCCCGGAGCGTCTCGGTTTCAAGGCGACGTCAGGGACGGCGGACGAGGCCCGACCCTGGAAGGCCTACGGTGGTGCCGTCGAGGTCATGCACGGCGACACCACCAACGAGGATCAGCAGCGGGAGATCGTCGACCGCTTCGGGCGCCGTGACGAGCCGGTTCGGCTGCTGTTCACCGGTGACATCGCCTCCGAGGGCGTCAACCTGCACCACCAGTGCCACGACCTGGTCCACTACGACCTGCCATGGTCACTGATCCGGATCGAGCAGCGCAACGGTCGCATCGACCGTTACGGACAGGCCGTCAGCCCCGAGTTCCGCGCGATCACTCTCACCGCCGATGTTCCGTGGCGGCATGACGAGGCCTCGGGTGAGACGCTCACCCTGGACGACCGGCTGGTCGGCGCTCGCCTGCTGCGCCGTGAGGAGCAAGCGCACGAGATCGAGACGGGCGAGGGGTGCGCCGAGGCCGTCACCGGCCTGTACGACGCCAAGAAGGAGGAGGACCGGCTGACCCGCGACCTCATCAAGGGCAGCACCGTCGACCGGTCCATCCAGCAGTCCCAGCAGGAGTCGGGCGGCGTCCTGGCCGGATTGCTTGCGAACGTCAACGCACTGATCGCCGACCCGACGGCGGCCCACGTCGCTGCCGGGACCGCGCCTGTTCCCACCGCGGACGTGCCGTATCTCTTCGCGGACACCGAGGCCTACTTCCACGCGGCGATGGACCTGGTGTTCTCGCAGGCCGACCGGGACGCCATGAACTGGAAGCCGGTCACCGACAAGGGCCGGATCGAGTTCACCCCGCCGGACGACCTCCAGTACCGCTTCCGCCAACTGCCCGCGTCGTACCTGGACCAGGAGAAGATCCTCACCACCTCCAAGTACGACGGCAAGCTGAGCATCACCTTCAACCAGAAGTACGCCGCGGAGCGTCTCGAAGCCGCTCGCGACGCCAAGCGCGGCAAGAGCGAGCAAGTAGCGTCGCAGTGGCCGAACGTCTCGTACGTGTCCGCCATCCACCCGGTCCTCGACTGGGTGACGGACAAGGTCCTGGCCAAGCTCAAGTACGACGAGGCCTTTGTGCTCGCCTATCAGCCCGATGCGGCGAAGGCCGCCCGGATTGCCGCAGACCTTCCCGCCGCACTGAACGGACCCGTCTACCTGGTGCAGGGCGTCTACTCCAACGCCGCGGGGAAGCCGACCGTCGTCGAGTGGATGGCCGTCACCGGCCTGGACAGTGGCACCCCCAGAGTCTGGCGGATGGACTCGGCGTTCCTTGCCGCCTGCGGGGTTGGACCGCAGATGCCTGGGCGCGACCGGATCCTCGACAAGGACGGTCTGCAAGCCCTCGTCCCAGCCGCCGTCGACGCGGCCGAGTCCTATCTGCGGGCACGCCGGGTCGAGTACGACCGGTTGATCGACGGTTACCTCGCTCCCTACGAGAACCGGGTCCAGGTCTGGGAGCAGGATGCGCTGGTCGTCGTCGGAAAACAGCAGCGTCGTCGTGAAGCGGTCCAGGGTACGGCGAATGAGCGCCGGCGGCTTGTCCGCAATCTGCGTACTGCCGGTGATCCGATGCTCCGGGTCCTCGCCGTTCTCGAACCTCTCCATCCCGCCGTAACCAACCCTGCTCGTGCCGAGGAGTCGTCCCGATGAGCTACGCCTTCGACTCCTTCGCCAATCGCGGCGAGTACCTCTCGGCGCACTACTTCAGCGAAGAGTTGGAGAACACCCTCAAGAGGAAGTCCACGGACGACGAGGGCCTGTTCACCACCTGGACCAACCGTGAGACGGACGCCCATGATGAGCGGCCCACTCCACGTCAGAGCCTCTTCAAGCTGCACAACCGGTACACCAGCTCGGTCCGTCCGACCCTTGCCGCTGAGGTCGAAGAAGACCGCACGGGAGCGGAAGCCGAGCGCCTCACCGCCTGGCACGCCGAGCTGCTCGCCGCCCTCGGCTACGGCCCGTCGGACACGACGCTGTCGCTCCACAATGCCGGACACGCCTATGAGGTGGCCGTCGCCTGGCACGGTGACGGCATCGTTGCCCTCGACTGCGGGTGGACCGTCAAGCTTGACGACGCTTTGGACGCCGAGGGGGCAGGTCGCCTGAAGGAGCCGGTCAAGACACACGAGGGCGTGATCACGACCGGCGAGAAGTTGGCGGGCTGGCTCTTCCAGAGCGAGTTGGCAGAGGCCGACGGAGCTTCACCTCGCTTCGTGCTGCTGCTCTGCGGCGGTGTGATCGTCCTCGCTGACCGCACGACCTGGTCCGAAGGCCGCTACCTCGCCGTCAACGTCGACGCCGCACTGCAGCGCAACAACACCAACCAGACCGGTGAACTCGCCCTCCTGGCCGCGCTGTTCTCACACGACATGCTGGCCCCGCGCCCCGATGGCAAGGGCCGGCGCATGGACGACCTGCTCAAGGCGTCGCGAGACAACGCCGTAGGCGTCAACTCCGAGCTGCGCAAGGGGCTCCAGCGGTCCGTCGAGATCATCGCGAACGAGGTCCTGGCCCGCTTGAAGAGGCACGGTCTGACGCCACGGGAGATCGAAGACCCTGAGCGTCACGGCCCGTTCGCCAAGCAGCTCACCCGTGAGTCGCTGCGCTACCTGTATCGCATCCTGTTCCTGCTGTATGCCGAGGCGCGGCCCGAGCTCGGCATCCTGCCCTCCGACGACTCCACCTACGAAGCCGGATACTCCGTCGCCCGGTTGCGTGAACTCGTCGCCCGCGACCGTAAGCTGGTGGAGGAGGAGAGCCGCAACGGTTTCCACCTCTATGCCTCGCTCGATGTTCTGTTCAACAAGGTCAACTACGGCCATCGACCGCATGGCACTGAGGCCGGCGATCTCCAGCCCGAAGGCGAGCGAAGCGAACAGCGGGGCTTGCGGTTCGAGCCGCTTCGTAGCGAGCTGTTCGATCCAAAGGCCATCACCCTCATCGGTCGCCGTGTCCGCGATCCGCGCAGTGAGGACGACGGCAGCGGCGACGAGCAGCCCAAGTGGCTCGACCTGCGGCTGCGCAACGAGGCCCTGCACCAGGTGCTGCGTCTGCTCACCATGAAGGAGGCGGGCGCCAAGGGCCGCCAGGGTGGCTTCATCTCCTACCGGAACCTCGGCATCAACCAACTCGGCGCGGTCTACGAGGGACTGATGTCGTACACCGGCATCATCGCGGACGAGGAGAAGGCCGAGGTCGCCAAGCCCGACCAGAAGAAGGGCAGCGCCCAGCACGGCGACCCGGAGAAGGGCTCCTGGCTCATCCCCGCCGACCGCCTGAACGACTACCCGGCGAACACGCACGTCGTCTACTCCGCTCAGGACACCGAGCAGTACGGTCTGCGCGGCCCGAAGAAGTACGCTCCCGGCACCTTCGTCTACCGTCTCGCTGGACGCGACCGCGAGACCTCGGCCTCGTACTACACCCCCGAGTCGCTGACCAAGGTCACCGTCGAGCTCGCGCTGAAGCACCGTCTCGACCAGGAAACGGACGCTGACGGCACCACCGTTCGGACACGGGCCAGCGAGCTGCTGAAGTACAGCATCTGCGAGCCTGCCCTGGGGTCGGGCGCGTTCCTCAATGAGGCGATCAATCAGGTCGCCGCAGAGTATCTGAAGCGCCGTCAGGATGAGGTGGGTGTCACCCTTGACACCTCGCAGGCGCTGGAGGCCGAGCAGAAGGTCAAGGCATACATCGCCCTGCACAACGCCTACGGCGTGGACCTCAATGCCACGGGCGTCGAACTCGCCGAGGTGTCGCTGTGGCTGAACACCATGCACCCCGGCATGCGCGCTCCCTGGTTCGGCCTGCACCTTCGTCGCGGCAACTCGCTCATCGGGGCCCGGCGTTGGGTGTACGAGGCAGAGCGCCTCAAGAAGGAACGGTCGGTGGCCGCCCACACGCCGACCAAGCTGCCGTTCCGCTCGCCCGAGGACGGCGCGGAGCAGCCGCTTCCAACAGGCGCGGTGCACCAGTTCCTGCTGCCCTCGCCCGGGTGGGGCGCGGTGACGGACGCCGGCGGGGACGCGAAGAAGCTGGTCGACCAGCTCGCGGGCGGGCAGATGGCGGCCCTGAAAGCATGGCGCAAGGCGGTCGGAACCAAGCCGAAGACCACAGGTGGCAAGAGCAGTCAGCTGGCCCGACTCCAGGCCGCGGCAGCGCGGGTGGAATACCTGTGGGGCCTGGTCGCCAAGCGACTGGAACTGAGCGAGCGGGAGATCGCCCGGACGATAGATGTCTGGGGCGCGGACCGTCCGGAGGACGCGGAGGAGTACGCCTTTCTGCGTTGCGACAAGGAGCGTGCAGTCGGCGCGGTGCCGCTGACCAAGGAGCAGGTATTCAAGGACCTCTTCGAGGCGGAGGGATCGCCGTACTGGCGGCTCAAGCAGGTCATGGACGCCTGGTGCGCGCTGTGGTTCTGGCCGCTGGACAAGGTGGGGCTGCTCGACGGGTCGGACCCGGAGTACTCCGGTGATGCGGCGTCCTTGGATGCGCTGCTGGCGTCGCAGTTGCCTTCGGTCCCGGCGACGGTTCCGGGCCAGAGCACGGAGCCGTCGTACGTGGAGCATGGGGTGCTGTTCGCCTTGCCGGGGGAGCAGTTGGCCTTCGGCGAGGGCGGAGACGACGCCGCGGAAGACCTGGTCGAACGGCGAGAGATCAAGAAGGCCGTGGCGGCCTCGCCCAAGCGGCCGAGGCCGGGCAGCTCCTCTCAGCGTCGCAGGGTCATCCCGCTGGCCAACCTCGACGACTGGCTAGCATTCCTGGAGTCGATCCTGGGCACGGGCCCGGTCCCGGAGGAGGGCACCTTCTCGGCGTCCATCGAGGACCTGACGAAGCTCAAGGAGCTGGAGCAGCTGGTCGAGGGCGAGATGGGCATGGACGATGCCCGTCACGCCGTCGAGACGCGGTACCCGTGGATGCGGACAGTTCGGGACATTGCTGCGGAACAGGGCTTCCTGCACTGGGAGTTGGAGTTTGCCGGGATCTTCGCAGGGCAGGCGGGCGGGTTCGATCTCCAGGTCGGGAACCCGCCGTGGGTGCGTCCGGAGTGGAAGGAGGACCCGGTCCTCGCGGAGTTCGAGCCGTGGTTCATGCTCACGGAGAAGCCGAAGGCGGAGGACAAGGCGCAGCGTCGGGAGATCGAACTGGGGCACCAGCGGGTTCGGGAGTATCTGCTGGGCCAGGCCACCAACACGCTGACGACGGCGTCGTTCCTGGCGGCGGAGCCTGTGTATCCGCTGGTCGCGGGCACTCGACCTGACCTGTACCGGGCCTTCATGTGTGAAGTGTGGGGACATGCCAGCAGTAGGGGAGCGGCGGGCATGGTGCACCCGGATACGCACTTCGCCGGAGATAAGGAAGCGAACCTGCGAGCGGCGGCCTATGCGCGGTTGCGGGTGCACGGGGATTTCGTGAACGCAGGAAACCGGTTCTTTCCGCCGCCGGTCGGTCGGTCAAGTCACTTCGGCGTCCATATCTACGGTAGCGTCCGGGAGATTGCCTTCGATTCGTTGTCTTGGCTATTCACCGTGGATACATTGCGGATGTCAGCGAGCGCCTCCGTGGAAGTAGGTAGCGAAGATCCCGGGGTGAAACACAAAGGAGGGTGGGATGAGCGCCCGCACCCCAAGCGCGTCATTCGTGTTACTTCAGAGACGCTCCGTCGCTGGCAGCGCCTAGCTGGCGACGCCGGTCCACTGGAGCGCACACGTCTGCTTACGCCGGTGAGTACGGCAGAGGACTCGGCGATCGATGCATTGGGCGAGTATCCTGCGCGGTTCGGAACGTTGAAGCCTGAAATCTCTGTTGGATTTGATGAAGGCGCGTCTAAGAAGGCCCAGTTCGGGCCGAATAAGGATCAGCGGCTCATTGACTACAACTCGGGCGTGGATGATCAGGCAGACTATTATGCGGGTTCGTGGGACAATGTCATCCTCAAGGGGCCACAGATTGGCGTGGCGAACCCGATGTTCAAGCAGCCCAGTCAGGGAAGCGGCGAGGTTTGCGGACTTGATGCAAGAACGCTCGGGGATGACACGGTGCCTGAGTCTGAATATCGGCGAGTAGCTTCGATTGAAACGTATCTGGATGCGCAGGATAAATGGTTCGATCGGACGAAATATAGGGCAATGATCAGCTCTTCCGAGGAACGGGACCAGGCTCGGCTCCGACTTGCAGACAAGTACAACTTGCAGGCAGAGGAAGTTGCGGATGATCAGGTTGACAAGTTCCTAGAAGCCAAGGCCGTCAGGCCGTATGGTGACTACTATCGAGTTGCTTGGCGGAGAATGATCGCACCTGACACCGAGCGCAGCCTCTATGTTTCTTTGGTGCCCCGCGGCGCGTTGCACATTGACGGGATGTGTAGTGCTTCTGTTGGGGAACCTCGCATGGACGTCTTGACTGCTGGTCTATGGTCGGGCATCCCCAGTGATTATCTATTGCGGACTAGCGGCGTCAGTCACCTCAATCCCTCGCGCGCTATGGGTATGCCAGCACCGCATGCCGACCACCCCCTCGCCTCCGCCCTGCTCCTCCGGACCCTCCGCCTCAACTGCCTCACAACCGCCTATGCCGGCCTCTGGGCAGACCTATACGACCCCGCCTGGCTTTCCCACGAGCCCTGGGCAATCAAGTGGCCGCACATGACGACCAATCTCAACGCCGTCACGCCCACCTGGCAGCGCGACACGCCGCTCCGCACGGAGTACGCCCGTCGCGCCGCGCTCGTCGAGATCGACGCGCTCGTCGCCGTCTGGCTGGGCATCGACGCAACGACGCTCACCGCCATGTACCGGGCCCGGTTCCCGATCATGCAGGACTTCGATCTGGTGACCCACTTCGACTCCAACGAGCGCAAGATCGCGGGCGATCGGTACACCTACGGCTTCGACCAGACCAAGGAGCACTGGACGCAGTTCGAGGCCTACCTCAAGGACCCGGCCGCCAACTCGGTCCCCGACGGATACACCGCTCCCTTCCACAAGGCCGACCGCGTGAAGGAGATGGGCCTCGCCCACGCCCACTTCGCCGAGCGCCTGAACGACGCCGTGGCCAAGGGTCTTTGGGACCCAGAGAAGATGGAGGTTCCGGGTAAGTGAGGCCGACACTCGAAGCGCAGGGGCTGAAGGAGAGCCTGCTCCAGTACCTCTCCACCACCTACGGCCTGGCCGACGAGGGCGCGCGCAAGGCGCTGCACTCCTTCCTGGGGGACGAGACCACCGGCATGTTCCGTGGCCCGTTCCTGCGCCTGCGCACGCCTTTCACCCGTGCCACGGACAGCTGGGAGCAGCACCTGGACTGGCGCCGCGCCGACGATTGGTCGCCGTACGCGCACCAAGCCCGCGCGTTCGCCCGGCTCACGACGAAGGACGGTCACACCCCGCAGCCCACCCTGGTCACCACCGGCACCGGCTCCGGCAAGACGGAGTCGTTCCTCTACCCGGTGCTGGACCACTGCGCGCGGGAGCGCGCCGCCGGGGGGACGGGGGTCAAGGCGGTCTTCCTCTACCCGATGAACGCGCTGGCGACTGATCAGGCGGCGCGCATCAACGACCTGCTCGTCGAGCAGACTGCGCTGTTCGGCGTTCGGGCCGGCCTGTACATCGGCGACAAGGCGGCGACCCACTACGACCGGGTCTACACCCGTCGCCAGGACATGCAGCTGTCCCCGCCGGACATCCTGATCACCAACTACAAGATGCTCGACCTCCTTCTCCAGCGCGCCGCCGACGCGTCGCTGTGGGAGGGCAGCGACATCCGCTACGTCGTGGTGGACGAGTTCCACACCTACGACGGAGCGCAGGGCACCGACGTGGCGATGCTGCTGCGCCGTCTGGCCGTTGCGGTCGGCGCGACGCAACCAGGCCGTCCGCTGGGCTCGATCACCCCGGTCGCCACCTCGGCGACCCTCGCCTCCGGCACCGACGAGGACGGGGTGCGCCAACTGCTGGACGTTGCCGCGCACGTGTTCGGCGCCGAGTTCACCGAGGACGCGATCATCGGTGAAGACCGCCAGACAGTCGACGAGTTCATCCTCGGCGACACCTACTCCGACGTCAGTCTCCTCCCGGATGAGGTGGCGGCGGCTGAGGCGATCACGGTGCTGCCCGACCCCGCCTCCACTCCTGAAGCCTTGCCAGCCCTCGCCGCGGCGGTCATCGGTGGTGCCATCAGTGCAACCGACCCGGTCGATCCCCGGACGCTCGGGGCTGCACTCAAGCGCAACAAGCTCACCTATGCGGTCCTGACCGCCTTCGACGGCACGGTGCGCAGTTACGACGAGATCCTCGACGTCATGCGGCGCAACGGCGCCAACAGCTGGGACGAGGTGGTCACCACTCGCCCAGAGGTGGCCGCGCTCGCTCTGGCGCGCTTCGTTGCCCTGCTGTCGGTGGCCCGCGATCCCGATGCGCCCGCTGGGGTGAGCCGTCCCTTGGTGCAGGTGGAGCTGCACCAGTGGGCGCGTTCGGTGACGCGGATGCTGCGCGGTGTGCAGCCTTGGCCGCAGGCGTCCTTTGCGTGGGATGCCGCTGGAACCAAGACCCGGTCACGGTCGACGCCGGACACCACCGCTTACCGCGAAACGAGTCTCTTCCTGCCGGCGGTGTATTGCCGTGAGTGCGGACGGTCCGGCTGGTCGGTGCTTGCGCCGGAGTCGGACGTCGAGGAGCTGACCCTCGAGTCGCACAAGGTCCGTCGTGCGTCGGTAACTTCCGACAAGGCGAAGACCCGCACGCTGATCGCGGCCACCGACAAGGAGGCGCTGGAGGGCAACGGCCGCACCGCGATGGACCCTGCGGTGCAGAAGTCGCTGACCACCGGCGGCGCGGGCACGCTCATGGTTCTCGACGGCGCTGCTCGCCGCCTCCGCCTGCCGGACCCGGTCGACGACTACACAGCCGAGGGTGATCCCCGACTCCACGCCGCAGACTCGGCGTTCGTGCTCGCTCAGCTGGGGGAGCGGGCCGAGCGCGCCGCCAAGGACGACTGGTGTCCGGCCTGCGGCACGCACAACGCGATCCGCTTCCTCGGCACCGGCGCTGCCGCGCTCGCCGCCGCATCCGTCACCCAGCTGTTCACCGGCGGGGAGATGGACAAGGAGCAGCGCGAGACAAAGACGCTGATGTTCAACGACTCGGTGCAGGATGCCGCGCACCGCGCCGGGTTCGTCGCGTCCCGCTCGTACACGTTCTCGCTGCGGGCGCTGTTCACCAAGCACCTGAGCGAACGTCAGCCCACTGCACTCAACGATCTGGTGGCAGACGTCGTTGAGGCCACCACGGACCGCGAGACGCTGGCCGCCGTCGTCCCGCCGGACCTGCACGACGACGCCGGCGTGGCCCGGCTGCTGTCCGGCCGGGGCCGTGGCGGGGACAAGCGGACCTGGGACCTGATCGGTGAGCGGTTCGCTTTCGAGGCCGTGATGGAGTTCGGGCACCGCTCGCGCAACGGCCGCACGCTCGAACTCACCCGCACCGCAGCCGCGTTCGTGGACATCCCGGACGAGCAGGCCGCGATCGCCATGGTGCGGGCGGCCCACGAGGAAGCGACCAGCAAGGGCCGTGCCCTCACCGACCACGATGACGCGCGCTACCTGGTTTTCCTGCGCGGCTTCCTCGACCGGCTGCGCACCCGCGGCGCGATAGGGCACCGCTGGCTAGGGAAGTATCTCGACGAGGCGGGCACCAGTCGGTTCTACATCTGGGGCGGTCGCCCGCGTGGCATGAAGGCCTTCCCCAAGGGCGTCTCCGCCCCGGTGTTCCTCCTCGCCAAGCCCAAGCCGGGCAGCGAGTTCGACATCGCGGCCGGGCGTCTGTCCTGGTTCGAGACCTGGGCGCAGTGCTGCTTCGAGCTGACTCGTGAGCAGGCGGATCAGTTCTGGCTGCATCTGCTGCCGAAGCTCGCCGACGCCGGGCTGCTGGCCGCCCGTGCCCCGCAGGACTCGACGGCCCGGATCTACGGGCTCCAACCGGGCGCTCTGCGCCTGCAGCTGCTCTCCGACGACGTGGTGAACCAGGCGTACGTGCGCTGCCCCAGGTGCTTCTGGGAGCAGACCGTGCACCCGTCGCTGCTCGACCAGTACCACGGGCAACCCTGCCCGGCGTACCGCTGCACCTCCGGACGGTTGGTCGCCGGCGACCGCTGGCAGGAGGCCGTGGACCGGCACGATCGCGACCGCGACTACCGCGACGACTACTACCGCACCCTCTACCGGCGGGCCGGCACGTACCAGGTGATCACCGCCGAGCACACCGGGCTGCTCTCCCGCGGCAAGCGCGAGCGCATCGAGGAGGCCTTCCGCAAGGGCGAGGGCTTCAACGACCCCAATGTGCTCTCCTGCACGCCCACTCTGGAGATGGGCATCGACATCGGCGACCTGTCCGCCGTGGTGCTCGGAGCCCTGCCGCGTCGCCCTGCCAACTACGCGCAACAGGCCGGCCGGGCCGGCCGGCGCACCGGCAACGCCTTCCTGCTCACCATCCCCGACCGCTCCCGGCGCGACCTGTACTTCCTGGACCGGCCGCGGGACATGATCGACGGTCGGATCGTGCCGCCAGGTTCGTACTTGTCGGCCATCGAGATCCTGCGCCGCCAGTACACCGCGCACCTATTGGACCTGGCGGCACGTGGCCGACTCTTCCGCGAAGACGGCAAGCCCCTGAGCGCTCTGCCACGTCGGGTGGACGAGCTGTTCGGGCCTTCCGGCTACCTTGTCGATTTCACCGCTGCCGCTCTTACCCACGGGGAGGAGCTGGTCGCTGGCTTCCTCTCCCTATTTCCGAGGGGTGTGAACGAGAGCGCGCAGGAGGATCTGAAGCGGTACGCGGTGCGTGGCCTCCGCAGCGCCGTTGAACGGGCCGAGCGAGAGTGGGAGCGCGACAGCCAGAGGCTGCGCGATCGCATCCGCACCGTCCGTGCGGCCATCGACGAACTGAAGGAGGGCGACGACGAACAAGCCCGTACCAAGGCCGAGTTGGAAGCCGAGGCACTGGGCCTGTCGAAGAAGGGCGGCGCCCGCCTGCGGCAACCGGCTCAGACCGTGCTGTGCGACCTGGGACTGCTGCCGAACTACGCGCTGATCGACTCCACAACCACCCTTTCCGCCACGCTCTACTGGCCGGAAGGAAAGACCGAGTCGGGCAAGGACCGGTACAAGTCGAAGACCTACACCTACGACCGGCCGCGTTCCTACGCCATTGCCGAGCTGGCCCCCGGGAACACCTTCTACGCGGAGGGCTACAAGCACCGCATCACGGGCGTCGACATCGTCACCGGCCAGGACCAGGACTGGCGGTACTGGCGGTTCTGCCCCTCGTGCGGGCACGTGCGCACGCAGAACGCGCAGCAAGACATCTCCGCCTGTCCGCGGTGCGGTGAGAGCGGCATCGCCGACTCCGGAAGTCTGTGGCAGATCGTCCAGCCGACCACGGTCACCGCCCGGGCGAAGCGTGAGGACGCCCGCATCGGCGACGAGAGCGACGACCGGGACCGGCGCTTCTACAGCGTCATCGACACGGTCGACATCGCCCCCGACGCCTTCGTCCGCGGGACTTCCTGGCGACACGTGCACCAGACCTTCGGCGTCGATTACACCCGTCACGCCGTAATCCGCCGGGTGAACCTCGGACCGCTCCGTATCGGAGCACAGGACAGCGACCGACTCGGCGGGCAGTCCGTGCGGATCTCACCGTTCCGGGTGTGCACCGCCTGCGGTGCGACCAGCGCAGACGGGCAGCCGGTGTTCGATGACGACCGCGACGCTGTCGACAACTCGGCCAATCGTCAGCAGCTGCTGAAGCACCACGCCCCCTGGTGCCCACTCCGTCGCGGCAAGGGACCGGTGCCGCAGGAACAGGTGCTCCTCGCCCATGAGTTGGAGACCGAGGCGCTGCGCATCCTGCTGCCCGCAGCGACCGTCCTGGCCGAGGAGAAGGTCTACTCGTTCCAAGCCGCGCTGCGTCTGGGCGTCGACCACGCTTTCGGCGGCGATCCGCAACACCTGGATTCCACCATTGCCACCATGCCCGATCGGAACACCGCCGAGACACGGCACTTCCTCGTTCTCTACGACCGTCTTCCGCACGGCACGGGCTACCTCGACCGTCTGACCGCCCCGGACGCCTTCCACCAGGTCCTGGAGGACGCGCGCAGGCTGCTGATGGAGTGCCCGTGCACCCAGGAGGGCCGACTGGCCTGCCACCGCTGCCTGCACCGCTACACCGACGAGCAACACATCGAGGCCGTGTCCAAGCAGGCGGCCCTGGACATCCTCGACGACCTCCTCGGTCCGGAGGGCACCGATGCCTGGGCCACCTGCGAGGTAGGCAACACCGACCTCATCGGTCTGGACGGGCAGGTGGAGTCCGACCTCGAAGCACGGTTCCTCAGGGTGCTGCGCGCCTTTGCCGACAGCCGGAAGGACCAGAAGGACACAGCTCTCGAGGAGAGCGGCAGCAACAGCGGCTACTTGCTTCTCCAGGACGGCGAGCCGGTCCACCGCTGGCGTCTCACCGCGCAGCGGAACGAGGGCTTCACCCGCACCGACTTCACCTTCGAGCGTGAGGAAGGCATGAAGAAGAAGGTGACGGTCTTTCTGGACGGTCACCGCTTCCATGCCACCCGCCGTCACAACCGGCTTGCCGGCGACGCCGACAAGCGCAACAGGCTGCGCGCGCAGAAGCACGCCGTGTTCCAGCTCACCTGGGACGACCTGATCCTTTTCGAGCAACGGGCCGGATTGCGCGCAGCGGAACGCGGTTCCGCCGCACCGGTGTGGCCGCCGTACCCGCACAGCGCTCGTGACCTGGCCAAGCAGTTGCATGCCGAAGTCGGTGGTGACGACCTGGACACGACGGCCTTCCTTGATCCGATGAGTCAGCTCCTCGCCTACCTGCGCAGCCCCGACGACGCCGCCTGGGGACAACGGGCCTCAGCCGTGGTGGGCGGCTTGCTCGGAGCCGAACCCTCGCCACTCGTCGGCAACGGCGATCCTGGAAAGGCCCGCCGGATGCTCTCCTTGTTTCTCGAAGCCTGGGGACGGACCGACGGCATCGATCCCGTGGTGGAGGTTGGTGGTGGCACGCTCAATCTTTTCCGCGGCTGCGACCAGTCAGGCCTCCCGCTCGCCTTCATGATCGATGGCGCCACGCGCCGCTGGACCGCTCTGGCGTGCCTGGACGACACCGCCGAGGACCAACTCGGCACTGCTGAGCACAAGACGCGCTGGCGGTCCTGGCTCCAGTGGTCCAACCTGCTGCAGTTCCTTGACCACGACGGCGGTGACGGCATCCAGCTCACCACCTCCACCGCGGCGACTTTCGACCTCGACGTGCTCAAGGCCCTCGGCGGCGACGGCGAGCTCGCCTCCCTCGTCGCCCGGTACGGCGAACCCGCGCCCGCACTGCGGTCCGCCCTCGACGACCTGTTGGGCGACACCCCGGTGGAGGCCGCAGTGCGGGACCTGGTCTGGGATCAGGAGATCCTCGGCTACCTGGACGAGGATGAGCCCGACGCCGCCATCACCCGCCTGGCGCATGCTCTCGCCGACCGCGGCAAACGAGCGCCCGCCTACGGATACGAACTCGGCGAGCGGGGCTGGCTTGCCGACCTGGCCTGGCAGGACTCGGAGTTGCGCATCGTCGCGATGGCCGAGCCGTGCGACGGCGAGGACGAGGAGCAGAGCAGGACCTGGCAGGCCTACCGCGACGCAGGCTTCACCGTGCGTTCCGCCGAGGAATGGCTCGACGACCTCGACGCCCTGCTCTCGGCACTCCCCGATGCCGCCGACACCTCCGACCGCCCCGACGCCGACGAACTGAGTGCCTCACGATGACCGCACGCCTGAAGCTGTATCAGAAGGCCGAGAACGAGCTCTACAAGATGGACTCGTCGGTGAAGACCAAGTTCTATGACTTCTGCCACCTGTTCCGGAACGACCCCGGCCACCCCAAACTCGACCTCAAGCCGCTCAAGGGCGACCGCAGGATCTTCCGGGCCAAGATCGACCCGTCCTATCGGGCCCTGCTCGCCCCTGCCGGGGTCGGACCGGACGGGGTCGAACAGTGGCTACTCGTCGCCGTGCGACACCGCAAGCACGTCTACGAAGAGCTCACCGTCGCCATCAACCGGATCACTGGCGAGATCGAATTCGTCGACCTCAGCACCGTCGGCCCGAGTGTGCTGCAGCGGGCCGGGATCCAGCTCACCCCGTCCTCGGCGGAAGAGGCTGAGCAAGGCTCACCCAGCGCGTCTGCGGCTGCGGTCAGTGAGCCCGATGCGGAGGACCCGCGTGCCGCCGCTGCGCTGCTCGCCGCCTTCAGCCCTGACGACCTTCGTCGGCTGGGCGTCGCCGAAGCTCTGGTCGATGTGGCGCTCCAGGTCACCACCGAGGACGAACTCGACCAGCTCATCGCCGGAGCACCGCGTCTTACCGCAGAGGTACTCACCGGACTTGGTGCCGGTATGAGTGTCGAGGAGGTGGAGCGCGAGATCACCCAGCCCGCAGCCGCCGTCCTCGAACCCGGCTTCGAGGAGGACATGGGGGCGGCACTGACCCGCACTGCGGTCACGACCGTCGACGACGACATCCGCAGCGTACTTGCCGAGGGCGACTTCCGTGCCTGGAAGGTCTATCTCCACCCCACCCAGCGCAAGATCGTCGAGCGTAAGTACAACGGACCGGCCCGTGTCAGCGGTGGCCCTGGGACCGGCAAGACCATCGTGGCGCTGCACCGAACCGCTCGGCTCGCCGCTCAGCTGCCTCCGGGGCACAGCAAGCCCATCCTGTTGACGACCTACACCAAGAACCTCACCGCCGACCTGCGGGCCCGGCTGAGCTCTCTGATCACGCCCGACCTGCTGGCCCGGGTGGACATCCAGCACATCGACCTCCTCGCGCAGACGGTCATCAACGAGAGCAGCTCGCCCGCGGCACAGCGAAGCACGATCCTTGACGCTCCTGCGAAGGAGATCCTGAGCGAAGTCCTGTTCGAGTACGACGAGCAGCGCCGCTGGGACGCGGATTTCCTCTTCGACGAATGGGAGCAGGTGATCCTGGGCCAGTCCCTCAATACCAGGCAGGCCTACTTCAAGGCCCGACGCCCCGGGATGGGCCGGGCCCTGAGCCGCCCTGATCGTGCGGCCGTCTGGCAACTGCTGGAGCAGTTCACCCTGCGACTCAACAATATGGAGCGCGAGACCTGGGCCCAGTCCGCGGAACGCGCCGCGCGGTACGAGATGGAGCGAGCACGCAAGATCCAGCAGCGTGCCGAGCGGAAGGCAGAGATCGGGGGCGGTGACCTGATCCACCTGGATGCGCACAGCTCCGCCGTGCGCTACGTGCGCCACCGTTACCAGCACATCGTCGTCGACGAGGCCCAGGACCTGAGCGCCGCTCACTGGAAAATGCTGCGCGCCATGGTCGCCGACGGACCTGACGACCTGTTCATTGCCAGTGACACACACCAGCGGATCTACGATCGTCAGGTCACCCTCTCCACGGTCGGTATCAACATTCGCGGGCGCGCTTCCAAGCTGACCCTGAGTTACCGCACGACCCAGGAGATTCTGAACCAGGCGGCCAGGGTTGTCGGCGACGCGACGTACGACGACCTCGACGATGGCATCGACAACCTCAGCGGTTACCACTCGCTGCTCCACGGCCCGGTGCCGGAGCTTGTCGCCTGCACCGACTGGGACGATGAGGTCACCCGTCTCGCCGCGAAGCTGAAGTCCTGGCGCGAGGAGATCACCCGAGCCGGCGAGGACGGCATCGGACGCGACCCCAGCGGCACCATGGGCGTCTGTGTCGCAGACAGTGAAATGGTGGACCGCATCGCCGACGACCTGACGTTCAAGCACGGCATCACCACCGTGAAGCTCACCAAGGACGGCCTTCAGGGCGACGGCGAGGTCCATATCGGCACCATGCACCGGTTCAAGGGCCTCGAGTACCAGAAGCTCGCCATCATCGGTGCCAGCGACGGGATTCTGCCCCGCGCCTCCGTGACCGAGAAATTCGCTCAGACCGACCCCAAGCGCTACGAACGGGAGTTGAAGAAGAGCCGAAGTCAGCTCTTCGTCGCCGCCACCCGCGCCCGCGACGGCCTGCTGATCTCCTGGCACGGAGCCCCCAGCCCATTCCTGCCTGTGCCCGCATGAGTTCGCCTGAACACCCCCATCCACAGCTTCGAACATGACATCGTTTTCTTCTGACAACCCGTGAGCGCATGGAGGATCAGGGCGACGTGACCGACGTATACTCCGAAGACGACTTCGAGTCCGGCTCCATGGTGGGCTACACCATCGGGCGAGCCAGCTACTCGTACGAAGGACGTCGGGTCACCGTCGCGGATCTTGTTGAGACCGGCCTGCTCGAACCAGGAACGACACTGAAGTTCGAGCGGGTCAGGATCGGTACCAGTCACACAGCCGTGGTCACACCCGACGGCCGACTGGAGCTTCCAGGAGGCAGGCTGTTCAGGTCCCCGTCGCGTGCAGCAGCGGCAGCGGTTGGTGGTGGCACGTTCGACGGATGGCATGCCTGGTGCCTGCCTGGCGGCACTGTGTTGGACACTTTGCGACAGAGGCTCCTTGACACAGCAGCTGACTCTGCCGCGCCCAGCGAGGGCGATTCCTCCGGCTCGGTCCCGCTTCGGCGCCATGAGCGACTCAAGCAGGCGAGGGAGGCGGCGGAAGCTGGCCACCCGATGTCGCTCACAGTCCGCGAGCTTTTGGGGTGGTGGGATGCCCAGCGGCGCGGCTACCTGATCAGCCAACAGATTGTCGCCGAGCTGGCCAATCACAGTCTCACCACCGCTCCTGACTTCGATGCTGTGCACATCGACACGAGCGTGCAGCTCGTCACCATCGAACAGGAGGACGAGATCCTTGAAGAGACGCTCTCGACCAACTCCATATCGGAACCGGCCGAACCCATATCGGACGACGACGACATCGAGCCGGTGACCAGCTTGGTTGTAGGCAACCTTCGTTCGGCGTTCAGCACCGTCGTCTCAGTCACCTCGGCGTCGTCCTTCGAAGAGGCCATCACCAAGATGTCCATGGACGACTACTCGCAGCTTCCAGTGATGGACGGCGTGCGGACCGTCAAGGGCGCGGTCACCTGGAAGTCGATTGCCAAGGCACGACATGCTGACCCTGCGGCGCCCTTCTCGGACGCGATCATCCCTGCAGACGAGGTCCCCTACGACCGGCACCTGATCGACGTCCTGCCGCTACTGGCCAAGTCAGGCTTCGTGATCGTCCGGGATCCGACCAACAAGGTCTCCGGGATCGTGACTGCGATCGACGTGGCAATCGAGTACGGAGCGATGGCGACGCCGTTCTTCCTCGTCGGCGAGTTCGATCGGCTGCTCCGCAGCATCATCGTCAAGAACTTCACTCTGGATCACGTCAAGTCTCTGTGCGAGGAAGGCCAAGCGGCGAGGATCGGCTCCTTTGACGATCTGTCCATCGGTCACTACCAGAGCGTCTTCAGGAATGCGGATGCCTGGAGCAAGCTCGGATGGCCATTGGACCGGAAGGCGTTCGTCGAGCGGATCGACGCCATACGGAAGATCCGGAACGATCTCATGCACTTCAATCCCGATCCGCTGCAAGAAGACGCCGTCCAGCGGATCCGACACATGAACAGCCTTCTCCGCGAATACGGAGGGTGACCGACTCCACCAGCACGCTGGTGGGAACCTTCCATCGATTAGCCGATGGCGGCGTAGGCGTGGATGGAGTTGTCCGTGCCGGCGGGGTCCAAGGCAAGGGCGACGTTGCTGTCGACGAGGCTGGGGGCTACACCGGGGGTGTCGTTTCGGTCCTTGCCCGTCTTGGCGTCAAGGACGACCGGTCCGTTGGGAGTGGTGCCGTAGATCAGGCCGTGCCAGACGTCGGTCACGGTGGGGGCGATGCGGTTGGTCGCGGCGTCCGGGAGCTGCCACAGGGTCGCGCCGGTCGTGGGGTTGATGGCGAGGACGGTCGAGCTGCCGCTGCAGACGGTGGTGTCGATGTCGTCGAAGGTGCAGGTCGTTGTGTCTGTCCCATCACTGCTCCAGGTCTGGACGGTGGCCCCGGTTGTCGCATTGAGCAGTTTGAAGAAGCTGTCGCCGCTGTTGTAGTCGTTGGCGGCGATCGCGACCAGGGTCGGACTGGCGGTGGAGGCCTGTAGGCCGTAGACGTCGAGCGCGCTCCAGCTCTGGTGGCCGGTGCTGATGTTGAGCGCGGTGACCTGCTGGCGGGTGTAGGAGCTGGAGGCGGATGCTCCGCCACTGCCGATCACGTTGCCGGCAGCGAGCGTCATGGCCATGAAGTTGTCCTGCTGCCAGACCAGTTTGCGCGCGGAGAGGTCGAAGGCATAGACGGATGAGTGGTCCTCGGTGGTCACACTGATGACGGCGATGGTGCCGTCAACTCCGAGCAGTGTGACGGCCAGGCCCATCCCCGACTCACCCCAGGCCGACCCCGGGATGTCGGGAAAGGTCGCAGTCCATGCTTGCTGGTTGAGCGTTGTGTCGACCGCGACGATCTGGACGGCGTCATATCCGGATGATGTTCCGTGGCCGGGGACCGATACGGCGAACGGTGTGATCGCCAAGGTCTTGCCGTCCACGACCGTGAGGCCTGGGGCTTGGATCGGACTCTCGTTCACGCCGGTGTCGTTGG
This sequence comes from Streptacidiphilus sp. MAP5-3, assembly GCF_041262505.1. Classification (NCBI taxonomy): domain Bacteria; kingdom Bacillati; phylum Actinomycetota; class Actinomycetes; order Kitasatosporales; family Streptomycetaceae; genus Streptacidiphilus; species Streptacidiphilus sp. MAP5-3. The sequence goes on from NZ_JBGCCL010000003.1 coordinate 103,855, forward strand.
AGACGGTGGAGGCGTAGCTGGGTGCCACGGTGAGGAGCCCGCGACCGCTGCGCGTGTCGACGACCTGCATGCTGTCGGCTGCGGCGATGTAGGCGGTTGTCCCCTTGAGCACTACGGGGAGTGAGCCGACGACCTTACCGCCGAGCGTGACCTTCCCGTCCGAGACAGCGTCGGGTAGGTGGACCCCGGTCGTGCTGAACCGGGTTGGCGGATCGAAGCTCTTCAGGGTCGGCGTGGGGGAGGGGGCGGCAGCGTCCTCACTGGCCGATGGGGAGCTGCCGGGAGCGCAGCTTGTCAGTGCTCCGAGCAAGGCGAAGGAGACGAAGAGGAACGTAGCCCTCGTCAGATCACGTTGCACGCAAGCCCCTTGTGTCGGTTCGTCCCACCCCAAGCGTGATCCAGCGTATCGCTCCGCTGACGCCGGGCGACTCGGAGTAGTGGGTTTGGCGGGGTACGGGATGAGCAATAGTCAAGAGTTGTGGGTGGGGCCCTCCAACGGTGGTTGGGGTGGCGGAGGAACGGCTCGATCAGCGGCTGGGCCGCGGGTCGTGGGTGGCGCCGAGGATGTAGAGGCGTCTTCGAGGAGCTCGCGCTCCACGGGCGGTCGCCAAGCGGGATTTTCTGGCTGGCCACGACCGACGGGCGATCTACGAGCGCATCGCCAAGGTCGGTGGCGTCGTGAGCGGAGCCGCCCGCCGCTCGCCAATGGCTCCCGCCGGAACACGCCCGCCTAGGCACTTGCATGGCGTACCGCCAGGAACAGCCCGTACCGTGCCGCGCCCGTCCCCGGCCGCGCTGGACGGGAACGGGCGCTTGCGGGCGTCGGGTCAGCGCCGCAGGGCTTTCCACGCGTGCCAGCAGCGGGCGCCTGCCCACAACAGCGTGCCCAGGGGGCCAGTGCGATCAGTGTCCCTCTGTCTCCCGGCGCAGCCTGCCGCCACTCGCGTGCGCCCGTCACCGCTGTGCCAGGACCCAGGCGGTGAGTAGGATCTGCGAAGTGTGGTTGTCCGGCCATACGCCGCTCAGCACGGCCAGCGCGATGATGCCGCCACCTCGGCGGGGCTGGGGGGTCTGGCCGGGGCCGTCGGGGCTGATCACCACGGTGGGTTGCCCTCCCTTCTGTGAGGCTGTGGATTGGGAAGGATCCCTGGAACGCCAGGTGACCGTCGGCGTCATCGCCGATGCGACAGAGGAGTTCGTCGAGTTCGACCATCTGCCCGCCGTCCTTGCTGGACAGGCCCGCGTCGGAGATGACCGCGAGAGACTTCAGTCCCGCTCGAGTCGGGGCCGTTGGCCCCCTACGGTGCGGGTGAGGTGACGGGATGGGGAGGGCCGCGACGCCTGCTTGGACGGCACGGCACTCTCCCTTCCCGCCCTATCGATTCCGTCCGGTTCCGCTTATGGGTTTGTTAGTTGGGGTTGACGCCTACCATGCAGTTGCTGCCGGCCGAGTTGACCGTGGTGACATCGTTCTCGTAGGCGTTGGCCAGATCGACGTAGTACTGGTTGTCGGGGCTTGTCCCCGAAAGGTCGGCGGCTTTGACGGTGTTGCTGGTGGCGTCGGTGGCGCTGCCGTCGCTGGACACAGCGGAGGCGAAGTCGATGACGCCGTCCGCACCGAGGTTGGAGCCGGGTGCGGCACTGCCGCAGACCGCGGAGGTCGTCAAGCTAAGCAGGTCGGTGTTGATCTGTTCGCGGGCCTGCTCCCGGATTCCGGTCAGTGGTGTGGCTGACGGGGGGATGGTTGCGATGTAGACGGTGATTGCCTGCTGCGTCGCTGGTGAACTCGGGTTCTCGCTGTCGTCGTTGTAGTAGGCGCTGATCTCCGAGGCGAGTTGGGAGAGCTTGGCCTCCACACTGTCGGCACAGGCGGCGTACGTCTGGGTGGTGGGACAGGCGAGCAAGTCGCTGGTGCCGGTGGAGATCAGGACGGTTCGGACGTTCGCCTGTTCCAGTACAGCTCGGTCCACCGGGCCGAACGCGTTGGTGGGACTGGGGGCGTTGGCTCCTGGGAGCAGGTTGTTGCCAGCGCTCGAGCTGTTGGTGCCACCGTTGAGGATGCCGTAGTCGACCTGCCCGTCACCGGTGCTGCTAGCGACCATGGCGCGGGCGATGTCGTCGCTGAGGTGGCTCTGCCCGTCACTGGCTGCGGTGTCGGAGTTCACGGTCTGGTCCCCGTAGAGGACAAGCGCTCCGACTCCACTGGCGGCGGTGGAGACGTCGATTCCGCTCAGGTAGGGCACTCCGGTGACGGAGGTAGCGGTGTACGAGCTTCCTGAGTTCAGTGTGACGTCGCCGCTGCCGGCCGCGCTGATGTAGAGAGGTGACTGGGAGGCTGCGTGACCCGCCATCTGGGACATGTTGCCGTTGATGTCGAGGCTGACCAGCGCCGTGGACTGTGAGGCCACGGCGAGGGTGACCGGGTCACTGACGGCGTCAGTACCGGCGTCGAGCGTGACGCTCGCGCTGCCACCGAAGGTGAGGGGCATGATCGTGCCGGTGGTGTTGGCGCCGCCTGCTGTGGGGTCCTGCAATGCGATGCTGGCCGTGTTGATGGTGACTGGACCGGTGCCGTCCGCGTTGGAGAGGCGGATCCGTACGAGATTGCCGGTGTCGGTCCCGATGCTGAGGTGCGCGGGGATGCGCAGCGTTTGGTCGCTCACGGTAACGCTCGCCCCGGATGAGGTGGTGACTGCCGGGGTGTCGTTGACGGCCTCCCAGGTGCCGGTGAAGTGTGTGGTGAGGTTCCCGCCGCTGTCCCAGGTGCTGGAAGTCGGGCGGATGCCCATTCCCAGGATGTGGATGGAGTTGATGTCTCCCTCGACACCGTCGGACCACGTCGGCAGGCTGATGCTGGTGACGGGGACTCCAGGGCAGGCCAGCGGAATGCTGATGGCGTAGATGTGTTCTGGGGTGTTGCTCTCGGAGTTGTTGCTGGCGGCATTGCGGTGGGGCAGCGTGATCAGGGCTTGGCTCGCAGGACCGGTCGCCCAGTCCGGGACGGTGTCCAGGGTGTAGCCCTGGCTGCTCGCACAGCTCTTGTCGGCTTGGTAGAAGATGTTGCCGGTGGCCTGGGGTGCCATGCCGTCCGTCGCGAACGCGAGGAAGACGAGCGCGTCGCCAGTGTTGACGACACCCGTGGTGGGTACGGAAACAGTCTGCCCGGAGGCGAGCATGTTGTCGTACTTGCCGGTGCCGAGGTTGGGCAAGGTGATCGAGGCGCCGTCCACGGTGATGTTGCCGCTGGTGCCGCTGCCGTAGGGGCTGCTCACCCCGCTGTTTGTGGGCCAACCGGTCACGGCCAGGTCTGGCTCGTTGAAGCTGTAGCCGTACCCGTCCGCGTCGGCGGTAGTCACCTTTGCCGGGCTGGCGGTGTAGGTGCTGAACGCGGTGTTGTTGCGGCACCCGGAGGTGTCGCTGATGGTGCAGGTCAGCTCGGGCGCGAGCCGAAGTACGTCGATGCCGGCTTGGTAGCCGGTCGAGCCGGCGTCCTTCCCGGTGAGGGTCACCGTCAGGGTGTGGGCGCCCTGGGTGAGGATGATCGGGTTGTCACTGGCGTCCTCGGGGAAGCCGAAGTCCTCGTACTGGGTGGTGACGAAGGGGCTGTAGGCGTCGAAGGGTGTGGGGGTCAGCAGCGCTGGGTTGGTGCCGCCTGCGTCAAGTGTGAGGTTGTAGTCGCCGTAGTCGGTGGCTTTGGTCAGGTTGGCACCGATGTCCCAGGAGCCGGTGGCCGGGATGTCGAAGGAGAAGACAGCCGTGTCCCCGGAGGCGACCGTGGTCTTGGCCGTGTTGTTGTTGGCCAGCATGCCCTGCGCGCCGTCGGCCCAGGTGACGCCGGCGACAGAATTCTGAGTGATCAGGTGGCCACCCGTGCTTGTGGTGGTCGCGGCCGGGACTGTCGTGATGGTGTTGTCGTTGTTGGTCGCGGTGAACCCGTTGATCATCTTGTCGCCGTACGCGTACACCGGTGCCGAGGTCCCGGCGTAGAAGAGGTACGAAGCCTCGGCGGAGGTGGTGCCGGCGTTGTTCACGGCCTTGACGTACAGGGTGTTCGGGCCGTCGTTAGGCACCTTGATGGGGACCGTCGCAATGCCGTTGCTGACTCCAGTCCCGGTGCCGTTGGCGTTGTCGGCGGACGCGAAGTAGGTGGTGTTCGCAGCGATCGCGGTCGCACTGGTGAGCTTCGGGACGCTGGTGGTGTAGGCAGTGTTCGAAAGGTCACCGCCGAGCGAGAACATGTAGCCCACGACGGTGTTGGAACGGTCGTTGTTGAAGGTGAACGACCCGCTCGTGCCGTAGCTGGCCCCGATCTGGCCGGCCGGAAACTGAGGTGAGGAAACGGTGGGCGGTGTCGGCGAGGAGGTGTTGATCGTGAACTTCTGGGTTGGCGTCCAGATGCCCGCACCCGTACCCACCCAGAGCCCCGAGGCGTTCTCGGCCGTGGCCTTCCACGTGTAGGTACCGTCTGGCAGCGACGAGGTGGTGTATGGACTGCCGTGGGCGTTGTAGCCGCTGGACGGGCCCAGCCCCGCAGCGACCTGAGTGCCAGCGGAGTTGTACACGTGGTAGTCCATCCGGAGCAGGTCCGGGTCGCCGGCGTGTTCGAAGGCAGTCGCGGACAGCGTCGGGGTATGGGTCCAGGTGACGGTCTGGCCGAAGTCGGCTGCCACCGGGGTCAGCTTGGGGACACCGGTCCCGCTGGTGAGCTGAGGCGGGAAGCTATAGGTGATCGACAGGGTGGCGCCGCCCCCGTAGCCGAGTTCCTTCCACTGGGTGGCGTCGTTCATGTTCACCGACTCCACCATCAGCGTCATGCTGCTCCAGTCGCCCCTCGCGGCAGACTGAACGCGCGAGGTGACGTTGAAGCTGAGGTCGGGCGGGCTGACATAGGAGCCGGTGCCGTTCGTCACTGGGCAGACGCCGGCTTCTTCACTTGTGGGGGGCGTACCCAACTCGCCTGTTTGAACGGTTGGTTCATGACCCCAGTACAGAGAGCCGGAGTTCCAGCCGCCGGGGTAGGTGGTCCCGTACACAGTCGCTGGGGTGAGGGAGCAGGAGGCCGCTGACAGTTGCACGACCGACAGGGTCGCGCCGGTGATGGTGGCGCTGTCGATGAAGCTGGTGTTCATCTGGTAGTAGGTGCGGGCGCGTTCGCCGTTGCCGGGGCTGTTGTTGTCCCAGCCCTCGCGGGCGTTGGCGTCCCCACTGTTCGAGGTCGAGTTGTAGACGTTGTCTCCATTGTCGGAAATGCGGGCCCAGTCCAGCTGAGACGGGTGCCCGGTCCATTCCGGGTCGACGAAGACGGGGTACTTCGTGGATTTGGCGGAAAGCAGTGCCTTGTTGAGAGTGAGGAACTGGCGTCCCTTCTGGAGCGTCACTCCGAGCTTCGCCTGGTGGGCGCCGACCCGCTGGCCGGATTGGAGTTCCGACTTCGCCGCGGTGACGCGCGCGGTGCCGGTCAGCTGGGCAAGGTCTGCCGAGGCTCCGACTCCACTGATGGCGCCAGAGGCCGGGATTGCTGGGGTGGAGGGTGCCGCCCCGGTGTTACTGCTGTCCCACATGAGGGCGGTGTCGCTGTGGAAGACGACCTGCTTGGTCGCGCTGTCCACGGCCTCGGTGCCGCCGTCGGGGGTGGTGCTGAGGGTGACGTTCTTGGTGGTGGTGCCCAGGGACAGATCCTTGAGTTGCGGATCGTCGGCCGCAGCCGGGGCTTTGAGGATCAGGATGGAGCTGTAGCCGGAGGCGTTGGCCGTCAGCTGCAGGTCCACATGCGGGAAGACGTCGGGATAGATGGCTGTACTCCCGGTGATCACCGGGGTGGGCAGGGCTGTGGGCCAGGTGAAGCTGAGGGTGTCCGCACCGGCGCCCAAAGTGGCCATCGTGTTCGTGCCACCCGGGGAGAAACTCACGGTAGTGGCCGTTGCAGCTGGCGCGAGCAGACCGTTCTTCTCGCTCAGGGTGGTGTTGATCGGTACCCAGGCGCTGTTCTGCTCTACCCGTTGGGGCATCGACGACAGGGTGCGGGTCAGCGTGCCATCCGGGTTCGCCTGCACCAGGGTGCCGGTGTTGGTCAGCGAGTTGATGGTCACCGGCTTGCCGGTGGTGGCGGCCTGCCGCAACGCTTGTGATGCCGGATCGCTGGCGTTGTCGTCGTGCGCCGCCTGGTCGAGGACGCTGCGAGAGGTGTGTCCCATCGGCGCGTGCTTGGCAGGCGTGCCCGTTGCCGAGGCCGATGCGGAGGGGACAGTTGAGCTCTGGGGTGCCAGCGCCGCCGCCTGCGCGGGTGCTGACTGGATCAGAGCGGCGGTGGCCGCAAGCGCGGCGACAGCCGCGGCTCCTGGTCTCAGCGCTCGAAGCTTTGTGGTCATCGCGGTGGAATGCGCCCTTTCAGTGGATTCGCAGTCCCCAATTTGGGTTCCGCGCCGCCACGCATTGTGGGCGGAGCAAGTCGTGGCGGTCCATGGAGGGTCGCAGTGGTACTGAGCGCGATTTGCCGAATTCTGATGTGTTGTCGTGACATGCGCATCGTCAGCAAGGCTTCGTATGCGGCGATTTGACGTTCTCTTTGCTTTCCGAAGCAACTGCTGGGCCCTACGGTGATCATCGGCAAGCGCCGTGGATCACCATGGCGCGGCTGGAGTGCGCCCGTATGCCCTCTGGGGCCGGGTGCGTATCGGGAGGGGTGCGCACCATGGTGCGAATAACGGGCTGGGGTCGAAAGAGAACCGGGACGCGGTGGGCCCTGCGCGGACCCGCGCTGGCGGCCGTCGGCGCGCTGGCATTGACCGCGCTGGCTCCATCGGGCACTGCGGTTGCGACCACGGTCGACAAGCCACACTTCGCGGCACCGGCTGCGCCCAAGGACAAGACCATCCCGTTCACCCATGCCACCCCCAGGGCAACTCCCAAGCCCAACCCTCCAAAGGAGTTCAGCCCCACTGGCCACACGTCGCTCCCGGCTGCCGGCAGCGCCAACGTCACCCTGGCGCCGCCCGTCGCGGCGGATGCCTCGTCGGTGAGAGGTTCCGCCCCCGCCAAGGCGCCGACCGCCGAGACGGCTGCAAGCGGTCATCAAGCCGGGAACCTCCCGGTCTGGCTGACCCCGGTGAAGTCCGGCGCCGCCGGCCAGGTGAAAGTCTCGGTCACCAGTCAGGCCGCAGCCACCGCAGTCGGAGTACACGGACTCTTGATGACCCTTCACACACAGGGCACCGGTGGAACGGTGGGGGTCAGAGTCGACCCCTCGTCGTTCGAGTTCGCCTACGGCGGTGACTACGCCTCGAGGCTGCACCTCGTTGAGCTCCCGGCATGTGCACTGACCGCACCCTCTGTGGCCGCCTGTCAGAAGCAGACCCCGCTGGAATCCACTGCCCCCGGCCAACTGTCGACCCAGGTCACCCTCCCCACCTCCGCAGTCGGTTCCACCCCGGTAGCTAAGACTGGGGCCGTGTCCTCGGCACCGATGCCATCGGGCGCCACAGCGACCGCGTCGCCGCTGGTGGTTGTGGCGGCCACCTCCGGGGTCTCCGGCTCATCGGGCACTTACAGTGCCACCAGCCTCTCCCCGGGTGGCACCTGGTCTGAGTCGGGCAACACAGGCGGGTTCACGTACTCCTACCCGATCCAGGCACCGCCAGCAGTCGGTGGCCTTGCCCCGCAGGTGAACCTGTCCTACAGCTCGTCCTCACAGGACGCGCGGACCGAGGGGACGAATGACCAGTCCTCCTGGATCGGTGACGGCTGGGACTCTAACAGCAACTATGTGGAACGGACCTACGAGTCCTGTTCGGACAACTCGACGGCCGGAGCGCCGACGGGTGACGGTGATGAGTGCTGGGACGGACAACAGCTGACACTGTCACTCAACGGAACCTCGACGCCGATCGTCGACGACGACGGGACATTCAGGTTGGCCCAGGACTCGGCCACCACCAAGGTCGAGATGCTGACCGGCGCCAGCAACGGTACAGCGGACGGCGAGTACTTCAAGGTCACAGAGGACGGGATCCAGTACTTCTTCGGCCTGAACCACCTGCCAGGGTGGGCGTCAGGTGACGCCGCAACGCAGTCGGCGTGGACGGTGCCGGTGTACGAGGCCCACTCGGGCGTCTCTGCATGCCCCTCCTCCGCCACCTTCGGGTCGACCTCGTGCGTCCTACCGTGGCGACTCAACCTGGACTACGTGGTCGACACCCATGGCAACGCGATGGCGTACTACTACACCCCGGAGACCAACTACTACGGCGCCGACATGGCCAACACCGGCGTGGCGTACACACGCGGCGGAACCCTGTCGCGGATCGACTACGGCATGACCTCCTCGACCATCTACTCCGCCACAGCGCCGGAGCAGATCGTCTACGCCACCGCAGAGCGCTGCATCCCTGGCCAACCCACGTCCACGGACACCTGCGCAGACTCGCAGTTCACCGTGGCCAACGCAGCCGCCTGGCCCGACGTCCCCGTCGACCTGAACTGCGCCTCGGGCGCGTCCTGCACCAACCACGGACCCTCGTTCTGGTCCCGCAGAATGCTGACCCAGATCACCACACAGATCCAGTCCGGAGGGGCAACCCACCAGGTCGACCAGTACACCCTTAGTCAGTCCTTCCCCACCAACGGCGACAACGCCCCAACCCTGTGGTTGGACAGCATCACGCACCAAGGCCTGGACACCCTTGGGGGCACTGCCGCTGCCTCCCCGAAGCTGACCGTTACTTTCAGCCCGGACCAACTGCCAAACCGTGTTGGCACCATCCCGGGAATGCCGTCCATGTACCACAACCGCATCGGGACCATCGTCAGCGAGACCGGCGCACAGACCACGATCACCTACAACACCCCGGACTGCTCCAGCGCCCCTGCATCCGACCCCAACGATCCGACAGACGCTGCCGCGCAGAGCTTCGCGTCGACGAATACTCTCTCCTGCTTCCCGGTGTACTGGACCCCAACCGGGCAGCCGGCACCGATGATGGACTGGTTCTATCTACACACCGTGGCATCGGTGACCAGCGCCGACTTGAACAACAGGTACGCAGACGGGACCTTCCCCGAGACGGTCACTGCGTACTCGTACAAGACCCCGGCATGGCACTACGACGACAACCCGGTCGTCAAGGCCAAGTACCGCACCTGGGGCCAGTTCCGCGGATACGCAGAGGTCGACACCACGACCGGTGACCCGACGGTGTTCCACATGAACGGGTCTGAGAAGGTCTACGACCAGCAGACCCTGACCAAGGCGTACTACTTCCAGGGCATGAACGGCGACACTCTGCCTGGCGGCAAGACTCGCAGTGTGCCGAATCTGACAAGCCAGGACGGGAGCATCAGTGTTACCGACAGTAACGCCCTGAATGGGCAGCTGTTCGAGACCGACACCTATACCAACGCCACCAGCAACACGGTGAACAAGGCCGTTGTCATTGTGCCGATGATCATCGGCCCAACCGCCTCGCAGTCGCTGTCCGGCTTGCCGGACTTGACCGCGAACATGGTCCGTACCGCGAAGACCGTCACCCGTCAGGCCGTCTCCTACGGCTGGCGTGTCACCGAGACCGACACCTTCTACAACACCACGCTCGGCCAGAACACCACCGGCATGGTCGTGCAGAGCGATGACCGTGGCGAGATCAGCAACATCCCCAACTGCACATTCATCAGCTATCTCAGCAACCCCACGGCGGTGCTAGCGCTGACCGCCGAGACAGTCGTCACAGACCAGGACTGCAGCACAGCTGGAGCTACGGCGAGCGGCAGTCTGGTCTCGGACACTCGCACGTCCTACGACGGCAACGCCTTCGCCACCGATGCAACGTGTGGCACGACGTGCACCCTGCCCACGGTCGGCAACGCGACTGAGGTACAGAAGGCATCCGCCTCGAGCGGTGCGACGACGACTGCGTTCGTCACGGAGTCCAATACTTCCTACGACTCCTACGGAAGGGTCGTCTCAACCACTCGGACTCCCGATTCGAAGGCACCGAACCAGACGAGCCTCGCCCAGACAACCCAGACCCTGTATACCCCCGCCTCCGGGGGCCTGCCGACCAGTGTGGCGATCGACGTCCAGGCCGCACCGGGCACCGCCTGTCCGGCACTGACCACGACCACCACGTCGACCGCGGCCTGTCAGGTGAGCAGTGCGACAGTGGACCCGGCCCGAGCCCAGCCGGTGGCGAAGGTGAGCGCGGCTGGGTTGAAGACAACACTTGTCTACGACGGTCTTGGCCGACTGACTTCAGTCTGGGAACCGGACGAGAGCCAGTCGGCAGCTGCCCCCGCGAACCTGACCTACAGCTACACGGTCTCTCAGACCGGCCCCACCGTGACGGCGACCAACACGCTGCTGGACAACGGGACATACGGGACGAGTGAGACACTCTACGACGCGCTTGAAAAGCCGATCCAGACACAGACCACCGCGGAAAACGGCTACATCCTGGTCTCCGACACCCAGTACGACTCGCACGGCTGGACGGTCTCGACCGACAACTCCTACGACGTCGAGACCACCCCGAGCAACACCCTCGTGTCAGTGTCTGCATTGTCGATGCCGGATACCACGGTTACCGACCATGACGGTCTCGGCCGAGCGACCGAGGTGACCGAGGAGCACGACAGCGTTCCCACGTGGTCCACCCGGACCGTCTACACCGGTGACGCCACCACAGTCCTGCCCACAGTCCCTTACGTGAACGGTGTACTGAGCGCCACCCAGCCCATGGGTTCGGTCGCCACCACGACCAAGACCAACGCTCGGGGGCAAACCACCGAGCTAGACCAGTACACCACCTGGCCCACCATCAGCGGATCCGCCACCACGGGCTACTCCGCCACCAACGGCACTGCAAAGGCAACCGCCTACAGCTATAACGCTGCCGGCAAACAAATCGGAATGACTGGGCCGGACAACTCCAAGTGGGCCTTCGGCTACGACCTTCTCGGTAACGAGACCTCACAGTCCGACCCGGACACCGGTACCACCAACTTCGCCTTCGACGACGCTGGCAACCAAGTCTCCAGCACGGATGCTCGAGGCATCGAACTGGACTACACATACGACCTATTGGGCCGAAAGCTGACCGGGACCGACAAAGCAACCGGCTTCGAGTTCAGCTCTTGGTTGTACGACACGCTGCAGATCGGCCAGCTGACCTCGTCCACCAGCTATTCCCCAGGCGTGAGTGGTGGCTACACCGTGGCCACCACCGGCTACACCAACCTGGGCAAGCCGCTTGGTTCGAAGATCACCCTGCCCGCCTCCGAGGCGCCGCTCCCGACCAGTTACACCACCACCTACACCTACACAGCCAACGACCAACTCTTGGCCACCCAGTCCGACCCCAGCGCGGGCTACCTGTCCAGCGAGAAGATCAGCTACCAGCGCGACGCCCTGGGCAACCCAACCGTCACCTCCTCCAACTCCGACACCTACATCGGCGCGACCGTCTACACCAACTTCGGCCAGCCCTCCAAGGTCACGTACGGCACCACCAGTAACCCCGCCTACGCCACCTACAGCTACGACGACCAGACCCGCCAATTGACCAACGCGCTGATTTCGCGGACGCAAGCCCCCGGGCCAGCCGTTGACAACACCAACTACACCTACGACGCAGCCGGGAACCTGACCTCGGACACTGACGCCCAGTCCGAAACCGGCAACACGGTCACCGATCAGCAGTGTTACAGCTACGACGCCCTCGACCGGCTCACCACCGCCTGGACAGCCAACGGCAACTGCGCTACCGCTCCGGCCGCCGGCACTGGTGGCGACCTGGCGACCGGTACGGGCAGCTACTGGCAGGCGTACAGCTACGACGCCGTCGGAGATCGCCAGACCGAGACCGACTACAGCACCACCACCGGCACCGGGACCACCACCAACTACATCAACGGCTGCACCAGCAACTGCACCCCCACGGGGACCCAGCCGCACACACTTACATCCACCACCGGCGGCACAACCCCCACCACCTTCACCTACGACGCCGACGGCAACCTGGCCACACGTACCCCCACCACCGGCAGCGGCCAGAAGCTCACCTTCAACGACCAGGGCCAGCTGTCCGAGGTGGACAACGTCGACACGACGGGCACCACCACCGCCAAGACCAACTACGTCTACGACGCCAACGGGAACGAACTGATCCGGCGCGACCCCGGCCAGACCACGCTGTTCGCTGGTGACACCGAGATCGTCATCGACAGCGCAGTCACCCCCGCCACCTTGACCGGAGCTGTGCGCTCCTACACCAACGGCGGCACCGGTAACCCCGTAGCAATCCGCTCCTCCCTGGGCAGCACCCAGCTAGTTGACTACGAGTTCACCGATCCCCACGGCACCGCCACCCTGGAGATGGACGCCACCACCCAAAAGGTCGCCCGCCAGGAGTTCACTCCCTATGGCGCGCCCCGAGCCAACGCCAACGGCACCGCCTGGAACGACCCCACCCGAGGCTTCCTCGACAAACCCCAGGACACCAACACCGGCTACACCGACATCGGTGCACGCAAGTACGACCCCACCCTCGGTCGCTTCATCAGCGACGACCCCATCCTGGAAACCACCAGCCCTCAACAGCTCAACGGCTACAGCTACGCTGGCGGCAACCCCGCGACGGACAGTGACCCAACCGGTCTTCGGTTCTATGACCCTGAGACTGGCGCTAACGGCACGGGCGCGGAAGTCGATCAACAGAACAGGGAACATCTCCAGAGCCTCACCGAAGAATATGGTTTCGATCCGGAGACCTATCGCCTGGTGCGGGTCAATAACCCTGTCCCGATTCGCTCCCTCCTCCTCAATCCTCAGAGCGGGAATGCGCCGGAAATCGCCGCATGGGAACAGTACGAAGGTGCGATGTCGGCATTTGCGGACTACTACAACAACACCAGCGGCTGGGCCAGGGGGAACTTCACGATGGTCTTCTCGCTTGTTGACGTAAGTGATGGAACCTCCGTAGTTCCGAGAGTGGTTGGTTTTGTGAGCAAGGCGGGACTCAAGAGTGCACCTAATCTTCAGGCAGCACTAGACGAGCTGGGCATTCCGGTATACAAGGCAGATCCTTCTGTTCTGAAGGGCCATGCAGAGGGCGCCGCCGCAGCCTTCCGGGAGGACACCCAAGCTCAGATAGACGGGTTGGGTGGTGTGATCACACGGGTGCGCGCCGCCTATTCAACCGTAAAGATATGCAGTGCTGGTTGCCTGACAGCATTCAAGCATTTCGCCGGCTCGGCGGCAGACGATGTGAATGAAAAGGACAGCGGATTCATCGACGGAACGGTCATTGATGACGCTTTCCTTGATAGTCAGAGGGAACAGAATGGCCCCGGGACGGCCCCTAATGTTGTGCTCCGGTGGATGCGCAGTCAGCCGTTGGGGGCAGTCAATCCAGAGTCTGGGCTGGATGACGATCCAGGTGCAGGAGAAGGCGATCACTGATCCCAGGGCCTTGGATCTGGTAGCTCGTCGTTGAGGGCATCTGGATGGGGGCATTGTCGAAACAGTCATTGACTTGAGGTAGCAGTCATCTCCAGAACAACTCGCCCACGAGGGTTCCTAGACTTCTCGTGGGCGAGTTGACTTCGGGAGTTGTTCACGCCTAACGGTGTTCGTGGGCTGGTGTGTGAGATACAGTTCCCGTCGTGGCATCCGTGCGCGCCGCTCGCCAGATGGCGCATTGAAAAGCGCTCAAATGTACACAAAGAGGCGAAATGTCCCATTCGATCATGCCGGCTGAGGTGCGAATCAGTGGAGCCCACGACGGCCCACCTTGGCCACTGAACATCATGAACACGCCTGACGGGGAAGTCTTGCTCTACTCTGCAGGACCCGGGGAGGGGGCAAATCTCCGATGCTGGAACGCGAAGACCGGTGAACCGGTATGGCGTGCAGGTGATTTCTTTTCCAGCTACGAGTGCAATGGAATTGCCTCTCTCGTTCAGCGGGGAAGTCGAGTAGTTGTCGCGACCGCGACGGATTCCGGCGTCTTTCGATGGGAGGCGGCAAATGGAAGGCGGCTCGACACGTCCATTGACGCCCCCAATATGCATTTCTGGGGTATTTGCGGCGGCGTTTCCCGGCGTGGTCAAGCAATGCTTGTGGCGGCTGGCCACGACGGGATGGTGTATCGCCTAGATCCAGCGGACGGCCGACTTTTTGGTGCCCCTCTGAAGGGCCATGAGGGGAGTGTGATGTCGGTTGCGTTCGGAGCCCTCCCAGATGGTACTCACTTGATTGCTTCGGGTGATGATACTGGGACGGTCATGTTTTGGGAGGCGGACTCGGGATCTGCTGTGAATACGCCGGTGATTGTCGGGGGAGACGCTGTGAGGAATTTGGCATTCTGTCATGTTGGGCAGCGTGCGGCGATTGCTGCAGTAGATATTGAAGGACAAATCCATTGCAGGGACATTCTTACGAGTGAGCCCCTGGGTCCTGTGATTCAGGTTGATGCCGTCGTGACCTCGCTCGCAACACCTCAAACCTGGGGTCAGATTATTACAGCTTGTGATGATGAGGTGTTGCGTCAATGGGACCTGGCATCCGGCGAACTGGTTGACGATTCCCTGGTCGGAATTTCCGCGTCCAGCGCGCCTTTGGGTGATGGAATGAGCGTTCTAGCGGTAGGCACACTGGCGGGTGATATCTTGGTGAAGTCACGGTAGGGCATCTCAGCCTGACTGACCTCGATTTTTTAACGGTGAGCACTCGTTTTCCTGGTGGACGAGTGTGGTGTAGCCGGTGCCGATCAGGTGCTGCGCAGGCATGGCACGGGAGTCGGAGTCGGGGGCCTCGGTGGGCGCCACATTCGTGATCACGTTGACCGCGTCGTCGTTGCAGCTCTCGGTGACGTGCGTCAGGTATCCCTTCCAGCAGGTGGCGTGTCCCCGCGGCTGTAGCGGGGGGTCGCAGGGAGACACGATCGCGTTATCGGATGGCGGCAGCCCCCGTCCTCGGGAGTGCGCCAGCCGCGCTCGTCGATCCGGTATTCCCTTGAGCCGGTCCCGCACCCACATCGCCGTCTTCCCGCCCGGATTGCTCGCCCGTGCGACCTGCGCGGTCAGTGGCGGAGCGCTCACCGGGACGGGGACGGACGGACATGGAGCACCTCACAGCGTGCTGCGCCGCGACCTCGGGTCTCCGATGCCCACGCTCTGGCTAATCACCAACCGCCGCCGTGGGCGTTGCGCCCAGGGGTCTCCACCACCCGACGTCCTGGGCTCCTGCCGGGGGCGCACTGAAACAACCCCTGGGCAGTTGCGCGATCATGGCGACGTTTCCGCAGTTCAGGGGTTGAACTGCGCTGGCGTGTACATTACCAAACGTGTGCCACTGGCAACAGGGGCAGTCGGATGTCAAACGGAATACGGTTCCCGCACAGTTCCCGCCGGACGGCGGGGAGTTCCGGGAGACCCGGAACTCCGGAACCCGTGAACCCCGGAGAACGGCGCAAGGGCCGGCCGGAATCTCCGGCCGGGCCCTTCCCATCTGGCCTTCCCGTCGGGCTGCCGGCGTGCGGGCAGGGGTCAGCGGCTGGGGACCGCCAGGAGGAGGGCGAAGCGTTCGGCCTCGTCGGTCCACCAGTGGCGGACGGTGAGGCCTTGGGCGGCCAGCTCCGCGGTGAGGGAGTCGCGGCGGAACTTGCAGGAGATCTCCGTGCGCATCAGCTCGTCCGGTGCGAAGTCGACCGAGAGGTCGAGCGCGGGCACCTTGACGGACTGGGCACGCAGGGAGCGCAGGTGCATCTCGATGCGCTCCTCCTGTGCGTTCCAGAGCGCGACGTGGGCGAAGGCGTCGGGGTCGAAGTCGGCTTCGAGCTCACGGTCGATGACGTTGAGCACGTTCTTGTTGAACTCCGCCGTCACGCCCGCGCTGTCGTCGTACGCGCGGACGAGCACGCCCCGGTCCTTGACCAGGTCGGCGCCGAGGAGCAGCACGTCGTCGGCACTGAGCGTGCGGCGCAGGGAGCGGTAGAAGGATGCGCGCTGTTCCGGGTCGAGGTTGCCGATGGTGCTGCCGAGGAACGCGACCAAGCGAGGCCCGGGTGCGTCCGGCGGGAGGGCGAGGTCGGCCTCGAAGTCGGTGACGGTCGCGGCGACGCGCAGCCCGGGGTAGTCGCGGACCAGGGCGGCCCCTGCCTGCTCCAGCGCGCTCGGGCTGACGTCGAGCGGTGCGTAACAGGAGAGCGTCCCCGCCGTGGTGAGCGCGTCGAGCAGGAGCCGGGTCTTGCGTGAGGAGCCGGAGCCGAGTTCGAAGAGGGTCGCGGCGCGGGTCAGGGCCGCGATCTCGGGCGCGCGGCGGGTGAGGATCTCCTGCTCGGCGCGGGTCGGGTAGTACTCGGGGAGCCCGGTGATCTGCTCGAACAGCTCGCTCCCGTGCGCGTCGTAGAACCACTTGGGCGGCAACGTCTTCGGACGGGCGGTCAGGCCCTCAGTGACGTCCTTGCGCAGGGCGTTGGTGAGGTGATCGGCCGGGAGCCGGTTGTCCAGGGTGAAGCGCGGGCGATCCGTGATCATGCGGTGCGTCTCCGGTTCGTTCCTGACGAGGGTTCGTCGGGGTCGTCTGACGGGCCTGAGCGGGACGATGCGGACCCGCGCCCGGGTGGCGAGCAGGAGGGAGCGGTCGGGGACTTCCTGCCAGTGGCCCGTGGTCGCGCTCGCCGGTTCGTCGTCCGGCTCGGAGGCGACGAGCACGCGGCCCGGCGCGTGCCGGTACCAGAGGGTGTCGCCGAAGCGGGTGGCGGCGATGGCCTCGCCGTCGGTGAGCAGCAGGTTCAACCGCGCCTCAGGGCGGACCGACGCCACCTGCCGGACCAGCGCGGCCAGCGCTCCGCCCGCGGGCTCGCCACGGCGCAGGCGGCGGACCAGCATGGCCCAGAGCAGCGCCGCGTCGCTGTGGGCCTCCAGGGCGAGCAGGTCGGCGGCACCCAGCGGGGCGCCCGCGCCCGGGCCGCGACCCGCCGCGATCGCGTCGGGGAGCCGGGTCCACTCGGGGACCGCGCCGTTGTGACTGAACAAGTGGCGGCCGTCGCGGAAGGGTGCGGCAGCGGACTCGTCCGGGCTGGTGCCCGCCGTGGCCGAGCGGACCGCGGCCAGCGCGGCGGGGCTGCGGACCGAGCGGACCAGGTCGGGCAGGTTGGCGTCGGCCCAGATCGGCACGGACCGCCGGTAGCGGGAAGGGACGGGCGCGTCCGCGCCCTCCTCGGCCGCGCCCGCCTCGGCCGTACCTTCCTCCGCCACGCCCGGTGCCGCGATGTCCGGATACCAACCGACGCCGAAGCCATCGGCGTTGACGGTTCCGTGGGTCTGCCGTCGTGGTTCCCAGGACTGCTGGTAGAGCCCGTGACCGGGCCGCAGCAGCAGCGCCTCCAGGGTCACGGACGGGCCGAGGTATGCGAGATGACGGCACATCAGGGCATGTGCTCCTCGGGCTGGTTCGGAAGCTCGTCGGCCCGCAGGCTGTCCGTTCCGGCGTCCCGCGCCGTCCGGAAGCCGCAGAAGATCTGGCGGCGGATCGGGTAGTCCCAGTTGCGGAAGGTGCCGCGGCAGGCCACCGGGCCGACGCCGAATGCGCCGCCGCGCAGCACCTTGTAGTCGGGGCCGAAGAAGACCTCCGAGTACTCCTTGTACGGGAACGCGACGAAGCCCGGGTGCGGCAGGAAGTCGCCGGAGGTCCACTCCCAGACGTCTCCGATCAACTGCCGTGCCCCGTACGGCGATGCGCCCGCCGGATAGCTGCCGACCGGAGCCGGCTGAAGGTGGCGTTGACCGAGGTTGGCCCGCTCCGGGGTCGGGTCGGCGTCACCCCACGGGTAGCGGCGCGAGCGGCCGGTGGCGGGATCGTGCCGGGCGGCCTTCTCCCACTCGGCCTCGGTCGGCAGTCGTCGTCCGGCCCAACGCGCGTACGCGTCGGCCTCGTACCAGCAGACGTGCATGACCGGCTCGTCGTCCGGCACCGGCTCGGTGACGCCGAACCGACGGCGGACCCAGCCGCCGGGAACGCTGTCGTCACGGGACCAGAACAGCGGTGCTTCGAGACCGGCCTGGAGCCGGTGCGCCCAGCCGGCGGTGGACCACCAACGGGCCTCGTGGTAGCCGCCGTCGGCGATGAACCGCTGGTAGGCAGCGTTGCTCACCGGGACCGTGTCCAGCCAGAACGAGGCCACCTGGACCTGGTGCGCGGGACGTTCGTTGTCCAACGCCCACGGGTCGGCGGCGTCTTCTGACGCGTGGAACGAGCCGCCACGCGTCTCCGGGCCGCCGGTCCCCATGGTGAACGGGCCGCCGGGGATGAGGACTTCGGCCGGGAGCGAGGCGGTGTCGGCCGGAGCGGGCGCCGGTGCGGGCGCGTGCAACACGGCGGGTCCGCGCCGCAGTTGGTGGGTGGCCAGCATGGTCTCGTCGTGCTGCTGCTCGTGCTGGGCCAGCATGCCGAAGACGAACCCCCGTGCCAGCAAGGGATCCTGCTCCGGCCCGAGGTCCGCGCCGTCCAGGACCTCGAACGCCTGCCGGCGGACGGCGGCGGTGTAGTGGCGGGCCGGGTCGGGCGGGAGCAGCGGCAGCGCCGGACGGTCGGCGCGCGGGTGCTGGAACGCGTCGTAGAGCGGGTCGAGATCGGGTCGCAGTGCGGGACGGCCGCCGCCCTCGCGGACCAGCCAGATCTCCTCTTGGTTGCCGATGTGCGCCAGGTCCCAGACCAGCGGGGACATCAGCGGCGAGTGCTGGGCGCTCAGCCCTTCGTCGTCGAGGCAGTCGGTGAGCGCGAGGGTGCGGCGGCGCGCCCGCTCCAGCGCCTCGCGGGCACGGGCCCGCAGCGCTTCGGTGTCGGCGGCCGGCGTCGACTGCTGATCCGGCGTCAGCTCCTGGCCGGATGTCAGATTCTGATCGGGCTTCGCTTGGCTATCCGGCGTCGGGCTGTTGGTCGAAGTCGGGAAGGTGTCGGTCATCGGTGGCTTCCTTCCAGGCGGTTCGGCCGGGCCACGCGGTCGTCCAGCAGGTCGTCGGCCGGACATCGCCCGCGTTCGGGGTAGCGCTGCGCGAAGGCCGCGACGGCACCGCGCAGTGCGGTGGGGACATCGGGGCGGGACAGCGCCGAGTCCACGGCGGCGAAGCAGGTCAGAGCGGCCTTGGCGAGCTCGGGTGCGGACAGGCCCATGCGTGCGGCGCGGGTCCACATCGTGCGCGGCGGCATCGTGGAGCCGTTCGGGCAGAGCGGCTCGGTCGCCGCCCAGGCCACCTGCGCGGCGGCCGGGTCGTCCATCAGGGTGGCCGCGACCAGCGCCGGGACGATCCAGCCGTCCCCGGGTTGGGCATCGATCATGCGCAGCTCCAGGTACCCGCGCGGTCGGACCGGCGGGAAGAGGGTGCTGAGGTGGTAGTCGAGGTCGTCCAGGGTCGGCGGACGTTCGGCGATGCGGCCCGCCAACCAGGAGGCGAAGGTGTGTCCGGGCGGCGAGGTCCAGTCCTTCGGGGCGTCGCGGCGCAGGCAGAGCAGCCCGGCGCTCATCGCGTACCGCACCCATGCGGAGCGCGGATCCCCGTCCGGCCCCTCGTCGGACGGCCCGCCGTGCCACCCGCCGACCGGGCGCTCACCGTTCACGGCCGGTCCCGGCGGACGGGTACGGCTCGGGTCGAGGTGTTCCCAGGCGGCCTGGCGGGTGGACCGCCAACCGGTGGGCTTCCCGTGCCAGAGCGGGGAGTTGGCGAAGGCGGCGACGAGCACCGGCCCGAGCCGGTGCACCAGTTGCCACCGCTCGCGATACCCGGTCGGCCCCGCGCCCTCGGTGCCCGCGTCCAAGTTGACCTGGACGGCGGCCGTGGCGCGCATCATCATCCGGCCCCACGGGCCGATGCGGTCGAGATAGGTCTCCATCGCCGCATAGCGGGGATGGTCGAGTACCCGCGGCGGGTTGCGGAACGGGTCGAGCCCGTAGCCGCGGAGTTGCAGACCCTTGTCTGCGAGCGTGCGCCTGACCACGTCCAGATCCTCCGCCGCGGTGGCCACGCAGGCGACCACGTCGGGGGCGGGCGGAGCGCTGAGCTCCAACTGCCCACCCGGCTCACGGGTCAGGGCGGTGCGATGCGGAAGTCCGCCGCCGGAACGAACATCGCCGGAACGGACACCGCCGGGGCGGACGCCGTTGTGACGGGATCCGTTCGCCGCCCGGGCCGGCCCTCCTGCGGTCGTTCCCTCGGTGATCGGCGCCAGCGCGGCGTCGAGTCGCTCCAGGGTGACCGGACTGTGCGGCCGGTTGCGGTCGTGCACGAGCCATTCGAGCTCGACACCCACATGCCGGGGCGGGCCGGTCTTGAAGCAGACTCCGTGGATGTGGTCTGCGGCTCGCTCGCGCGACAGCTCAATGCCCACGGTTCACTCCTCCTTCCAGGTTCCACCTAACCCCTCGGCGGCCCTGGCGGCACGCCGAGCGCGTCCATCCTCTGTGGGCCTGAGGAGCGGGCGACAGCACGGTCTGAGCCGTTCGGGAGCGGGAAGGGCCCGTGGTGGGAGCGGTGCGTCCGCGTGCGGGCGCGCCCGCACGGGCGCGTGACGTGTGCGAACCGAAGAAATCCGGATTTGGCTGGAAATAAACGTTCGAAAACGGCGACTGCTGGCTGGTAAGGATCTCTTCCGAGGACGGCTTCCCGGGCATCGGCATCGAGGTGCCCAGCGCCCCTCCGGCCGGAGGGGGTCCCGGCATCCGCTGAGGTCGCCGGGGCTCCGCAGACGGAGCGGCGGGAGCGGCGCGTCAGGCGGAGACGCTGCGCCGCAGTGTGTAGCGGGCGGCGGGAGCCTGGACGGCGACGGCGGCGGCATGGTCGGGGCCGGCCGGGATGTCGAGGACGGTCCAACCGGACGGTCCGGGCGCGGCGCCGGTGGTGCCGAGGTAGTCCTCGGACAGGTCGCGGCCGAGGCCGGTGCCCAGGCCCTTGAGGTAGGCCTCCTTGCGGGTCCAGATCCGGGAGAAGGCCTCGCCTTCGGTCGACGTCCGCTCGGCGGCGAGCTCCTGCTGCTCGGCAGGGTGGAGCAGGCCGCGGACCTCGCCCACCGCACGTGCGGACGCGGTCTGTTCGACGTCGACACCGATCGGCACGGTGGCCAGCCCGAGCATCACCAGGTCGCCGCCGTGGGAAAGGTTGAAGTGCGGCAGCGACCGGCCAGCGGGAACGGACCTGGCGGCCACCCGCGGCCGACCGTGGAGCGCGTCGCAGCAGGGGCAGGGTTCGCGCTCGAAGGCCAGCGCTGCGGGGTCGACGCCGAGGTGCGAGCCCAGGACTTGACGGAGCGTCACATGCGCCACTTCGTACAGCAGTCGGTCCGCCGCGTGGACGAAGCGCTCGGCCCGCTGGCGTTCGTCGTCGTCCAGCAGGTCGGAGGCGGCGCCGGGGGCGGCCTCCGGTGCGCGGGCGTCGATCAGCCAGAGGTCGACGTCGACGGCCGCGGGGCCCGACGGGTTGGTGGTCACGGCAGCAGGGCCGCGAGATGGCGGGCGTAGCGCGTGGTCGCGCCGTCCGCGTAGGGCAGGAAGAGCTCGGGCTCGATCAGCTCCAGCTCCATCACGGCCGGGCCGGACGGCAGCTCGACCAGGTCGACCCGCCCGTATGCGGTCGCCGCCGGGGCGGCGGCCAGCGCGGCGCGTGCGGTCGCGAGTTCGGCGTCGGAGGGGCTGTGCGCCTGGACCGTGCCGCCGTGGTGCTCGTGGATCCGGTACTCGCCCTGCGCGGGGACCTTGCGGACCGCGTGGCTGTACTCCTCGCCGAAGAAGATCAGGGAGGTCTCGCCCCGCGTCAGGATCGACTCGACCAGCGGCTGCAGCAGGGCGTCGCCGCGCTCCAGCAGGTCCGCGAGATGGGCGGCTGTGCCGGGCGCGGAGGGGAGCGCGCGAAGGGCGCCGCGCGCCCCGGCGGAGACGGCGGGCTTGGCGACGACCTCCACCTCGCCGTGCTGCTCCCGGAAGGCGGCGAGCGCCGCGTCGACCGCCCTGCCGTCGGCGCCCCGGCGGAGCACCTGCGTCGGTATGGACGGGACGCCGTGTCCGGCGAGTTCGACCAGGTAGCCCTTGTGGCAGTTCCAGCGGATCACCTGGGCGGGGTTGCGCAGGGCGGTCCGGCCGTCCGCGTGGTCGGCGAAGGAGAGGAACTCCTCAAGGCGGTCCCAGTAGTCCCAGGTGGTGCGGACCAGGGCCAGGCCGAAGGAGGGCCAGTCCAGCGGCTCGTCCCAGGGGTGGACCTCGGCCCGGATGCCCAGCTGTCGCAGCTCGTCCACCAGCAGGTCGTTCTCCGGGACGTCCCGGGGCATGGTGCGACCGGTGAGCAGGGCGATGTCGGGCATGGGCGGCTGCCTCCGTCTGCGAGTGGCTCGGCGAGCGGCTCAGCGAGTGGCTCAGCGACTCGCTCGGCGAGTGATTCCGCGATCGATTCCGAGGACTCGACTGCTCAGTGAGCCTATCGGGTGAGTCGTCCGTAGAGGATCTTGCGGGACATCTTGACGCGCTCACGGCCAAGCGAAAGACTCCCGGGAAAACAGGTTAGGAAACTTTCCTAACTTTACTCCTCGTGCAAGGAGTGTCGATGGTCCGTACTCCGCAACGCGCTCTTGTGAGCGTGGCCGCCCTGGCCACCGTCGCCGTGGGTGTGGCTGTGGGCGGGGGCAGCGCCACCGCTGCCGCCACGCCGGCGATGCCGTTCCCGCAGCACCAGACGTACAAGGTCGGCGTGATGCCCTCCGCGTCGCAGTCCGCGCGCGACGCCGCCGTGGAGAAGCAGTTCAACTCGTGGAAGAGCACCTACCTCGTCCACGGCTGCGCCTCGAACGAGTACTACGTCTCCACCAAGGGCGACGACGACGCGACCAACAACGGCACGGTCTCCGAGGCCCAGGGCTACGGAATGAACATCGTGCCGCTGATGGCGGGTTACGACTCCAACGCCCAGACCGAGTTCAACGGTCTCTGGCAGCTGGTCAAGGACCACCTGGACCAGTGGGGCCTGATGCAATGGCAGTTGGACGGCAAGACCTGCAAGTACTACAGCTCCGGAACCCCCGACGCGGCCACCGACGGGGACCTCGACATCGGCTACGGGCTGATCCTGGCCGACAAGCAATGGGGCGGCTACACGGCCGACGCCAAGGCCTGGTTGGCCAAGGTCTACGCCAACGACGTTGCCCCCGACGGCCACTTGAAGTGCGAGGACGACGGGCCGAACACCGACACCCGTCCGTCCGACAACATGCTCGACCACCTGCGCGCCTTCGCCGCCTACGACACCGCCCACGACTGGTCCAAGGTCGTGAACCGGATGCAGGCGGTCGTCAGTGAGTACACCGCGACGTACTCGTCGAGCGCGGGCCTGCTGTCGGACTTCGTCATCCACGCCGACACCACCTCCCCCTCCCCGGCTCCGGCCAACTACCAGGAGGACCAGCCGGACAACATCGTCGGCTACAACTCCATCCGCGTGCCCTGGCACCTGGGCACCGACGCGCTGCTCTACGGCTCGACCACGGCGTCGGTCTCCTACCAGACCGCGAAGAAGGAGTCGGCCTGCACCAAGAGCCTCTCCGGTGGCAATCCGGCCGACGTCCAGCCGCACATCAAGCTGAACTGCGCCAACGCCAACATCTCCAACGACACCCAGGCGGAGGAGGCGGGCGACTCGGTCGGTCCGGCCGCCATGGCCGCCGGCGACCAGGCCTGGACGGACGCCATCTGGAAGCAGTTGGCGACCAACCCGTTCGGGGACGCCTACTACGGCGAGACGATCAAGATGATCGTCTACATCGTGATGGCGGGTGACTACTGGAACCCGGCCGCCACCAACTCCACTCCCTCGCCCTCCAGTTCGGCCAGCCCGAGCCCCAGCCCCACGCCCACGCAGCAGCCCACGCTCTACGAGGCCGAGGCGTCGGGCAACACCCTCGCGGGCGGCGCCCGTGTCGTGACCTGCGCGAGCGGTTGCTCCGGCGGCGCGCGGGTCGGCTACATCGGCACGGGCACGTCCGGGTCGGGCACGTTGACCATCACGGGGGTCAAGGCCGTCGCCAACGGCACCTATCCGCTGGCGATCAGTCTGATCAACGGCGCAAGCAGCACCCGCAGCGTCACGGTGACGGTCGACGGCGTCGCCCACACGGTGGGCGTGCCGCCGAAGGGGACGTTCAGCGCGGCGCAGCCGCAGACGGTCACTGTCGACGTCACGCTCAGCGCGGGCAGCGCCAACACGATCGAGTTCTCCAACGCGTCGTCCCGTGCTCCCGACGTGGACTGCGTGCGCGTCTGACGCAGAGCCGGTCCGGTGCCGACCGCTCCTTCAGGGGCGGGGCACCGGACCGGCACCGTGCGTGTCGCGGGATCAGACGCGTTGGAGGGAAAGGTGAGGGAAGGTTGGGGGCGTCTGCTGATCGCTCGTCAGGAACGCAGCATGCTGCCGACGATGCCGCCGCCTGCGGCCGGAGCGGCCTCGTTGGCGGGCATGTAGGGAGCCAGGGCGTGGGCGAGGCCGGGCAGGGTCATGCTCTGCAGCCAGATCTGGCCCGGACCCGTCAGGGCGACCAGGTGGTAGCCGTCGCCGCCGAAGATCTTGTTGGCGATACCGGGGATCCGGGTGATGGTGAACGACACCGACTGTTCGAACATGCCGACATGGCCCGGGTGCACCAGCATGGTCTGGCCGGGGCCGAGGGTGTAGGTGGTGAGCTCACCGGAGAGCTCGATCCAGGCGCGGCCCTGGCCCTCCAGCTTCTGCAGCACGAAGCCGTCGCCGCCCCAGAGGCCGCCACGGAAGGACTGCTGCAGGCCGACCGAGGGCGTGATGCCGGGGGTGCCGCAGAGCCAGCCGTGACGGTGCACCATGAAGCTGCGGCCGGGCATGATGTCCACCGGCACGATGTGGCCGGGCACCTTGGCGGCGAACGCCACCAGTGCCGGTCCCCCCTGGGCCTGATACTGCGTCAGGAACAGCCCGCCGCCGCCGAGCACGCGCTTCATCGCGCCCATGAAGCCGCCACCGCCGCCCTGCTGGCCGCCGACGGTCTGCGTCATCTGCACGTTCGCCGACATCCACGAGAGCTCGCCGTGCGGCGTGACGACCAGCTCCCCGGGTGCCAACTGCACCTCGAGCACCGGCAGAGTGCTGCCCTTGACATCAGCCTGCATGGTGGCTGCCCCCCTTGTCCTGGACCTGGTGTCTGTCGCTGTTGCGCACGCTCTCTGCTGCGCACGTTCTCTGCTCCGCACGTTAGCGTGCCCCCGAATCCGCGCGCAGTCACCCCCGGTGCTGTCACCCGCGCGCACTGTGGCAGGACCGGGACGGTTCCGTCACTTCGCGCGAAGTCCCGGCCAGTCGAGGAGGAGTTGCTGTCTGCGGGGGAGCGAGGAGACGACGAGGTCGTAG
Organism: Streptacidiphilus sp. MAP5-3; assembly: GCF_041262505.1. Taxonomy (NCBI): domain Bacteria; kingdom Bacillati; phylum Actinomycetota; class Actinomycetes; order Kitasatosporales; family Streptomycetaceae; genus Streptacidiphilus; species Streptacidiphilus sp. MAP5-3. The sequence continues at coordinate 129,256 of NZ_JBGCCL010000003.1, forward strand.
GAGTCCTCGATCATCTCCCTGACCAGCGGGTCGTTCAGCGAGCCGTCCAACTTGACCGTGTTCCAGTGCTTCTTGTTGAGGTGCCAGCCGCCGGTGATCTCCGGGTGCTCGGCGCGCAGCCGGACGGCGAGCTCGGGGTCGCACTTGAGACTGATCTGCAGCCGTGCGGCGTCGAGTTCGGAGATGGCGAAGATCTTGCCGCCCACCTTGAAGACCGAGGTCTCCGGATTGAACGGGAATGTTTCCTCTGCGCCGTTGAATTCGAGACAGAAGGACCGGAGTTGGCCGGGGGTGAATGATCCGTGATCCATGCTCTCAGTCTGCCGCCCACAGATAGCATGATTTGGACCGGCGGGGCGATGGAATGTCACCACGTGTCGGGGTGCTGCTGTCGGGGTGCTCTGAGTAGTCTGAGCGCACGAGAGAGGGGGCTCACGTGATGCAGGACAAGAGCTGGGACTGGGCGGAGGGACCGGACGGGGACGTGGAGCGGACACCCGAGCTGCGGACGGACGTGCCGCATCCGGCGCGGATGTACGACTACTACCTGGGCGGCAAGGACAACTTCCCGGCGGATCGCGCCGCTGCCGAGCAGGTCGTCCGGCTGCTGCCGAGTGCACCGACCGCGGCCCGCGCCAACCGCCGGTTCCTGGGACGCGCCGTCAGGCATGCGGCACGGGCGGGCATCCGTCAGTTCCTCGACATCGGGACCGGTATCCCGACGTCCAACAACACCCATGAGGTCGCCCAGCAGGTCGCACCCGACGCGCGCGTGGTCTACGTCGACAACGACCCGATGGTGCTGACCCACGCCAGGGCGCTGCTCAGCAGCACACCCCAGGGTCGGACCGCGTACGTGGACGCCGACTTCCACGACCCGTCAGCGATCCTCAACGCCCCGGCGACCAAGGAGCTGCTCGACCTGGGGCAGCCCGTCGCGGTGCTGGTGGTCGCACTGCTGCACTTCCTGCCGGAGAGTGACGACCCGTACGGCCTGCTGGACCGCTACAAGCGGGAGTTGGCGCCCGGCAGCATGCTGATCCTCTCACACGGCAGCGGCGACTACGTCTCGCCCGAGGTGGCCGAGGCGGTGACCCAGGTCTACGCCGCGTCCGGCATGCACATCATGTCGCGATCGCACGACGAGGTGGAACGCTTTGCGCTGGGCCCCGGCTGGCAGCCGGTCGGACCGGGCGTGGTCGCCCTGAACGAGTGGCAGGCCGACGGGGAGGGCGTCGACGAGGAGGACCTGACGATCACCCGCGAGGAGGTCGCCGGCTACGCGTCGGTGTCGGTCAAGACCCGCTGAACAAGGGCCTCCGAACAAGGGCCCCTGAGCAAGGGCCCCTGAACAAGACTGTCTGAGCTGTCACGATCCTCTGAGCTTGTTGATCTCGCGGCGGTCCCGCTTGGTCGGACGGCCGGCGCCGCGGTCCCGCACCGGGACCGCGGCGAGCAGCTCGCGGGGCGGGGGCGGCGGGCTCTTGTCGACGAGGCACTCGGCGGCGACGGGCGCACCGACGCGCTTGCTGATCGTCCTCGTGACGACCACGATCCGCTCGCGGCCCTCCTGGCGGAGTCGGACCTCGTCACCCGGTTTGACCGGCTGCGCGGGCTTGGCTCGCTCGCCGTTCACCCGGACATGCCCGGCCCGGCAGGCGGCACCGGCGGCGGAACGGGTCTTGGCCAGCCGTACCGACCAGATCCACGCATCCACCCGTACGGGCGCGCTCTGCACCGTCGTGTCCGCCGTGTCCACCATGGGGAAACCCTAGCGCGGGGGTCTGACGGATCCAGGCGCGCCCGATGGGGCCGTGCAGGCGTGCAGGCGTCCAGGCCGTCGACGTCAGTCGTTGGCGGTGCCGGTCAGGCGGTCGATCTGGAGCTGGAACCAGTCCAGGCGGGCCTGGAGCAGGGCGGCTTCCGCCGCGAGCTGCGGCACGACCGCGTCCGTGCCGGTCACCGACTCGTCGAACGGGCCGGGCGTGAGCGGCGGCGGCGCGAACGGGGAGCGGATCGGGGGCGCGATGCGTTCGTCGTACGCCGCCGTGACCCCGCGCCCGGCCAGGCGGGCGTAGGCGTCGAAGCGCAGCAGCGGGCGGTTGGCGGCGCAGACCGCGCAACTGCCGGTGATCGCGCGCCAGCCGATCAGGCCCTCGCCGGTGTCCAGCACGCCCTCGGACGGACGGCCGCACACGCAGCGCGGCAGCAGGATCCGGCGCACGCGCTGGCGCTCGAAGCGCAGTCCGTGCTCGTGGCGCAGGTACGCGCCGATCACCGCCACCTCGAGCACGACGGTCTCCCGGTACTCCGTGGCGCAGCCCAGCTCCAAGGCGGTGGCCAGGTCGTGCACGGCGTAGAAGCCGCAGGCGCACCAGCGTGACGGTGGCTTGTGACGTCGCTCGTAGCCGCAGCGGGCGTCGTCGACGGGACCGTAGACGATGTCCGCGCCGAGCGACACCCCGCGGAAACCCAGCCTGGCGCCGTCGGCGGACAGCAGCGGGCGGGCGATCTTGTAGCCGACGGGCGGCCGGTCCGGGGACTCGCGGGGAGTACGGGACCGGCCGAAAGGACTCACTGCTCCGCGCTCGAACCCGCCCGCGCCGGGACGGTCTCCGGAACAGCGTCCGGACGGGTACTGCTGAGCTGTTCAGCGGTGTCGAGCTGCGGGGCTTCCTCGTGCGTCTCCTCGACGAGCACGTCCTCCGCGACGCCCGTTGCGACCAGTTTGCCCAACCTCATGACGACTCCTTGCCCGGTGTCGTGTCTGAACTGCTGGTGACGGTTCGTGCTCCCATGGTGGCCCAGCGACGGCGAGGACGGAAGAGGAGACCCGCTGAACGGGGGGCTGGGCCCTGTCGTCAAACTCGCGTCGGGTCAGCCCGGGTCGTCTGGTGCGGACAGCTGCAAGGCGGAGGATCGCCCTCGTACTGGGCCGTACTTGGGCGATCCGACAACGCAGCAGCGGCCCGTGCCAGGCGAGCCGGGCCCGGCGGGAGTTTGACGACAGGGCCTGGGGGGCTACGCTCCCCGTTCGCGCAGCCAGGTCGCCGCGTCGGTGAGGGCGGTGTCCGCCGCAGGGAGGTGGTCGAGGACGCCGAGGAAGCCGTGGAAGGCGCCGGGATACAGGTGGACCTCCACCGGGACGCCGACGGCGGCCAGGCGGCGTGCGTAGGCGAGGCTCTGGTCGCGGAGGACGTCGCAGTCGGCGACGACGAGGAGCGCGGGCGGCATGCCGGACAGGTCCGGGGCGAGGCCCGGGGAGGCGAGTGGTCCGAGTGCGGCCGGACCCGTCGCCGCCGGGCCCAGGTACTGCTCGGTGAACCAGCGCAGGTGGTCGAGGGTCATGAAGTAGCCCTCGCCGAAGAGTTCGGCGGACTCGCCGAGGAGACGCTGCTCGACGCAGGGGTAGATGAGGAGTTGGCCGGCCAGAGCAGGGCCGCGCCGGCCGTCCTGCCTACGCTCAACGGCCAGGCTCAGCGCCGCGCCCGCCGCCAGATTGCCGCCCGCCGAGTCGCCGCCGACGAAGATCCGGGACTGGTCGCAGCCCAACTCATCGGCGTGGCACAGCGTCCACGCCAGCGCGGCGCGGGCGTCCTCCGTCGCGGCGGGGAAGGGATGCTCGGGCGCCAGCCGGTACTCCACGGAGAGGACCGTCGCGCCGCTGCGGTGGGCCAACTCCCGGGAGGTGCGGTCGTGGGTGTCCAGGTCGCAGATGACGAAGCCGCCGCCGTGAAAGAAGAGCAGCAGCGGCCCGCCGACGGAGGCGCCTGCGCTCGGCCCGTTCGGCCGGTACAGCCGCATCCGGACCGGCACGTCCTCCGGGCCGCCGGGGACCAGGTCGCGGACCTCGGCAAGCTCCGGGCCCGGCGGCTTCTCTCCAGGCGCGGCACCGGCCTTGGACGCGGCACGCATGGACGCCACCGACAGCGGGGCCCGGGCCGGGTCGGGGAAGCGGGCGGCCATGGCGTCGCAGAGCACGCGGGCGGTGGGGGAGAGCAGATCGGGAGTGGGGGTCATGCCGTGGTCATCCCTCCGTCGACGGTGAACTCGGCTCCGGTGATGTAGGAGGCCGCGTCGGAGACCAGGAAACGCACCAGGCCCGCCACCTCCTCGGGTTGGCCGATCCGCCCGAGGGCCAGGTGCGACCAGTCGCGCCCGGCGACCGCCTCGCCGACCATCGGCGTCCGGATCGCGCCCGGGTGGACGGAGTTGACCCGGATCCCGTGCGGGCCGAGGTCGAGGGCGCTGGAGCGGGTCAGGCCGCGCAGGGCGAACTTGCTGGAGCCGTAAGCCGCGTGGCCGGGTATGCCGACCAGCCCGGCGGTGGAGGAGATGTTGACGATCGACCCGCCGTCGACCCGCTTCAACTCCGGTACGACGGCCTGGATACCGAGGAACGGGCCGATCAGGTTGACCTGGAGCAGCTGCTCGAAGCCGGCCCGGGTCTGGGTCTCGACCGAAGCCGTCCGCCACAGCGCGGCGTTGTTGACCAGCGCGTCCACCCGGCCGAAGGTCGCGAGGGCGGTCGCGACGACCTCCGCCCACCCGGACGCGTCGGTCACGTCGTGCGGGACGAACACGGCGGCCCTGCCGAGCTCGGCGGCCGTCGCCCGGCCCTGCTCCTCCAGCACGTCGGTGAGCACCACCCGGGCGCCGGACTCAGCGCAGAGCCGGGCCTCGACCGCGCCTTGACCGCGTGCGGCCCCGGTGATCACCACGACCTTGCCGTCGAGCGTCGGATCGCCTCCGGCCAGGTCTTTGCCGGTCATGCCCCCACCGGCCATGTCTCTTCCGGCCGTGCCCCTACCGGCGGCCATGTCGTTTCCGCTCACGCGCGGACCTCCGTCGGACCGGCGGCGAGGACCAGCGCGCGGCAGGCGGCGGGTGCGCCCCAGGCGTCGCGCAGCGGTCGGGACTTGCGCAGCCCGAGTGAGAGGTCAAGCTCCTCGGTGTAGCCGACGGCGCCGTGCAGTTGCAGGGCGGCGCGGGCCGCGGTGTATCCGGCCTCGCCCGCGGCGACCTTGGCCATGGCGATGTCGACGGGGTCGAGAGAGAGCGCGGCGGCGTGGACCAGCGGCTGCGCGAACTCCAGCGCGAGCAGCGCGTCAGCGAGCCGGTGCTTGACCGCCTGGAACGAGCCGATCGCAGTGCCGAACTGACGGCGTTGGCCCGCATAGGCGACGGTCTGCTCCAGCAGCGCACGGCCGACGCCGAGCGACTGCGCTGCCGTCGCCAACGCGGCCCAGCGGCCCGCCCGTTCGGCGGCGACTCGAACCCGTGGGCCGGACGCCACGGCCGGACCGGCGGGCTCGACTGCGAAGAGCCGACGCGTCGGATCCAGCGAGGCGAGGGCGGCGCCCGAGGGCGTGGCGAGGAACAGCTCGTGGCCACGGACCAGCAGCACGACGTCTGCCGAGTCGGCGTCGAGCGCCCAGGCGGAGGCGAAGGGGAATGGCGCAGCGTCAGAACCGTGGGACAGCTGTAGCGTGGCCGAGGCCTGGCCGGAGGCGAGACGCGGCAGCCAGCTCTTTCCCAGGTCCGGATCACCCAACTCGGCCAGCAGTACGGCGGATGCCACCGTCTCGACCGCCGGGCCCGGCACCGCGTGGCGGCCCAAGCGCTCGAAGGCCAGGGCCGTCTCCACCGGCAGGAGGCCGACGCCGTCGAACTCCTCCGGCACCGCCAGGGCGAAGACGCCGGCGTCGGCGAGCCGGAGCCGGAGCGCGTGGCCCGGAGCCGTGTCCCCGAGCGCCCAGGAGCGGGCGACGGCCGGGGTGTCGGAGGCGGCCAGCAGCGCGTCCAGGGAGCGGACGAAGTCGCGTTGTTGGTCGTCGAGGAGGAACCGCACAGCTACCGCCGTCCCTTCGGCAGGCCGAGCAGCCGCTCGGCGATGATGTCGCGCTGGATCTCGTTGGTCCCTGCGTAGATCGGCCCGGCCAGGGAGAAGACCCAGCTCTCCGCCCAAGGCCCGGAGGCCAGTTCGGCCTCGGGGCCGAGCAGGTCGAGTGCGGTCTCGTGCAGGGCGATGTCGAACTCGGACCAGAAGACCTTGTTGAGGCTGGACTCCGCGCCGATCTCCGCGCCTGCGGCGAAGCGTGAGGCGTTGGCGTAGGTGAAAAGCTGGTAGGCGCGGGCGCCGATCAGCGCGTCCGCGACGCGCGGTGCGAGCTCCGGATCGCCGCTCTCCCGCCACAGCGCGGCCAGCCGCTGCGCGGAGGCGAGGAACCGGCCGGGGGAGCGGAGCGTCAGGCCGCGCTCGTTGCCCGCTGTGCTCATCGCGACGCGCCAGCCCTGACCCGGAGCGCCGATGACGTCCTCGTCGGGGACGAAGACCTGGTCGAGGAAGAGCTCGGCGAAGGCCGGTTTGCCGTCCAGCCGCCCGATCGGACGGACCGTCACACCCGGTGCGCGAAGATCGAACATCAGGTAGGTGAGGCCCTGGTGCGGTTTGGGCAGGCCCGGTTCGCTGCGGAAGAGGCCGAACGCGCGGTCCGCGAAGGCGGCCCGGGAGGACCAGGTCTTCTGGCCGCTGAGCAGCCAGCCGCCGTCGGTCCGTTCGGCGACGGAGCGCAGTGACGCCAGGTCGGAGCCGGACTCGGGCTCGGACCAGGCCTGCGCCCAGATGGTCTGTCCGCTGGCCATGGCGGGCAGGACGCGGGCCCGCTGCTCGGCCGTGCCGTGGTCGAAGAGGGTGGGGGCGAGCAGGTTGATGCCGTTCTGGGAGACCCGACCCGGCGCACCGGCGGCGTAGTACTCCTCCTCGAGGACCAGCCAGTGCATGATGTCGAGGCCACGACCGCCGAACTCCTGCGGCCAGGAGACCACCGACCAGCCGTCGGCGTGGAGTTCGGCCTCCCACGTGTGGTGGGCGGCGAAGCCCTCGCGGGTCTCCAGGGACGGCAGCGGGACGGTCGGGACGTGGGCGCGCAGCCAGGCGCGGGCCTCGGCGCGGAAGGCCTCGACCTCGGGGGAGTGTCGCAGGTCCACTAGGCGCCGGCCTTCTTCTTCATCGAGGCGATGTCCATGCCGCCGAGCGAGTCGGTGGCGACCTCCGCGTTGTGGGCGTGCGCGAGGTGGTGCAGACCGAAGACCGAGTCCATGCCGGCGTGCAGGCCCTGGAGGTCCTCCGCCTGGTTGACGGCGCGTTTGGTGAGGGCGAGGCCCAGGCGGGGCATCTCGGCGATCTGCTCGGCGAGTTCGCGGGTGCGGTCGGCGAGTTCGGCACGGGGGACGACGCGGTTGACCATGCTGATCTCATGGGCGCGCTGGGCGCTCATGCGGTCGCCGGTGAAGAGGAACTCCTTGGCGATCCGGGGCGGCATCACCCAGGGGTGGGCGAAGTACTCGACGCCGGGGATGCCCATCCGCACGACCGGGTCGGCGAAGAAGGCGTCGTCGGCGGCGACGATCAGGTCGCAGACCCAGGCCAGCATCAACCCGCCTGCGACGCAGGCTCCTTGCACCGACGCGACGACGGGTTTGGGCAGCTCGCGCCAGCGGCGGCACATGCCGAGGTAGACCTCGGACTCGCGGGCGTAGCGGGACTCGGCGCCCTGCTTGTCGGAGTGGTCCCACCAGAGCCCGGCGCGGCGCTCGAACGGGAGATGGGCGTCGCGGCCCGGCGTCCCGATGTCGTGGCCCGCCGAGAAGTGGTCGCCCGCGCCGCCCAGGACCACGACCTTGACGTCGCCGTCCTCGGCGGCGCGGTAGAAGGCGGCGTCGAGGGCGTAGGTCATCGCCGAGTTCTGTGCGTTGCGGTAGCGCGGGCGGTTCATGGTGACGTAGGCGACCGGGCCGCGGCGGTCGTAGAGGACGACCTGCTCCGCGGGCGGCGCGTCGGCCGGCCGGGCGGTGTCGGGCCGTTCCGGTCCTGAGGCGTCAACCGGATCTTGCTGGTCATCAGTTCGGGTGGCGGGCATCAGTGGCTCCTTCCCTAACAAGTGTTTGGTAGGTTAACGTACCCGCATGACAGACGTCGACAGGTTGCTCCGAGGGCTCTACGCCGAGCCCTGGGAGCTCGGCCGGGCGGTGAGGCGAGAATGAGACGGTGCCGAGTACGAACAGGACCACAAGCAGGTCCACCAAGAAGTCGACCGACAAGTCGCCGAGCAAGCCGACCGACAAGCCGACCAGCAAGTCCACGAAGAAGCAGGACGTGAGTGCCTCACCGGCGAGGCGGCGGGAGTTGCTGGACACTGCCGCCGAGGTCTTCGCCGAGCAGGGTTACGACGCCACCACCGTCCGCAAGATCGCCGATCAGGCCGGCATGCTCGCCGGCAGCCTCTACTACCACTTCGACTCCAAGGAGTCGATGCTGGAGGAGATCCTCGCTGCCTTCCTGGACGAACTCTGGGCAGGCTACGACGCCGTACTGGAATCCGATCTGGGCCCGAGGGAGACCTTGGCGGCCCTGGTCACCGAGTCCTTCCGGGAGATCGACCGGCACCGTGCCGCCGTCGCGATCTACCAGAAGGAGTCCAAACACCTGGCGCCCCAGCCACGGTTCGCCTTCCTCGCCGACTCGCAGCAGAAGTTCGAGAAGGCCTGGTTGCGCACGCTGGAACGCGGCGTGGAGGCCCAGATCTTCCGCGCCGACCTCGACATCCGGCTCACCTACCGATTCGTCCGCGACACCGTCTGGGTCGCGGCGTCCTGGTACCGCCCCGGAGGTCACCACAGCCCCGAGGAGATCGCCCGGCAGTACCTTTCGATGGTGCTGGACGGCATCGCCGCACGGGGTGGTCCATCAGCCGACTGATCCGTCGGCTGAACCTCGCTACCTGCCCGAGGAGCTGCCGTCATGGCCGAGGCCTACATCATCGATGCGCTGCGCACCCCCGTCGGACGCCGTAACGGCGGCCTGGCGGCCGTCCACCCCGCCGATCTCGGCGCACACGTGCTGTCCGCCCTGATGAGTCGCAGCGACGTCGACCCGGCGGCCGTTGAGGACGTCGTCTTCGGCTGCCTCGACGCGGTCGGTCCGCAGGCGGGCGACATCGCCCGCACCTGCTGGCTGGCGGCCGGGCTGCCGGAGGAGGTGCCCGGTGTCACCGTCGACCGGCAGTGCGGTTCCTCGCAGCAGGCGGTGCACTTCGCGACGCAGGGCGTCATGTCCGGTACGCAGGACCTCGTGGTGGCCGGCGGGGTGCAGAACATGAGCCAGATACCCATCGCCTTCGCCAGCCGTCAAGCAGGGGAGCCGCTGGGGCTGACGGAGGGTCCGTTCCTGGGCAGCCAGGGCTGGCAGGCCCGTTATGGTGACGCTCCGGTCAACCAGTTCCACGGCGCCCAGCTGATCGCGAAGAAGTGGGGCATCACCCGCGAGGACATGGAGCGGTTCGCTCTCCGCTCGCACCAGCGCGCGGTCCGGGCGATCGACGAGGGCCGTTTCGAGCGGGAGTTGGTCCCGCTCGGTGCGGTGACGACGGACGAGGGCCCGCGTCGCGACACGACGCTGGAGAAGATGGCCACGCTGGCCCCGGTCCTGCCGGAGGGCACGATCACGGCGGCCTGCTCCTCGCAGGTCTCCGACGGCGCGGCGGCGATGCTGATCGCCTCCGAGCGGGCGGTCCGCGAGCACGGGCTGACCCCTCGCGCCCGGATCCACCACCTCTCGGTGCGCGGTGAGGACCCGATCCGGATGCTCTCCGCGCCGATCCCGGCGACGGCGTACGCGTTGAAGAAGACGGGCATGTCGATGGACGACATCGACCTGGTGGAGATCAACGAGGCCTTCGCCCCGGTGGTGCTGGCCTGGCTCAAGGAGACGGGAGCGGACCCGGCCCGCGTCAACGTGAACGGCGGTGCGATCGCCCTGGGCCACCCGCTGGGTGCCACCGGGGTGAAGCTGATGACGACGCTGCTGCACGAGTTGGAGCGCACCGGCGGCCGCTACGGTCTGCAGACCATGTGCGAGGGCGGCGGCCAGGCGAACGTGACGATCATCGAGAGGCTGTAGTCGGAGTCGGCTGCAGGTGTCGCGGGGAGGGGATCGCTTGAGCATCACGGTGGATCTGGCCGGTCACGTCGCCGTCGTCACCGGCGGGACGCGCGGCGTCGGTGCGGGCATCGCAAGGGCGTTGCTGCAGGCAGGAGCGGAGGTCCTGGTCTGCGCCCGCAGACCGCCGGTCGCGCCGGTGGTCGACGCCGAGGGGCGCAGGGCCGAGTACGTACCGGTGGACCTGCGTGATCAGGCGGCGGTGACAGCGTTCTTCGACACCGTCGCGTCGCGGTTCGGACGGCTCGACCTCTTGGTCAACAACGCGGGAGGGACGCCGTTCCGGCTGCTCGACGACGGCGACGCGGCCCGGCACGCGCGCGTGATCGAGCTCAACCTGCTGGTCCCGCTGACGGTTTCGCTCGCCGCCCGGCCGCTGCTGCGGCGCAGTCGCGGATCGGTGGTCATGGTCGGCAGTGTCAGTGGCACTCGTCCGTCACCGGGCTCGGCCGCCTACGGGGCGGCGAAGGCGGGGCTGGCGAACCTGGCGGCGTCCATGGCCGTCGAGTGGGCCCCGGAGGTCCGAGTGAACACCCTCGTACTGGGCCTGGTGCAGACCGAGTTGGCGCACCTGCACTACGGCGACGAGGAGGGCGTCGCCGCCGTGGGCCGGACGGTCCCGCTCGGCCGCCTGGCTCAGCCCGACGAGGTCGGGGACGCCTGCGTCTTCCTGGCCTCGGACCGCGCCGCCTACGTCACGGGCGCGACCCTGCACGTCCACGGCGGCGGCGAACGCCCCGCGTTCCTGGACGCCGCGACGGTGAACACGGCCGATACACAGGCGGCTGAGGGCAAAGCCACTGTCACTCGCGAAACGACAAAGGAGATATGACGTGACATCAGGACTGGTTGCGGGCCGGGTCGTCGTGGTCACCGGAGCGGGTCGCGGGCTCGGTCGGGCACACGCGTTGGCCTTCGCCGCAGAGGGGGCCAAGGTCGTCGTCAACGACCTCGGCGTCGGGCTGAACGGAGGCACGGACGGGGGCATGGACGGACGCACGGAGGGACGTGCGATTTCGCCCGCCGAGCAGGTGGCGGCCGAGATCCGCGAGGCGGGCGGCGAGGCGATCGCCCACGGCGGTGACATCGCCACCTCGGCGGGTGCCGAGTCGCTGATCGCGGCGGCGGTCGACACCTTCGGGCGAATAGACACCCTGGTCAACAACGCCGGCTTCCTGCGCGACCGGATGCTGGTCAACCTCGACGAGGACGACTGGGACGCGGTGATGCGGGTCCATCTCAAGGGCCATTTCCTGCCGTTGAAGTACGCGGCGGCGTGGTGGCGTGCAGAGGCCAAGACCGGCAGGGAGGTTGTCGCCCGCGTGGTCAACACCAGCTCGGGGGCAGGCCTGTTGGGCTCCGTCGGACAGGGCAACTACAGCGCGGCCAAGGCCGGGATCCTCGGCCTCACCCTCGTCGCGGCGGCGGAGATGGGCCGCTACGGCGTGGCCGTCAACGCCATCGCGCCCGCCGCCCGGACCCGGATGACGGAGCACACCTTCGCCGACATGATGGCCACTCCGGGGGAGGGCGACTTCGACGCGATGGCGCCGGAGAACGTTTCGCCGCTGGTCGTCTGGCTGGGCGCGGACGCGTCCGAGGGTGTGACCGGCCGGGTCTTCGAGGTCGAGGGCGGGCGGATCACCGTCATGGACGGCTGGCGTCCCGGCCCGACGGTCGACTGGGGCGCGCGCTGGACGCCGTCCGAGGCGGGCGACGCGACGCTGAAGCTGCTCGCCCTGTCGCAGCTACCGCTCCCCGCCTACGGCGCACGGTAAGAGCACGCTCAGCGGGCTCCGACGACGATCTGGAAGGTCACCGTGGCCAGGAACGGGCCGCGGGTCAGGTGGTCGAGCCAGCGCTGCGCCTCGTCCTCGGTGAAGTACCCCGCGGTGACGGCCCGTCGGGTGGTGCGTTCCAAGCCCAGGATCGCGTCGGCCTCGCGCACGTCCCGGAAGACCGGGGTGACCGGCAGGACGGCGGGCACGCGGAACCCGGCCTCGACGGCCAGCCGGGGGAGCTGCCGACCGATCCGGCCGTTCCGCACCACCTGGGTGCTGACGAACCGCGTGTAGGCGTCGGAGAGTTCGCTCTCGGGGTGGTCGACGGCCAGCGTCGCCCAGTCCGGCTCGCCCAGCACGATCCGCCCGCCGGGACGCAGCACGCGGCGCATCTCGCGCAGCGCCTGCGCGGGGTCGGCGACGTGCTGGAGGACCCGATCGGTCCGGGCCCGGTCGGCGAAGCCGTCGGGCAGCGGCAGATGGTGGAGGTCCGCCTGCTGGACGGTCACGCCGGGCCGTCCGGCCGTGCGCTCCCGCGCCTTGGCGACCGCGGCCTGGTCGTGGTCCACCCCGACCACCGCGCCCCTGACCACAACACTCCCGACCGCCGTGCTCCCGACCCCCGCGCCCTCGGCCCCGGACCCGCCGTCGACGACCGCGTCGGCCAGGGCGTCCAGGTCGGTGCCGGGGCCGCAGCCGAGGTCGACCACGGTCTGGCCGGGGCGCGCGTCCAGTTCGTCCAGCATCCTGGTCTTGTAGGCGCGGCCCAGAACCAAGCGTTCCCGCCCGAAAGGCCGACCGGGCGAAACCCTCACCCTGCTCCTACGGGGCTGCCGGGGACGCCCCAGGGGACCCTCCCGGCGAGGCCCCCGGTGACCCTCCCGGTGATGTCCCCGGAGCGGCGGTCGGCGCTGCCGGCCGGTCCGGGCGCCCGCGCCGTCCGAAGCGCAGGTAGAGCGACGGGACCACGAACAGCGTCAGCAGCGTCGAGCTCACCAGACCGCCGAGGATGACGACGGCCAGCGGGTACTCGATCTCCCGGCCGGGCTGGTTGCCCGCGACGACCAGCGGGACCAGGGCCAGGGCCGTCGCCAGCGAGGTCATCAGGATCGGGGCGAGCCGTTCGCTCGCGCCGCGCACCACGAGGTCGGGGCCGAACTCCATGCCCTCCTCGCGTTCCAGGTGCTGGCAGTGGTTGATCATCAGAATGCCGTTGCGGGCGGCGATGCCGAAGACCGTGAAGAAGCCGACCAGCGCACCGATGGTGACCTGCGCGCCGCCGAACCAGATCGCGATCAGGCCGCCGATCAACGCCATCGGCAGGGTCACGAAGAGCAGCGCGGCCAGCCGCCAGGAGCCGAAGGAGAGTTGCAGCAGCAACAGGATCGCCACCCCCGCCAGCAGCGCGGTGGTCAGCAGGCTGTTCTGCGCCTGCTGGCGCTCCTGGTACTCGCCGAGCAGCGAGTAGTGCGAACCCTGCGGGACGGTGACCGACTTCAGCTTCCCCTGGATGTCGTTGACCACCGTGCCCAGGTCGCGGCCCTGGACGTTGGCGCCCACGTCGATGTAGCGGGAGCTGTCCTGACGGGTGATCTGGTAGGGGTCGGGCCCGAAGCTGACCGCGGCCAGGTCGCCGAGGCGGACGTGGCCGCCGCCCGGGGTGTCCAACTGCATGTTGCTGATCGCGCCTGCGTTGTTGCGCGCGGACGGGATGCTCCACACGTCCACGCCGTAGACGTGGTTGTCCTCGAAGACGTTGCCCACCTCCGTCCCGGCCACAATCGTCGCCGCCTGGCGGCGGACATCGCCGGGCTTGAGCCCGTACTGCGCGGCCTTGGCCAGGTTCACCTCCACGTTGACCTGCGGGGTGTCGACGGAGAGGTCCATGTGTGGGTCGACCACGCCGGGGACGGAGGCGACCCGGGTCAGCACCGACTGGGCCGTAGTCCGCATCTGCGTCAGGTCCTGGCCGTAGACGCGGACGGTGATGGCCTCCTTGGAGCCGCTGAGCACCTCCTCGATGCGCTCGTTGAGGTAGGTCTCGACATCCCGGTAGAGGCCCGGGTAGCTGTCGACCACGGCGCGGACCTTGTCCAGCGTCGCGTTGTAGTCGACGTTCGGCGAGATGTGGATCCAGGTCTCGGCCGCGTCGATGCCGACGATCTCCTCACCCTGCGGGGCACGGCCGATGTGCGTGCCGAAGTCCTCGACGCCGGGAATCGCCTTGAGCTGGTTGTAGAGCTGGGTGGTGGTCCGGATGACCTCCTGGTCGGAGGTGCCGGGGATGGAGTCCCAGTGGATCAGCAGGTCGCGCTGCTGGAAGGTGGGGAAGAGCGACTGGCCCAACTGCGGGGCGATCAGCGCACCGCAGACGACCACGGCGGCGAAGACCGCGTAGGCGGCGCGCGGCCTGGCCATGATCCGCCGCAGAAACCGGCCGTACCAGCGCCGCAGCCACCGCACCAGCGGCGACTGGAACCGCTTGAGCGGCGCCCGGCGCAGCATGATCAGCGTCAGCGCCGGGGTGACCGTCAGGGCGACGGCCATGGAGGCGAGGATGGCGAGTGTGTAGGCGAAGGCCAACGGACGGAAGAACGCCGCCGTCAGACCCTGGAGCATGAAGATCGGGACGGCAGCGGCGACGATGATCAGGGTGGCGTAGACGATCGGACTGCGGACCTCGATCGAGGCGCGCAGGATGATCTGCGCGGTCGACGGCGCCTGGCCGCCCTCGGCAACCGTGTGCCGGGCGATGCGCAGTCGGCGCAGGATGTTCTCGACGTCGATGATCGCGTCGTCGACGACCGCGCCGAGGGCGATGATCAGACCGGCCAGCACCATGGTGTTGACGGTGGTCCCGAGCGCCCGCAGCACCAGCACCGCCGCCGTCAGCGAGAGCGGGATGGTGATCAGACTGATCAGCGCGACCCGCCACTCGAAGAGGAAGAGCACCAGGATCACCACGACCAGCACGAAGCCCAGCAGCAGCGAGTCCAGCAGGTTGTGGATGGAGTCGTTGATGAAGTCGGCCGGCCGGAAGATGTGCGCGTCGAAGGTGATGCCGTGCATGCCGGGCTGCAGGGCCTTCAGCGCCTGGTCGACGCCCGCGGTGACCTTGAGCGTGTTGCCCCAGGGCAACTTCTCGACCACGAGCAGGATGCCCGGCTGGCCGTTGATGATGGCGTCGCCGATCAGCGGCATGTAGCCCTCGGTGACGGTGCCGATCTGACTCAGCGGCAGGTTCTGGCCGTTGGCAGCCTGGTCCTCCAGCGGGATCCTGGCGAGGTCGGCGGGGGACTGCACGGCGAGCTGGTGCACGATCGAGAGCCGCTGGTTCGGCAGTTGCGGCATGCCGTCGAGGAAGCCTCCCGAGCCGACCACCGCGCCGTTGGAGAACTGCAGCGCGCCGGAGTCCAGGGCGTCGGCGGTGGTCCGTTCGACGTTGTCCAGGGTGACCTTCTGCGCCGCCATCTTGGCCGGGTCCACCTGGACCTGGAACGTCTCCGAGCGGTCGTTCCAGATCGACACGTCGGCGACCCCGTCCACGTGCATCAGCCGCGGCCGGACGGTCCAGTAGGCCTGCTGGTACAGGTCCATCGGCGTCAGCGGCTTGCCGTTGGGCCCGTTGCCGCTGGCGGTCATGCCGATCTGGACCGCGCGCGCGGTGGCGGAGACCGGGGCCAGGATGACCGGCGGGCTGGCCCAGGAGGGCAGCGAGGGCCGGACGTTGGTCAGCCGCTCCTGCACCAGCTGCCGGGCGTGCAGCAGGTCGGTGTTCGGGGAGAAGACCATCACGATGTCCGACAGCTGCGGCACCGAGGTGGAGCGCAGCTGGGTGAGGCCGGGCATCCCGTTCATGGCGTACTCGAGCGGCACGGTGACCAGGCTCTCCACGTCCGAGGTGGACAGACCGATGCTGTCGGTCTGGATCTCCACCTGCGGGGGAGCGAACTCGGGGAACACGTCCATCGGCGTGCTGGGCATGGTGGCGATGCCGACGGTCATCAGTGCGACCGCCGCGGCGACGACCAGGAACCTGAAGTTCAGGCTCCAGGCCACGATCGCCCGCATCACGCCGCCGCGCGGCCCCCGGCCGCCCGCCGTCTGCGGTTGTGCGGTGCGCGCCACGACTACTCCTCCCCCACGCCGTACTCGGTGCCGAGCAGCTCGGCGACTCCCTGCACGGCCACCGGGGTGCCCACGGCCGGACCGGTGGACAGCACGACCGTGTCGCCGTCGTAGCCCTGGACGGTGATGGGCCGGCGCAGGTAGGTCAGCTTCCCGTCGGGGACGTAGACCCAGGGGACGCCCTCCGGGTCGTAGACCACCGCCGTGATCGGGACCTGCTCGCCCTTGCCGCCGCTCGCCGCCTGCACCGGCACGGTCCGCACGCCGATCTGCCGCGCCGCCAGCGGGGTCAGCACGACCCGGTGGACGTTGTTCGCGGTGGTCACGCCGGGCATGGACGGCGCGGGCGCCAGGGAGGCGGGGTCGGGTTCGGCGGGGGGGTCGTTCTTGGGCCCGCACGCGGCGAGGGCGAAGCTCAGCACGGCGCATCCGACCGCGGCCAACACGCGGCTACGGGATGTCCGCGCCTGGTGCGTCCGGACCTGACGGCTGATCACCGTTCGGGCGGTCACCGCCGCTTGCCTTCCGTGCCCTGCGGACCGTCGGGTTCCGCGCCGGATCGGTCGACTCTGCCCTCGCCGGATCCGTCACCGGGCAAGCCACCGGATCCGTCACCGGGTCGGCCACCCAGCGCGGTCGCGCTCCGGCCGTCCGACCCGTTGCTGTAGCCCGTGCCTGTCTGCCCGGCACCCGCTTGCCCCGTACCGGCCACGGCCGGGGTCGCGCCGCCGAAGCTCCCGCCGAAGCCGCCGCCGGGCGGCAGGCCGACCTCGTCGCGGCGGCCCCGACCCGCGAAGGCCGGCAGCAGCAGGAGTGTCACCACGGTTGCGGTGATCACGCCGCCGATCAGCACCAGCGACAGCGGGCGGACCAGCTCGGTCCCGGCGACGTCCCCGCGCACCGTGAACGGCAGCACCAGCAGGATCAGCCCGACCGCCGAGGCGACCAGCGGCACCGAGGCCTCCCGGGCCGCGGCCAGGGCCGGCTCGAGGCGGCCCTGGCCGTCCAACTGCTGGGCGCGGCGCAGCACCAGAAGCCCGCCCCGGACCGCGAAGGCGAAGACGCCGAGAAACCCGATCAGCGTGCCCGTCGTCAGCGTCCGGCCCGCGAACAGCGCGGTCAGCGCACCACCGGCCAGCGACAGCGGAAGCGAGAGGAGCAGCAGCGCGGCCCGGCTCCAGTTCCGGAAAGCGGCCTGGAACAGCAGCAGCGTGCCGATCAGGCAGCCGAGGGCGACCAGGATGATCCGCAGTGCGCCGTTCTGCTGCTCGCTCAGCCCGCTGGACGCCTCGGCGTGGTAGCCGAGCGGCAGCGCGACGCCCTGCACCGCGTTCTGCACCCGGGACACCGTGGTGCCCAGGTCCTGGCCGTGGACGTTCGCGGTGATGTCCAGGTAGCGGGACGCCTGGTCGTGGTCGATCTCCTTGGGGGCCGGCGCGATGGTGACCGAGGCGACGTCCTTGAGCGGGACCGTGCCGCCGCTCGGGGTGTCCAGCAACAGGTTCTGGATGTCGCCGAGGTTGGCCCGGACCGTCGGGACGCTCCACACCGCGACGTCGAAGATCTGCTGCTGCTGGTAGTAGCTGCCGACCGGGATGCCGGAGATCAGCACCGCCGTCGCGCGCCGCACGTCGCCCGGCTTGAGGCCGTACTTGGCGGCGTTGTCCACATTGGTGTCGATCAGGATCGACGGCTCCTGGATGGGCGTGCGGAACGTCGCCCCGCTGACCCCGGGGACGCGGTCGACGACGCCCGCCAGCCTCTGCGCCTCCGTGCTGAGGGTGGTCCAGTCGGTGCCGTAGAGCCGGACGGTGAGCGGCGCGGAGCCGCCGGGGCCGGTGTCCGAGCGCGGGGCCTGGGCCACGGCGCTCTGCGAGTACGTGAGCAACTGGTGCCTGAGCGACGGGTAGTGGCCGAGCACCGTCTGGATCGCGTCCCTGGCGCGCTCCAGGGAGGCGTTGCCGGAGACGGTGATCCAGGTCTGGGCCGTGTCGACGTCGACGATCTGGTCGCCCATCAGCGCCTGGCCGATGTCACTGGCGACGTCGGTGACGCCGCCGACCTGCTGCAGCTCGGCCCCGGCGGTCTGGGTGACCTGGCGCATCGCGGGCAGTGAGGTGCCGGGCGCGGCGCTCCACTGGACGATCAGGGTGCGGTCCTGCAGCACCGGCAGCAGTCCGCCGGAGCCGAACTGCGGAATGATCGCCAGCGCGGCCAGCCCGAGCACCACGGCCAGACCGACGGCCGCACCGCGCTTGCCCGCGAGGGCGGGGCCGACCCGGTCGTATCCGGTGTGGATCCAGCGCACCACGGGAGGCGCCCCGCGCTGCTCGGGCGTGCGGCGCAGCAGCAGGAGGCTGAGCGCCGGGGTGACCGTCAGCGCGACCGCCGTGGCGGCGACGACGGTGAGCAGGTAGGTAAAGAGCATCGGCCGGGTCAGCTCGCCGTTGCTGCCGGGCACGAGCAGCAGCGGCACGCCCGCCAGCAGGATCACCGCCAGCGCGAAGCCGAGCGGCCGCCGCACACCGAGCAGCGCCTCGGTGATCGCGTGCGCCCGCCCGTCGCGCCCGTCGGTATCGGGCACAGCGGCGTCGGCTCCGGCGGTGTCGAGCCCTGTCCGCAGCGCGGCGACGGCGGAGACCGCGTCGTCCACCACGACGGCCAGGGCGACGGCCAGCCCGGACAGGGTCAGCAGGCTGAACGTCTCGCCGCGCAGTTCGAGCACCCAGGCGGCGACGACCAGCGGCAGCCCGATGGCGACGAACGCCACCACGGCGACCCGCCAGGAGCGCCAGACCAGTCCGAGCCAGAGCATCAGCAGGACCAGCCCGGCCACCGCGGCCCAGCCGAGGTTGCGCAGGGCGGAGTCGAGGTAGGAGGCCGGCCGGTAGACCTGCGTGTCCACGGTGACGCCGGACAGGCCCGGCGAGAGCTCGGACATGGCCTGCCGCACGCCGCGGTCCACGGCCAGGGTGTTGGCGCCGGGGAACTTCTCCACCACCAGCAGGAACCCGGTCCCGGCTCCGGCCTGCGTGGTGAGCACCGCGTCACCGGCCAGCGCCGGATGGTCCTCGACCACGGTGGTGATGTCGCCCAGCTTCAGCTTGCTGATGCCGGTGTCCACCTCCAGCGGGACCCGGCCCAGCTGCTGCGGGGTGGAGATGGGCAGGATGTGCTGGACGGACAGGCGCTGGTTGGGTGTGTCGACGAAGCCGTCCGCGCCCGGCGTCGAGGCCTCGACGAAGGTCAGCGGCGAGGTCCACATCGCGTCGCTGGCGGTGTTGATGACCTGGGTGAGCGTCGCTCCGTGGGCGTGCAGCTTCGCGGGGTCGACCAGGACCTGGAGCTGCTGGTCGCGCTGGCCCCAGATGGTGACGTTGGCGACGCCCGGCACGGCCAGCAGCCGTGGGCGGATCCGCCAACGCGCCAGCGTGGACAGGTTGAGCGGGCTGACCGAGGTGGACGAGAGCCCGATCATCATGGCCCGCGACTCGGCGGAGAGCGGCTGGATCATCACCGGCGGCGTGCCGACGTTGACCACGGCCGGGCCCTGGGTGACCCGCTCCTGGACCAGCTGACGGGCCTGGTAGACGTCGGTGCCCGGCTTGAAGGTCAGCTGGATCGTGGACAGGCCGGGGACCGACTGGGAGCGCATGTGGTCCAGGAAGGCCACCCCGTTGAGCTGGTCCTCCATCGGCACGGTGATCAGCTGTTCCACCTCGTTGGTGGACAGGCCCACCGCTGCGGTCTGTACCTGGACCTGGGGTGGGAGGAACTCCGGCAGCGTGTCCACTGCGGCATGGCGCAGCGAGCCGATGCCCAGGGCCATCACGACCAGGGCAGCGACCACGACCACGGCGGCGAGCCGCAGGCTCGACGAGATCAGCCAACGCACGTACGGCCCCCGTTCGGTCGGTCCTCTGCGACGGCATCCGGCTGACGATTGGTCATGTCATGTGCTCGTATGACTGCGTGGTGCGACATGACGACGCTCGTCGGGCGGGTGACCTGCCGAACGTCCCCGATGAAGGTGTGCGCCACACGTAACAACCCACGTTCGGCCGAGCACGGACGGTGGCCGGGGATTACCGGGGCCGCATCGGTCGTTGGAGCAGGTCATGAACACCGAGTCCGCCGCAGCGGCCACCGCAGGGGCGCCGGGCGACCGTCCCGCGCGCCGGCCGCACGTCCTGGTCAGCGCGGCGATGTCCGTCGACGGCCATATCGACGACACGTCACCTGAACGGCTGCTGCTCTCCTCCCCGGAGGACTTCGACCGGGTGGACGAGCTGCGCGCGGCGGGCGACGCGATCCTCGTCGGCGCGGGCACCCTGCGTGCGGACGACCCACGCCTGGAGGTCCGTTCCGCCGAGCGCCGTGGCGCGCGGCAGGGGCGCGGGCTGCCGGAGCACCCGCTCAAGGTGGCCCTGGTCGGCCACGGCGGCCTCGACCCGGAGCTGCGCCTGTGGCAGAGCGGCGGCGACAAGCTCGTCCTCGCCCCGGACGCGGCGGCCCCGGCGCTGCGCACGCAGCTCGGCGCGCGGGCGGAGGTCCTCGGCACCGGCCCGGAGCTGGACCCTGCGCGCGTCCTGGACGCGCTGGCGGAACGGGGCGTCCGGCGGCTGATGGTCGAGGGCGGCGGCGCGATCCAGTCGCTGTTCCTGACGGCGGGACTGGTCGACGAGATCCAGCTCGCCGTCGCCCCGTTCTTCGTCGGCGACGCCGAGGCGCCGCGCTTCGCTCCGCCCCGTGCGGGCGTCGTGTTCCCGCAGGACACCTTGCGCCGGATGACCCTGCTCGGCACGGAGGTGCTGGGCGGCGACATCGTGGTGCTGCGCTACGCCGCCCGGCGCAGCGACGCGGACGTGGTGACGCGGGACGACATCGCCTGGATGCGGCGGGCGATCGAGCTCTCGCACAGCTGTCCGCGCTCGGAGACGGCGTACTCGGTCGGCGCGATCGTCGTCGCCGCCGACGGCACGGAGCTGGCCCCGGGCTTCTCGCGCGAGGGCGGCGACGACAAAGTCCACGCGGAGGAGTCGGCGCTGGGGAAGCTGGACGCTTCGGATCCGCGACTGCGGACGGCGACGATCTACTCGACGCTGGAACCGTGCTCGGTCCGCGCGTCCCGCCCGTCCCCGTGCGCCGAGCTGATCCGCGCGGCGGGGGTGGGACGCGTGGTGCTGGCGTGGCGGGAGCCCGCGCTGTTCGTCGCGGACTGCCAGGGGGTCGAACTGCTTGCCGCCGCGGGCGCGACGGTGCTGGAACTGCCCGAGCTTGCCGCTGAGGCGCGGGCGGTGAACGCCCACCTCGTTTCCTGAATCTTTTACAGAAGGGCCAGTTGCAAACGTCCAGGGGCGCGGGGAACTGCGCGAGTAACCACTGACATGCGGATGGCCCTGCGCGTTCCGTGCTCCACCTGTGTGGGTGGCTTGTCGCGCAGTTCCCCGCGCCCCTGGATAGTGCAACCACCTGCCGCAGCCAACAGGCACCTTGTCGCGCCCACGCGGCGGGGCCGGAGATCAGCAGAGCCCCGCGCCCCTAGACGTTTGCAACTGGCCCTTTGATCATTGGCTCTCCTCCGGCCGGACCTGGATGTGGTCCCGTTCCAGCAGGAGTTCCACCCGGTGTTCCATCCCGAGAGCCTCCAGGAACTGCCGGGGAAACTGCACGCGCCCCGCGCTGTCCAGCATCGCGTACTCGTGCTCGGTGACCGTCTCGGTGCCGTCCGCCTCGGTCGCCGTGCGACGCAGCACCTCCGTCGCGGCGCGGCCGTCGCGGACCGCGACGGTCCTGCGGACCTCGCCGGCGACCATCGGGTCGTGGGTGACGATCACCACCGTCGCGCCGAGCTCGGCGTTCACCGTGCGGAAGGCGTCGAAGATCAGCGCGCCGGTCTCGGAGTCCAGCTCGCCCGTCGGCTCGTCCGCAAGGAGCACGTCGGGGCGGTTGGCCAGGGCCACCGCGATCGCGACGCGCTGCTGCTGGCCGCCGGACATCTGGTGTGGTCGGCGGTCGCGGCACTCGGCGACGCCGAGCAGCTCCAGCAGCTCCACCGCACGTGCCCGCGCAGCCCGCCGCCCGCCGGATCTGTGCGTTCCGGCCAACTGCATCGGCAGCTGCACGTTCTGACGTGCAGTCAGAAACGGCAGCAGGTTGCGTGCGGTCTGCTGCCAGACGAAGCCGACCACCTCGCGGCGGTAGCGCAGCCGTGCCTTCGCGTCCATGGCGAGCAGGTCGCTCTCGCCGACCCGCGCCTTGCCCGCCGTCGGGACGTCGAGGCCGGCCAGGATCTGCAGCAGCGTCGACTTGCCGCTGCCGGACGCGCCGACCAGGGCCATCAACTCACCCTTGGCGACGGTCAGATCCAGGCCCTGGAGCGCCTGTACCTCGACGCCCTCGGCCTGGTAGATCCGGACCACGCGCTCGCAGACGATCAGCGCGTCCTGGCCGAACCGGGGACGGCCCTGGTCACCGGCCACCTGACGGCGCAGCTCGTCCAGCGTGAGGTCATCCATCCCGGTACTCATGCCTCGTCACCTGCCCTCAGTTGGACGCCGATCTGGCGTCGTCCGATCACCGCCGCCTCGGCCAGCACCACCGCGACGGCCAGGACCAGCAGTACGGCCGCCGGAAGCACGACCGGCAGCAGCTGGAGCGCCGGGCTCGCGTGGGTGACCGCCGCCGTTCCGTCCAGGGAGCCGACCAGCGGGCCCAGGTCCACGGCGGAGCCGAGCAGCGGCACCGACGCCGCCCCGAGCGCCGATCCGGCGACGGCGGCCAGGAGCAGCATCGGCAGCGTCTCGGTCAGGATCAGCGCGTAGCCCTGCCGCGGGCGCAGACCCATCGTGCGCAGCCGGGCCAGCAGCGCGGCCCGCTCCGGCGCGGCCTGGAGCAGCGCCAGCACCACCGCCAGCAGCGCCAGCAGCGTCGCGGCCAGCGCCGCCGCCTGGTAGAGGGAGACGGCGCCGGACGGCAGCGGCTGCGCGTCCAGCGAGGCCTCGGCGTCGCTCCGGTCCAGCACGTCGACCTGGCTCTGCGCCCCGGAGGCGGCGATCAGCGCCTTGACGGCGGAGGATTGCACCGGTCCGGTCAGCAGCACGGCGCTCGGGGTGGCCGCGGCGGCGGAGGACCAGTGCACGGCGGCGAGGGCCGGGCTCTGGGCGGCGATCACGAAGTCCCCGCCGGGCGTGAACGGCGTGGACGGCAGCACCCCGGCCAGCCGGATCCGCATCGTGCCGAACAGGCTGGTGAGCGTGGTGGGCGCCGAGCCGATCTCGGCCGCCGCTCCGGGCGAGGCCAGCACCGGGACCGCGCCCGCACTGCCTGTTCCGGCGGTGCGGGCGGTCAGCAGCGACGGAACGAAGGGCCCGAGGCCGATCGACGCCGACACCCTGGCGTAGGAGGCGGGGTCGGCCAGGCCCAGCGGGACGACCGTCTGGCCGGTGCCGAGCTGGGCCAGCGGGTCCGTCAGCACGCCCGTCCCGGCTCGGACTCCGGGCAGCCGCTGCAGCGCCGTGGCGAGTTGCGCGGGGACGCCGGACCCGACCGCGTCGACGCGGACGTCCGCGCCGACCAGCTGCGTGGTGAGCGCGGCGCGGCGCTCGGTGACGCCGCTCAGCACCGTGGCGCCGAAGACCGTGGTGGTCAGCGCCAACAGCAGGGCGAGCAGCGGCAGCAGGCTGCCGGTCGCGCCTCCTCGTCCCGCACGGGCCAGGCCCAGGAAGCCCACCGCGCCGGACCGGCGGGTCACCGGGCGGGCGGCCAGGCGCAACGGCAGCGGGTAGCAGCGGACGAGCAGCAGCGCGCCGGTCAGCCCCAGCAGTACCGGGGCCACGGCGGTCAGCGGATCCAGCCCGCCGCCGGTCGGGGCCAGCCCCCGGCTGCGCAGCGCGACCACGGCCGCGACCGTCAGCACCAGCAGGAACAGCTCGACGACCGTCCTTCGCCGCGAGGGCCTGGCCCGCACCAGATCCGTCCGCAGGTCCGTCCGGGCCGGTCGCAGGCCACGGTGACGGGCCAGCATGCGCAGCGGTCCGGCGAGCGTGGCCGCAAGCAGGACGGCCAGGCCGTAGCCGAGGGCGGTAGCCCAGACCCGGCTGGGCAGGAGCAGCAGCGCCGCGCCGATCCCGACCAGCGCGCCCGGAACGGTGGCGGCGGCGCTCTCGACGGTCAGGCGCCCGAAGAGCAGCCGCAGTCCCGCTCCCCGGGCCCGGAGCAGGGCCAGTTCGGCGGTCCGGCGTTCGGTGGCGAGACCGAAGACCATCAGCAGCACCGCCGCGGCCGTCCCGGCGGTTCCGGCGACGCCGATGGTCACCACCGGTTCCAGCGCGTCGCGTTGGGCGCTGAACTGGGTGAGCAGCCCGGTCAGGTCCGACTGGACCGTGAGACCGCTGGAGACGGGATCGTCGGTGGTCAGCAGGGTGGAGGCGCGGTCGCCGTTGGTGAGCGAGGCCAGCATGTCCAGCGCCGGGCCGACCTGACCGGCGTTCAGCGACCCGGAGGCCACCGGGAACCACCAGTAGGGCTCGGGCGGCGCGATCTGCGGCAGCGCCCGTACCGCGCCCGGCGCGACCAGGACCTCCGCCTCCCAGTAGTGCAGGGTCTGGCCCGGGGCGGGGATGCTGTACAGGGAGGGAGCGCCGAGCAGCGACGCGCCCGCCCAGTACGGGAGTCGGGACTCCGCTGCGGTCGGGTCGCGGAAGGTCCCGACGACGGTGAGCTGCTCCTGGCCCCGGTAGACGGAGGGCACCGGGACGAGCAGCCGGGTGCCGACGTGCCAGCCCATGGTCCGCGCGGTCGCCTGGCTGACAGCCACCTCCAGGCTGCCCGCACCGGCCCCGGCGGGAGCAGCGGGCAACCGTCCTGTCATCAGGGTCAGTTGACCGGTCGGCTGCCAGACCACCGACAGATGCGGCGGAACGCCGTCCGGCGCGGGGCCGGGGGACTGGCCGGGTGGGGCCGAGACAGCCGCGCCGGTCTCGTTGCCCGCGTGCTGGACCGCCTGGATGCCCCAGCTGACCTGGGACGTGTCGATCCGCAGCGGTGCGCCGATCTGTGCCTCGACCTGGTCGGCTGCGGTCGCCATGGCCGCCTGCATGGCCGCTCCGCCGGCCGGGCCGACGGTGGTCTGCGCGGTCTCGCCGGGGACGATCCCGATGCCCACGCCCTCGGGGGGCGAGGCCTCCACCGACCGGCCGGTGACCGGTGCCTGACGCAGCGTCGTGTCGAGCGCGGTGTCCTGGTAGCGGGCGAGCGTCAGCGGCAGCGCGGTGGTCAGGAAGACCAGCGCGGCCACCAGTACCCCCGTCCACACCGTGGCGGCGGGACGGTGACGCAACCGGGGCCACAGCCACGGGACCGAGGACCGCATCACGACTCCTCCGATCCGCGCAGGCGGCGGGCGGGGTCCCCGCCGCGGAGCCCGGCCAGGACGGCCACCAGCAGTGGCACCGCCGCGATCGAAGCGGTCAGCAGCAGCAACGAGCCTCCTGGCACCGACACCTGGACCGGCGGGGTGGGCCGGGTCGCCGCCGGGGTGAGTACCAGCAGCGGCACGATCAGCCGGGTGAGCAACTCGCCGAGCAGCAGGCCGACGCCGACGCCCAGCGCCACGGGCAGCGCCAGTTCGACCGCCGTCGCCCGTGCCATCGCGCGGCGGCGGAGTCCGAGGGCGCTCAGCAGCGCGAACTCGCCCGCGCGGCGTCGGGTGGCGCCCGCCGCGTCCACGCCGAAGCCGATCGCGGAGAGCACGATCGACAGGGCCAGCGTCCCGAAGAGGGCGGCCTGCGGCCCGCTGCCGAGCGGGTCGCCCAACTCGGCCGCGACCACCTCGTCCCGGGCGAAGACCTGTCCGGTGTCGGGACGCGCGCGCAGCTCGGCGGCGACCCGCCCCGAGGCGCCGGGCGCGGCGGCCAGCCACCACTCGGTCGGCTGCGGGTCGGCGGACACCGTGCCGTTGGGACCGGAGTCGAGGTAACGGTGGTCGTAGGAGGGCAGGTCGACCAGGACGGCCCCGGCGTCGTCCGCGCTGTCGGAGGCGCCGTAGCCGCCGGACCCGCCGAGGCCCTGCTCGGCCGCACTGCCGGTGCCGGGGAGGCTGGAGACCACACCGACCACCCGGATCCGCAGCCCCGGCAGGTCGGCGGGCAGCGCGACCACCGAGCCGATCCGGCTCTGCGTGGCCGTCAGGAACTGCTGGTCGACCACGGCGGCCAACGGCCCGCCCGAGCCAGAGCCCGAGCCCGAGCCCGGGGCCGGAGCCGGCGTCAGCGACACCTGAGCGGTCGGCGTCGCGCCGATCTGCTCGACCACCAGGCCTCGGCAGACTCCGCCCGCCACGGTCGCTTGGACGGGGACGGCGGTGGTCGGCGCCGCCGTCCGCACCGCCCCCTGGCTGCACCAGAGCGAGGGGTCGTAGAGGCCGGACAGACCCCAGTCCACCTGGCTGCGCCAGACCAGCCCTGACGGGAAGTTCGCCGGTCCGGCGTCGGTGCCGACCGAGAGCAGGGCGGCGGTGACGGTCCGGCCCTGGGCCTGCGGCGGCCCGGAGCTGTCGGCGTTCCCCGGGGTGGCGGTCGGGTCGTAGGTGGGGCCGTCCAGGTCCCAGGGCATGCTGATCGAGAGGCCGCTGAGCGTGAGCGGGTACGCCGGACTGCCGCTGCCCGCCGCACCGGCCAGGTCCAGCGTGTAGCTGTGCGCGACGCCGTCCTCGGGGGCCGAGCCGAGCGGGAAGTTCCAGACCACGCCGGTCCCGTCGGTCAGGTCGACGCTCACCGGGTCGGGGCCCTGCCCCCGGGTGATCTGCGCGGAGCCGGAGCGGGTGGTGAGCCGCAGGGTCAGCGTCAACATCTGTGGTCGGCCCGGAAGTTGGACGCCTCCCCGGTCGGCGGGCACGGCCGGATCGGGGAGCGAGCGCAGCAGGTCGCCGGCGTCGGCGCCCTTCGGTCCTGCGATCAGGTCGGCACGCAGCGGGAGTCGGCCGGTCTCGCTCCTGGCGTCGAGCGCCAGCAGCTCGGCGATCTTGCCGTTGGCCATGGCCAACGTCTCCCGCTGGACCGGCAGCGCCGCCGAGACGCCCGGCTGCGCGGCGAGTTCGCCGCCCTGGCCGAAGCCGGGGGCCAGCTCGCCGGTGACCCGCAGGTCGGCGCCGGTCTGGAAGGCGGCCTGGTCGTTCTGCGACTGGAGCCAGCTGCTGTTCTGCCCGAGCGCAAGCACGCCGATGGCGGTGGCCAGGGCCAGCGAAAGCACCGGTCCTGCCCCGCGCTGCGGACGCCGGGCCAGCTGCCAGCCCGTCAGTGCGGCGGGCAGCCCCCGGCCCCGGGTGGCCAGCCGCTCACCGAGGCGGCTGAGCAGCGGCAGTACCCGTAGCGTCAGCACCGCCCCGGCCGCGAGGGCCAGCGTGGGCGCGGCCACCAGCACCGGGTCGATGCCCGCGACGCCCGAGGCCGACGCGGTGATCACTCCGGACCCGGTGGGGCTGTCGCCGTAGTGCCGCAGCTGCAGATAGCCGAGCAGGGCCAGCGCCAGCAGCGCCAGGTCCGCTCCGCCGCGCAGCACGCCGGGGAGCGCGCCGCGCCGGGTGCGCTGGGCCGCCAACGGGCCGGCCTCGGTGAAGCTCCGGTAGCGGGCCAGCGTCGGCGCGGTCACCAGCAGTGCGCCGACCAGCGCCGCAAGGCCGGCGGCCCACCAGACCGAGGTGAGTGGCGGTGCGGTCAGGTCGAGTCCGGCGCGGCGCATCGGGCCGCTCAGGTCCACCAGCCGCAGCAGCGGTCCGCTCAGCAGCGGTGCGCAGACGGCGGCGGGGACAGCGAGGACCAGCCCCTCGGCCGCTGCCAGCAGCACGATCCGTCGCGGCGCCGCGCCCCGGGCGCGCAGCAGCGCGTTCTCCGTCTCCCGCTCCTCCGCGAGCAGCCGTGCCGCCAGCAGCAGCGTCATCGCGGCCAGCAGCAGCAGTTGCAGCGAGACCACCAGCAGCGCGGCGCGGGCGACCAGCAGCCCGCTTTGGACCTGGGTGATCAGCTGCGGCAGCTGACTGGTCGTCTGCAGCGGGCTTGCGCCCCCGCTGCCGCTGGACGCGGCGACGGCGGCTGCGGTCGCCCGCGACACGGCGTCGAGCTGGCCGACCGTGATCCGGCCGAAGTCGGCGGTGGCCTCGAAGGTGACCGACTGCTGCGGCACCGCGCCACCGGCGAAGTCACTGCCCGGGACCAGCAGCGGGCCGTAGAGGGTGTTGGTGCCGGTGCTGCCGGGCTGCAGCCCGTGCCCGGCCAGGGGGTCGAGCCGCCAGTACGGGTCGGTGGTGGCCCTGGGCAGGTAGACGCCGACGATGCGGAGCAGCTGCGAGTGACTGGTGTAACGGTCCGTCAGGTCCAGTACGGTGCCGACGCCGCCGAGTCGCGCCACGGCCGCCGTCGGCACCGCGACGTCGACGGCGGCTGTGGCGCGAGCACCGGCGGGAGCGCCGACGCCGACGGCCGTCGGCCAGGCGCCGGAGACCAGCCGCACCCGTGACGGATCGAGGTCCGCCAGCAGGGTCAGGTCGGCGGTCTGCGCGTTCTGGCCGTGCCGCAGCGGCAGGCCGTAGGAGTCGGAGACGGCCAACTGCCCCAGCGTGACCGGAAGCTGGGGAAACGCGGAGTGCGCGGTCGCGGTCGCCGCGGAGCGCGCGGAGTCGAGACCGGACCGGCCGGTGGACTCCGTCATCACGAGCGGCGTCTGGCTCCGGTCGGTGACCTGGAAGGCACGTTGGACGCCCGCCGCGGCGACGGCCGGGCTGAAGGCCGCGAGGGTGGAGACGGCGGCGGCGGTCAGCAGGATGGTCAGCAGCGCGGCGACGACCAGCAGTCGGTGCGCACGCAGCCGACGCAGAACGAAGCCCCCCACGCGCTGTCCCCCGCCTCCGTGCACGACCTGATCCCCGGATGTTCGCGGGCGATCCTGTCACGCGTGGCAGTGGTGACGGAAGAGGTGGGCGTGACGGTGCACGATCACCTATCTGGCCGCTCACCCGGCCGCTCGCCCGCGCACGTACCCGGGCACTGACGCGGCCGCCTGGGCGGTCACTTACTCCGGGGTGTTGATCATCGACTTGGCGGCGTAGGTGAGGTAGTCCCACAACTGCTGCTCGTGCTCCGGGCTGAGGCCCAGCTCGGTGACGGCCTCGCGCATGTGCGACAGCCACGCGTCGTGCGCGGCGCGGTCCACGGTGAACGGCGCATGCCGCATCCGCAGCCGCGGGTGACCGCGCTCCTCGCTGTAGGTGGTCGGGCCACCCCAGTACTGCATCAGGAAGAGGACCAGCCGCTCCTCGGCGGGACCGAGGTCCTGCTCCGGGTACATCGGGCGGAGGATCGGGTCCTCGGCGACACCGGCGTAGAACCGGCGGACCAGACGACGGAACGTCGGCTCCCCGCCGACCTGCTCGTAGAAGGTCTCGGTCGAAAGCGTGCCTCGTCTGATCTCCACCTGTCCATCCTCTCAGACCGGCACCGTCACGTGTCGTCCCAACGGAACAGCCGGACCGAGACCGCGCACACCGCCGCCGCCCGGGGCCGGTCGAAGGGCCCCGGGCGGCAGGCTCAGGCACGCCGGCCTCAGACGCAGCGGACTCAGGCGCAGTGGACGGTGATCGTCGTCCAGGCGCCGACGTGGATCCGGTCGCCGTCGTGGAGCTCGACCGGGACGAACGGCGACAGCGACTCCGCCGCGCCGTTGAGGGTGGTGCCGTTGGTGGAGTCCTGGTCGATGACCACCCAGCTGCCGTCCGGCTGCTCCTGGAGCAGCGCGTGCTGGTGGGACGCGCCCGGGTCCTCCGGTGCGATGGAGAGGTCGATCTCCGGGACCGTACCGCGCTGGTGGCTGCGGCGGCCGATGCGGAGCTGGCCCTGCCCGGTCATCGGCACCCGGCGCTCGGGCGAGAACGGCGGGAAGTAGAGGCCGCCCGCCTCCGGTCCGCTGCGGGCCATCATGTCGCCGAAGTACTCGCGGTCGGCGGTGACCACCGCGATCCAGGTGCCGCGCCGGGCAGGCGGCGCGGCCACCGGAGCAGCGCCGGGGCCGGGCTGCGGATGCCCGTAGTCCGGATCCGGCTGACCCGGCTGACCCGGCTGGCCAGGGCCCTGCGGCGGGGCGAGGAAGTACTCCGTACCCGCACCACCGCTGGTGTCACCGGTCACGTAGTTGCCGTAGCCGCCGCCGAAACCACCACCGGGCCGGCCCTCGGGCGGCGGCGCCATCGGCGTGCCCTGGACCGGGGGCGTCGGGAGCGGCTGCTGCGGGACCGGAGGAGCCGTCACCTGCGGCCCGGGGTACGGCGGCTGGTTCGTCACCTGCGGCCCGGGGACCTGCAGCCCGGGGACGTGCGCCCCGGGGTACGGCGGCTGGGGCGTCACCCGCGGCTGCGGCTCGGGCGTGGGCAGGGGCGGCGGCTGCATCCCGCCACCGCCGCCCACCGGCGCCAGGTCCCAGTTGTAGCCGCACTCCTCGCAGTACTGGCCGGTGCGCGGGGTGGAGCAGATCGGGCACATCGGCAACCCGGCCGTCGGCGTCGGCACGCCCGGGCCCGGGCCCGGCTGTCCGCCCGGCATCGGGTGCGGGGCCGGCGGCGCGCCCATGGGCATGCCGCAGTAGTCGCAGTAGTCGGCGGTCTGCGACTGGTGGCCGTGCGGGCAGATGGGCATTACGGGAGCCCCCTCAGGGTCTGGCTCGTAGGTCTGGCTCGAAGGAGGTGGTGGGGAGCGGACGCTCTCCGTCTCGGGTAACGCTACTTCTTCACCCTGACGGTCTTCGTTGAGCGGGTCTCGAGGGTCATCGAGTCCTCCTCGGTCACGTTCTTACGGAAGCGAACGGTACCTTCCTTCGCGTCGACCACGTCCACGACCTTGGACAACAGCCTGAAGGTGTCCTCGTTGCCGGACTCGGCGGCGAGCTGGACCGCCTTGCCCAACTTGGCCGTGGCACTGTCCAGGTCGCCGCGCCGGTGGGCCTCCAGACCCTCCTGGATCGCCCCGGCGAGCTCCGCCTGGCCGGTGTAGTGGGCCACCTGCGGGTTGATCTTGGTGGAGGCGTTGAGGTCGTCCGTCCAGACCGCCTTGACGAGACCCTGGGACAGCACCTCGGAGCTGCCGTCGGCCTGCGGCACGACCAGGCTGATCCGGCCCGCCAGCATCTCGTCGCCGACGCCCGCGGGGGGCACCTCGATGCAGACGTGGTAGTCGCGGCTCTCGTCGCCCCACGAGCCGGTGGGGTAGTCGCCGGCGCGCGGACCGGCCTCCTTGCGGCGGCCGGTCAGGTCCTCGACGGTCGGGGCGACCTGCTTGACGAACTTGACCTGCGCGTTCGCGGGCGTCCAGACCCGCAGCGCCACGTCGGCCAGGGCCTTGCCCATGGCGTTCTCCATCATCGACCGGAAGTCCTCGGCCAGGCCGGACGGGTCGGCGACGATGTCGACGGTGCCGAGCAGCGCGGAGGAGATCCGGCGCAGCTCCTCGACCTCCCAGTCGGTTCCGACGCCACGGCAGTCCGCGGTGAACCTGCCCTGCACCCGGTTCAGGGTGCGCTGCAGCTGCTCCGGCTTCTCGTGCTCGTTGCGGCCGTCGGTCAGCAGGATGGCGTGGCGGATGGAGATGTCAGGGCGGGTGGAGAAGACCTGGTCGGCCTTGGTCAGCCAGGTGCCGATGGCGGTGCCGCCGCCGGGGGTGAGGCGGCGCAGCGACTGCTTGGCCTCCTCGCGGGTGCCCGGGCTGGACACCGCGAGCTGCCCGCCGCCCGGGTAGACCTCCTTGGCCTCGTGCGTCCCGGCGACCACCGCGAAGCAGACGCCGTCGCGGACCGCGTCGATCGCGGCGGCGGTCGCCTCACGGGCGTTGCGGATCTTGGTCGGCGGGTAGTCCATCGAGCCCGAGCAGTCGACGGCGATGACCACGGCCGCGTCCGGGGCGTCGACAGGGCCGCCGCCGACCGCGCCGCCGGTGGAGGTCACCGTGACGATGGCGTTGACCTCGTTCGCGCCCTGCGCCAGGTACTCGTTCTGGAAGATGTCGACGGAGAACTGCGGAAGGTCGGACTTGGTGAAGTTGGCGGGCATGGCGTCAGCTCTCCCCCTCGCGTAGCTGAATGGTGGGTGCGTCAAGGCTTCCGGGGACCAGCGTCGGAGCGTGGTCCGGTTCGACCTCGGGGTGCGGTGCGGGCTGTAGCGGCAGCACCGCGACGGTCACGTTGTCGTGGCCGCCCCGGTCGCAGGCGTAGCGGACCAGGGTCTGCGCCGCCTCCAGCGGACGCGTCCGCGCGTCCGGCGGGACGATCTTGGCCAGGTCGGGTGCGGCCTCGGAGTAGTTCCACAGGCCGTCGGTGCAGATCAGCACGACGCCCGGGGCGTCGGGGGCGAAGCTCAGGGTGTGCGGCTCGACCTCGACGGCGTCCGCGCCGAGCCAGCCGGTGATCGCGTGGGCGCGCGGGTCGGCGAAGGCCTCCGCCTCGGACATCAGTCCGGCGGAGACCATCCGGGTGGCCCAGGAGTCGTCCACGGTGAGCCGGACCGAGCGGGACCGGTCGTCGGGGAACCAGTAGCCGCGACTGTCGCCGACCCAGCCGAGGGTCACCTGGCCGTCCGTGGCGATCGCGCTGACGATGGTGCAGGCCGGGGAGTTGCGGCTGGGCTCGCGCTCGAACTCCTCGGCCAGCCGGTCCACCCGCTCGGCGGCGGCGAGGATGGCCGTGTGCATGGCCGTCTCCGGTGCCGCGCCGGACTCCAGTTGCTCCAGCAGCGACTCACTGGCGCAGTCGGCGGCGGCCTGTGACGCCTCGTCAGGCCGGGTCGCCGAGGAGA
This sequence comes from Streptacidiphilus sp. MAP5-3, assembly GCF_041262505.1. NCBI lineage: Bacteria > Bacillati > Actinomycetota > Actinomycetes > Kitasatosporales > Streptomycetaceae > Streptacidiphilus > Streptacidiphilus sp. MAP5-3. The sequence continues at coordinate 161,993 of NZ_JBGCCL010000003.1, forward strand.
CGCCGTCGCAGACCACGGCGACCACGGCGGACCCGCCGCCCGGACGCGAGGTCGCGGCGACCGCGAAGGCGTCCTCGTTGCGGTGGTGCCGGTGGCCCCGGTCGCTGACGCCGCAGACGCTGGCCAGCGCCCGCTCCTGATGGTCCCTCGGACGCGGCTGCGCGCGACCGCACAGCTCGCAGTAGCCGTCGTTGTCGATCCGCTGCGCCCCGCAGCCGACGCAGAGCCGGGTGTCCGGCACCACGGGCGTGCCGACGCGCGGCTCGGCGGCGGGGTGGGGCGGCCCGGCGGGCACGCCGTCGTCCTCGGCGGAGGCGTCGGGCAGCTCGGTGGCCAGCAGCGGCGCGGCGAGCACGAAGTCGCCGGTCTGACCGGTACCGGCGGTCGTGGGCCCGGCGGTGGCCGGGGCCGTCGCCGGGCCGGATACGCCGGATCCGCCCAGGGCGAAGTCGTCGGCGCCGTGCCCGGTCTTGAGGTCGTCCCAGTGCTCGGGTCCCTGCTCGTCCGCGCCCAGGGGCGCGACCGGCCACGCGGCAGCGGGCGCCGGGGCGGGAGCGGGGACGGCCGCCGGAGCCGACGGAGCGGCTACCGCCGCGCGCGGGTCACCGGCGCCGGAGCGCGCGGCGACGAGGTCCGCGCCGCACTCCTCGCAGAACAGGTCGCCCTCGGCGACCGGTTGGGCGCAGCGCGGGCAGGAAAGCGTCAGTTGGTCCATGCCTGATCTCTCACACCCAGGTCCTGGGGCGGGTGCGGTTGGCCCGCTCCACCCATGCGATGCGCTGGTCGGCGCTGTCGGACAGTCGTGCCAGAACCCGGTAGGACTGCTCCAGCGCGAAGCGCAGGTCGCGCTCCTCGGCGGAGTGGCCCAGCAGGTTCACCGGCCCGGCGGCGGCCGGACCGTCGGGTCGTCCCGCGAGGACCCAGCCGAGTGCCTTGCCCAGCACCTCGACGGTCAACTCCTCGCGGCGGCGCGCGTCGAGGCCCAGCCCGGTCAGCTGGCGGGAGCACGCGTCCAGGTCCTCGCGGAGCGGTTCCTGCGCCGCGCGGTCGCGCAGCCGGGCCCGGACCGAGGCGACGCGCGCGGCGACGTAGTGCGTGGACGCCTCGGGCACCGACTCCAGGGCGGCCACCGCCCCGGTCCGGTCGCCGGACGCGAGCAGCACCCGGCCCAGCCCGAACGCCGCGCTGACGTAGGCGCGGTCGGTCGTCCAGACCAGCCGGTAGAACTCGGCCGCGTCCTCGCGCTCACCGAGCGCCTCGGCGCAGACGCCGAGCGCCAGCTTGGGTGCGGCCTCGCCGGGGAAGGCGTCGTAGACCGCGTCGAAGGCCTCGGCCGCCGTCTGCAGGGCGGCCCGTGCCTCGGGGCCGTTGGGCTGGGCGGAGGCGACCAGCGCGGCCAGACCCCGGTACCAGACGACCCGCCAGTCGTCGGGGAAGTCCACGAACAGCTCGGCCAGCGCGGTCTGCACAGCCGTCAGGTCGCCCACCTCGATCAGCGTGCGCAGGCCGCGCAGCCGCAGCTCGACGGAGTTGACCGGCGCGGTCTGCAGGGCGGCCAGCACCTCGGCCGGGGCGGTCGCCATCAGCGCGGCCAGGAAACCGGCGTTGGGGTCGCCGGGGTCGATCCGCGGCACCGGCAGCGCCAGCGCCGCCGCCCGGGTGTCCAGCGGCAGCACCTGCGGCGCGGCGGCCGGGTTGGCAACCGGGTTTGCCACGGCGGCGGCCGGGAGCGCCGCTGCGCCCTTGCGCTTCCGCCCGCCGCGCAGCGAGTCCGGCGCGCCCAGCTCGGCATGGAGCAACTCGGTGTCCACGACCCGCAGTTCCGGGCCGAACAGGGTGGACAGCGCCGGACGCGCCTTGCCGTCCTGGAGCGCCAGCACCTCGCGCAGCACGCCGGTCAGCTGCTCGGCCATCTCCTGCGCGGAGGCGAACCGACGGCCCGGGTCGGCGTCGGTCGCGCGGACCAGCAGCCGGTAGTACGACTCGTAGCGGTCGAAGACCTCGACCTCCTCCGGCCCCGGGAGCGAGTCGCGGTAGACGGTGGAGTAGCCCTGGAAGTCGAAGGACATGACCGCCAGCGCCCGCGCGACCGTGTAGAGGTCGGACGCGGGGGAGACGCCGTCCGTGGCTATCTCCGGGGCCTGGTAGCCGATGGTGCCGTAGATCGCGCCGTCGTCGTCCTGGCGGCGGACCGCGCCCATGTCGATGATCTTCAGCTGGTCCTCGGACTGGATCACGTTGTCCAGCTTGAAGTCGCAGTAGATCAGGCCCCGGCTGTGCAGGTAGCCGAGCGCGGGCAGCGCCTCCAGTGCGTAGGCCATGGCCTGTTCGACCGGCAGCGGCTCGCGGCGGCCGTCGGGCGTACGGCGGGCGTCGGCGATGTCCTTGAGCGACTTGCCGCCGACGTACTCCATGACGATGTAGCCGTCACGGGTGCCCTTGCGCGCGTCCGGGTGCTCGACGAAGTTGATGATGCGGACCAGGTTCGGGTGGTCCACCTCGGCCAGGTAGCGGCGCTCGGCGATGGCGACCGCCAGCGCCTCCTCGTCACCGGTGTCCAGCAGGCCCTTCAGCACGATCCAGCGGTCGTTGACGCGCCGGTCGATGCCGAGGTAGATCCAGCCCAGACCGCCGTGCGCGAGGCAGCCGAGCACCTCGTACTGGCCGCCGACCAGGTCACCGGCGAAGAGCTTCGGGGTGAACGAGTACTCGGTGCCGCACTTGGCGCAGAAGCCGTCGGTACGCCCCGGCGTGCCGTTGCGGGAACGGCCCACCGGGGACTCGCACTTGCTGCAGAACCGCTTGCGCTCCGGGACCTCCGGGTTCTGCAGCACCGCCGTCCGCGGGTCCGGACGCGGGATCGGCGGCACGGTGACCAGCCCGGCCCCGAGCGCGCCCCGGGTGCCCTGGCTGGTGCTGCGGGTGCTGCGCACCGAGACGGAGCCTCCGCGCCCGGTCCGGCTGGACCGTGAACGTCCGGACATCGAACGGGAACTGCGCGAGCTGCGGGACGTGCTGGTGCTGCGCGAGGTGTTGCCGGAGCCGCCCGAGCCGTGCTGCGGCGGGATGGGCGCGGTCCCGACCGGCATCGGCGCGAGGCCGCACTCGTTGCAGTAGCCGTCGTCGTCGATGACGCCCGTTCCGGTGCAGTCCGGCCGCACGCAGGGCGCGCCCGGTCCACCCGGGGCCTGGGCAGCGGACGCTGCGGCGGCTCCCGATGCGGGCGCGGCGCCCGTCGAGCCACCCGCCCGGCCGCCGACGCCGGTCGCTACCGGGAGCGGGGCCAGCCCGCACTCGGTGCAGTAGCCGTCCGCGTCGATGACTCCCGAGCCGGTGCAGTCCGGCCGTGTGCACGGTACCGCGTTCATCCCCGCCATCCCCCTGCGGTCTGGGCCGCAAAAGTCGTCTGGTTCCACTTGTCGAACGTGTTGAGCTTGTCGAACGTGTCGAGCTGTGTGCGCTGTTCGTACTGGGCGTACTGCGCGTGGTGGTGCGTACTCACCCTGTCTACCCTCATGGACTGTCAGGCACCGTAGGGCCGTCCGTCCACCGGCCCGCCGCCGGGCGGCGCGGCGTGCTGCTGGGGCGCCTGCTGTTGGGACGCCTGCTGGTGGGCCGTGTGCAGCGCCTGTTGGTAGCGCTGCACCGCGTAGTCGGCGGCGCGCAGGTCGCAGGGTGCGCTCCAGAGCATCCGCCGGGCCTGGTCGTAACGCTCGATCAGCTCCGGGTCCTCGGACATCCCGCGCCGGGCGGCCATCGCCTTGTAGGCGTCCAGCCGACCGCGCAGCTCCGCGCGGACCGCCAGCGGGGCGGTCACCGCGGTGAGCGACTCCCTGGCGCGTTCCAGCTCGCGCAGCGAGGCGGACTCCAGGGTGTCCAGCAGCGGCGCCAGCCGGTGCCACTGCCCGTGCTGGCGCAACTGGTCGGCCTGGGCCAGCCGTTCGCGCATCGCGCTGGCCGGTCCCGGCACCGTCGGCACCTCGGTGGCGGCGATCTTCGCGAGCACCTCGCCACGGGCCCGGCGCGCCTCGGCCAGGGTGGCGTCGGCGCGGGCCAGGGTCTCGCCGACGCGCTCCAGCCGTTCGTCCGCGTCGTCGCGGAGCCGGAGCAGGTCGGTGAGTTCGAGCCGGATGTCGTCGACGGTCCGCGCGGCCCGGTCGTAGCGGCCGGTCTCCACCGTCCCGCCGACCGGCTCGCGGCCGGGCGCGGACATGGCCGCCGGACGCGGCGTCCAGAAGGCGAGCGGGTCGGTGACCACCTCGCTGCGGAGCGCGGCGAGTTCCTTGCCGATCTTGTGCAGCGCGTCACCGGCCGGGTGCTCGCCGGCGTGGACGCCGACCGAGCCGGCCAGCGCCTGCACCCGGCCGAGTTCGGCCAGCAGCAGGTCGATCCGGGCGGGCAGCGCCGACCAGACCGCGTCGGCGGCCGAGGCGACCTCGATGATCCGGGCGTACCAGTCGTTCATCCGGGCCACCAGCTCGCCCAGGCTGACCTGTTCGCTGAGCCGTGCCCCGCCCGTCAGCGAGCCTGCCGTGGCCGGCAGTTGGCTGCCGGAGACGGTGACCCCGCTGCCGCGCAGCAGCTCGGTCAGCTCGATCAGCTCGGACTGGCTGGGCCGGTTGCGCCGGGAGCGGACCGCGCGGGCGGCGGCCAACGCCTCGGAGTAGGTGTCGAAGCAGGTCCACAGCAGTTGCAGGCCCGGTGCGGCGGCCTCCCACCGCTCCCGGGTACGGCCGGTGAGCTCCGCGCCCTCGAGCAGACGTCGACCCGGGTGGTCCTGCAGTGCCAGCAGGGAGGCTTCGACGGCCTCGCGCTCGGTGCCGAGTCGGGCGAGTGCGCGGTCCACCTCCTCGCGGGTCATCACGGGACCGCCTGGTCCGGTCAACGCCATGCTTGCTTGTCTCCCTGTGGGTCGTGCCAGTGGTCAGATTGTCAGATGCGGATCGCCGTCGGGGAGTCGGGGCCGGTCTTTGTCGATTCCTTGACGTCTTCGCTACGGGTGTGCCTGTCCTCGCAGGTCAGCGCGGTGGTCAGCGCTGCGGTGAGCCGGTTTCGGCGACGGCTGCTCACGGTTGCTCGTTGACCCAGTGCGCCACGGGCGGCGTGCCGTCCTTCGAGGTGCCCTGCTTGAGCCAGTGCTGGTAACTCGCCTGCCAGCCGCCGCTCGACTCGTAGGACTGGATCACCGCGTTGACCCGGGCGACCAGGTCCCAGGCACCGTGTTTGACGGCGACGCCGTAGTACTCGGTGTCCAGCAGTGCGCCCGGCAGCTTCAGCGTCGGGTCCTGCGCGGCCTGACCCGCCGCCAGCGCGCCGTCGGTGATGGTCGCGTCGACCTGGCCCAGCTGCATCAGCACCAGGCAGTCCAGCTGGTTGGCGACCGGCACCTCCTGCGACTTGTACGGGCTCGCCTGCAGCTGCGCCTCTCCGGTCGAGCCGGTGGCGGTGCAGACCCGCTGGCCCTTCAGCGAGGCGTCGAACCCGGTCACCTGGGAGGTGCCCGGCACGATCAGCTGCTGACCGGTGGTGAAGTACGGCGCGGAGAAGGAGACCTGCTGCTCGCGGTCGCAGGTGATGGTCATGGCGCGCACCACCATGTCGACCTCGCCGCTCTCCAGGGCGTTGATCCGCTGGTCCGTCGGCACGGCCAGGAAGTCGACCGCGTTCGGGTCGCCGAACAGCGCCTGGGCGATGGCGTGCACGAGATCGATGTCGAAGCCCTCCAGCTGACCCGACTTCGGGTCGCGGAAGCCCCAAAGGTAGCTGTTGGTGTCGATGCCGACGACCAACTTGCCGCGCTGCAGGATCTTCTGGATGTCAGGGCCGCTGTCCGAGGTGCTCGGCGTCTGGCTGGCCTGCTGGTCGCAGCCGCTGCTCGTGTCCGCCGGGGTGTGGGCGGGCGCGTGGGCGACGAGCACGGGTGCGTCGGCGGGCAGCCCGCCTGTCTCCGCCGCCGAGCTGCCCGCGAAGGCGAAGCCGCCCAGCAGCAGCGCCACGGTCGCGGCCCAGACCCCGGGACGCCGGAGGATGCGCAACGCCTGTCGGGTACGCAACGCCTGCCCGGTACGCAACGCCTGTCCGGCGCGCGGTCGGTCGGTGGTTCTCATCACTGCTCTCCTCCCTACCGGTACTCGGCCACGCGTCGGTTGATGCCCGCCACCGCGCCGACCGCCGCCAGCACCGCCAGCAGACCCGCGCCCGGCGCGAGCAGGGTGGTGGCGTTGCGGCCGTCGTCGGCGAGGCTGGTGAACTGCGCCTGCTCGTGCGTGGCGGCACTGTTGAGGCTGCTCTCCAGCGCGGTGAACGAGGCGTTGATGGTGGTGCTCCCGGTGCCGATGGTGTCGTTCAGCGCCGTCTGGTAGTCGCCCGCCTGGTTGGCGGTGTAGGCGGTGTCGTGCCGCGACTGCCAGGTGTGCCAGTCGCTCAGTGCGGCGGTCAGCGACTGCTGGGCCACCGCGTCACCCGTGGTCATGCTGCGGGCGGTGGGGAGGTAGCCGCTGGTCGCGTTCGCGTTGCCGAGGGCCGCGCTCTCCTTCTCCCAGGTGTCCTCGTAGACGGTGGTCGAGCCACGGGCCACCAGGTTGAGGTTCTCCGCGCCACGGCACTTGAGCGCCTCGATGCCCGCCTCGTTCAGCACCTGGAGCGGCGCGGCGCCCTGGGTGTCGCTGTCGGAGAGGTATGACGCGGCGACGCTCTGACCGGCCGCCAGCCACAGCAGCGCGACCGTCGCGCACGCGGTGCCCAGCACCAGCCCGATGTTGAAGACCCGGTTGGTCCGCCGGTAGAGCAGCACCTGCGCGCGGACCAGCAGGATCAGCAGCACCACCCCGAGGCCGAGCGCGGCCCAGGGCAGCGAGCGGGCGTCCGCGTAGTCCGCGTGCAGCCGTGCGGTCTCGGCGTTGTAGAGGTTCTGGGCCTCCAGCAGCATCTGACCCTGCATCTGGCCGGACCCGTACCGCAGGTACGCGCCGCCGAGCGGCAGGCCCTGCCGGTCGTCCGCCTTGGCCGTCTCCACCAGGCCCGCGTAGACCGGGAGCTGGGTGTTGAGCTGCTGGATCCACTGCTGGCCGGGATCGTTCGGATCGGTCTGCGCGGCGGCCTGGGTGAGCAGCTTGGACGCGGTGGCGATGTCGGCGTTGTACTGGTCGCGCACGGTCGCGGTCTCGGCCCCCGCCTGCAGGAAGCCGGTCGCGGCGGTGGTGTCGGCGTCGGCGAGCGACCGGAAGATCTGCGCGGCGTCGTCACTGAGCGGCTGGCTGTGGTTGACGACGTTGTCGGCGGCGGTGGTCCGCGAGTCCACCTGCCAGACCGTCAGCACGCCGAACAACAGCGCGAGCAGCGCCAGTCCGACCGCGCCGGACCGCAGGCGCCTCGGCGGCGTGCCGGTCAGCACGGCGGTCGCCCGCTCCCGCACTCTCCGGCCCTGGGGTGGGCCTTGCATCGGGCCTTGGGTCCGGCCTTGGACGGGTCGTTCCTGCAGCGTGGTGGCCATACTGTGCGCGTCCCCCTTCCCCCTGGGCGCCTCGTGATCCGCCTAGGGACGGTCCGCCGACGGCTGTGCCTCTGTCTGTGCCTCTAGCCTGTGCTTGTATCGCAAGCAGTATGGCCGCCCACTCCGACCGGCACACCCCTGATGCTGCGATCTTGGGCTTTCGCGGCAGACCTGTGACACAAGTCGTCAGCAGGGTGGGATCATCGGATCGGGTGTCACCAAGCAGGACGAATCGGGCCTTTGGGGTTGAGCGCCGCCAGATCCCTGGTCAGGTCGGCGAATCGCTCCGCGCCGAGGGTCTCCCGCCAGGGTGCGACGGCGGCGACGGCCGCGGCGTCCGCGGCGCGGGTGCAGGCCCAGCCGCGCTCGGTCAGCTGCAGCAGCCGCGCGCGGGCGTCGGTGGGGTGCGGGTGGCGCTCGACGTACCCCTTCTTCACCAGTTCCTCGACGAGTTGGGCGGCGGCCTGCTTGGTCACCCCGAGGTGCGCCGCGAGGTCGGCGGTGGTGGCGCCGCCGTGCGAGATCCGCGCGAAGGCGAAGCCGTGCGTCGGCCGCAGATCCTCGAACCCCGCGTCGACCACCCGCTGGTGGATGCCCTCCACGAGCTCGCCCGCGAGGGCGAGCACGAGTGCGGAGAAGGTGAGGCTGGTCGCGTCGCTGCTGCTGTCCATGGGTTGACCTTAGCGCAATGGACAAGTAGCTTGTCTGTATCGCAATGGACAAGCCACTTGTCTATCTCTGCAGAAAGGAACCTGTCATGCCCGTTATCCGCAGCGCCGAGGCCCAGCCCCACGAGATCCACGGCGCCCGCTTCCTGGGGTACGCCAACCCGTCCACCGGCGCCAAGGAGCTCGCCGCCTGGCGCGGTGAGATCCCCGCCGGGACGGCCGGAACCGCCCACACCGTCACCAAGGAGGAGATCGTCCACCTGCTCGCCGGCCGCCTGACCGTCACCCTCGACGGCGAGCGCGCGGAGCTCGCGCCCGGCGACGTCCTGATCGTCAACGCGGGCAGCACACTCTGCGTCGACAACGAGGGCGACGCCCCGGCGGCGATGTGGACCTGCACGTCGGTCGGCCTGGAGGCCGTCCTGCCCGACGGCTCCCGGCTCGCGCCGCCGTGGGCGAACTGAGCCCGCCCGGCCCGGTGCCCCGGTTGACGCGAGTACGCCCGCATAGGATGGAGGAGACGACGACGGCCGGGGCGTTGTGACCGAAGGAGCGGCTCCATGAGTCACCAGGACGCCATCTACCGACACCTGAGGGAGATGCGCGCCGAGTTGTTCAACGGCCTGCCGCGCGAGGTCCGCTCCGAGATCAGCGGTGGCGAGATCGTCATGATGATGTCGCCCGTGCCCAAGCACGGGCTCGCTGCCAAGGACGTGGTCCGGCAGCTCGACGCCCAACTGCCCGAACCGCTCCTGGCCGTCGAGAACACCGACACCGATGACGCCAGCCTCGGCAAGCTGCGCATGCCGGACATCATGGTGGCTCCACGTGCCGCGTTCGACACCGACGAGGATGCAGTCGACGCGCGCGAGCTCGTCCTGGCCGTCGAGATCGTCTCCCGGTCCAATCCCGACAACGACTACGTCAGGAAGATGGCCGACTACGCGGCCATGGGCATCGAGCACTATCTGATCGTCGATCCGCGCGACGGCACCTGCTTGTACGCCACCGAGGTCGGCTCCAAGGGCCAGGGGCCCGAGTACCTGCTCCGGACGTCCTATCCCTACGGGGACGTGATCCGGATCGGCGACCTCGCCACCATCGACACGACCGGGCTGCCGCGCTACGGGGAGAAGGGACGCCGGTAGGTTCTCGGCCGCGCCCGGCGCGGGTTGCAGGGGAGTCCTGGCAACCCGCGCACGTCTGATGCAGGCCTCAGCCGGTGGCCAGGACGCGGCGCAGCCAGGAGTGGCGGGCCTCGCGGGCGGCGCGGCTGATCCCGGCGTCGGGCACGACCCGGTCGAAGCAGTGGAAGCCGCCCGTCCAGACGTGCAGCTCGGCCTCGCCGTCGGCCGCCCAGATGCGGGTGGCGTAGGTGACGGCCTCGTCGCGCAGGCACTCGGCGGAGCCGGCGTCGATGAAGGCGGGCGGCAGCCCGGACAGGTCCGTGGCGCGGGCGGGCGCGGCGTACGGGGAGACGTCCGGGCCACCGCAGGCGCTGCCGAGCAGGCTGTCCCAGCCGAACCCGTTGTCGCTGCGGTCCCAGATGTCGAGGCCGTCCATCTGCCGCACTGAGGCGCTGTCGTTGTGGTCGTCGAGCATCGGGCTCATCAGCAGCTGGCCGCGCAGTCGCGGGCCGCCCTTGTCCCGCACGGTCAGGGCGAGTGCGGCGCTGAGGCCGCCACCGGCGCTCGGGCCGGCGACGACGATCCGCTCCGGGTCGATCCCGAGCTCGGCCGCGTGCTCCGCCGTCCACAGCAGGCCGGCGTAGACGTCGTCGATCGGCGCGGGGTGCGGGTGCTCGGGCGTCAGCCGGTAGCGGACCGAGACCAGTGTTGCGCCGAGCAGCTCGGCCGTGTCGAGCATCGGATCGAGGGCGATGCGGTGGTCACCGCAGAAGGTGCCGCCGCCGTGGCTGTAGTAGAGCACCGGCCGCGACGCGGGTGAGTCGACCGGCGTGCAGATCAGCAGCGCGATCTCGGGATCGCCGGGCAGTCCCGGCACCGTCCGCTCGGTGACGGCGAATCGGCCGTCGCGGCTCAGCGCCTCGTGAGACGGCACCCCGGCCGTGTCCTCGGCGCGGATGTCCGCCAGCCGTTCGACGCTGATCGGCGGCTCCTCCTCCGCCATGATGGCGTCGTAGACGCGCTGCAGCTCGGCGTCGAACGGTACGGGCACGGTCATCCCCCTTGGCAGTTGTCGATCGCCGGGCACGGTAGTTGTCCCGTTCTCGGCGCCGCAAGGGATTTAGGGCCTGGCGCCCCGAGCGGGCGGGGCACCAGTTATTCGCCGTACGCTGCCCGCAGCTTCGCCTGCGCCGCAGGACCGCCGCCCAACTGCGCTGCGGCCAAGTGGTCCAGTCCCAGGAGCGCCGCGCCCACCACCGGTGGGGTGGTGACCACGCGTGGCCGTGCCAACGGCGCCCGCACTGCCAGGAGTTCCGCGACGGCGTCCAGCAGCAGCGGCTGTCTCGCCGCCAGCACACCGCCGCCGAGGACGACGTCGGCCGGGGTGTCCAGCAGGTCCAGGCGTTGCAGGGCGACGCCCGCCAGTGTGGTGATCTCCTCCGCCTGGCGGTGGACCAGCTCCAGGGCGATCGCGTCGCCCGCCTCCGCGCAGCGGAAGAGGACCGGGACCAGTTCGTGCAGGCGGCCCTCCGGTAGCTCGCCGAGGTGGACCGCCTCTGCGACCGCGCCGGCGCTGTCGAGGCCGAAGTGGTCCGCGACCGCCGCCGCCAGCGTGGTGGCCGCGCCGCGGCCGTCCTCCGCACGGACGGAGGACCACATCACCTCAAGCGAGATGCCCCCGCCTCCGCCCCAGTCCCCGGTGATCTGGCCGAGCGCGGGAAACCGCGCCGTCCGGCCGTCGGGGAGCAGGCCGACGCAGTTGATGCCCGCACCGCAGACGACCGCGACGCCGCGCGGCGCGTCCGTGCCGGCGCGGAGGAGGGCGAAGGTGTCGTTGGCCACGACCGTGGTCCGGGACCAGCCACGGGCCGCGATGGCCTGCTGGAGTTCCCGCTCCTCGACCGGCAGGTCCGCGTTGGCCAGGCACGCCGACGCGTGCGTGACCAACGGGCCGTGGTCGAGGGGGAGTTCCGCCGCTGCGGCCGCCTCGGCGACGATCTCCGCCAGCCGGTCGATCGCGGCGTCCGGCCCGGCCAGGTAGGGCCGGAAGCCCTCCCCACGGGCGCTGCCGAGGACGGTGCCGGTCGCGGTCACGATGGCCACGTCGGTCTTGCTGTTGCCCGCGTCGATCGCGAGGACGCCCGCGACCAGCTCGTTGCCCTCGGCGCCGACCGTGCCGGCGCCGAGGGGATTCCCGGCTTCGCCGTCGTCCGAGGGATCGGCGTCGCGGTGATCGGCGGTCATGAAGGTCGTCACGCCCAGGCCAGGTGCGCGTGGTTGTGGGATATCAGACGGTCCGTCAGTTGTTCGGCCCGATCGATCTGTCCGACCAACGGGTGGGCCAGCAGGGCTTGGAAGACGCGGTCTCTGCCGCCGCGCAGCGCCGCATCCAGGGCGAGCTGCTCGTAGCCGGTGACATGGCCGATCAGCCCGGCGTAGAGCGGTTCGACCGGCGCGACCGGCAGCGCGCGCGGGCCCTCCGCGTCGACCAGAGCCGGGACCTCGATCACCGCGTCGTCCGGGAGGAACGGCAGGGTGCCCCGGTTGAGCAGGTTGACCACCTGCTCGGACGGCGCGCCGCCCTGGGTGCCCAGCAGTGACGCGACCAACTGCACTGCCGCCTCGCTGTAGAACGCGCCGCCGCGCTGCGCCAGCAGCTCCGGCTTCTCGTCCAGCGACGGGTCCGCGTACATGGTCAGCAGCTCGCGCTCGATCTGCGCCACCTTGGCGGCGCGCGAGCCCTGCTTCTTCAACTCGGCCACGACCGCGTCGTGTTCGTAGAAGTAGCGCAGGTAGTACGACGGCACCACGCCCAACTGCCGTACCAGCGACAGCGGCAGCTCCAGATCCTCGGCGATCGCCTCGCCGTGGCCGGAGATGAGGTCCGGCAGCACGTCCTTGCCGTCCAGTCGGACGCCCCGCTCCCAGGTGAGGTGGTTGAGCCCGACGTGGTCCAACTGCACACGCTCCGGCGCGACGCCGAGCAGCCCGGCGAACTTGCGCTGGAAGCCGATGGCCACGTTGCAGAGCCCGACCGCCTTGTGACCGTGCGTCAGAAGCGCCCGGGTGACGATGCCCACCGGGTTGGTGAAGTCGACGATCCACGCGTCCGGCGCGGCCCGGCGGACCCGCTCGGCGATGTCCAGCACCACCGGGACGGTGCGCAGCGCCTTGGCCAACCCGCCCGCACCGGTCGTCTCCTGGCCGACGCAGCCGCACTCCAGTGGCCAGGTCTCGTCCTCGTTGCGGGCGGCCTGCCCGCCGACCCGGAGCTGCAGCAGCACCGCGTCCGCGCCCTGGACGGACGCGTCGAGGTCGCTGGAGGTGGTGACGGTGCCCGGGTGGCCCTGTTTGGCGAAGATCCGCCGGGCCAGACCGCCGACCAGCTCCAGCCGCTCCGCAGCCGGGTCCACCAGGACCAGTTCGCCGACGGGCAGGGTGTCCCGGAGTCTCGCGAAGCCGTCGATCAGCTCCGGCGTGTAGGTCGAGCCGCCCCCGACCACGACCAGTTTGAGGCTCATCAGCCCTTGACTCCCGTCAGCGTCACGCCCTCGATGAAGGCCTTCTGTGCGAAGAAGAACACGATGATCACGGGCGCCATCACCAGCAGCGTGGCGGCCATGGTCAGGTTCCAGTCGGTGTGGTGCGCGCTGTGGAAGGTCTGCAGACCGTAGGAGACCGTCCACGAGGCGGGGTTCTGCGCCAGGTAGATCTGCGGGCCGAAGAAGTCGTTCCAGCAGTAGAAGAACTGGAACAGCGCGACCGCCGAGATGGCGGGCTTGATCATCGGCAGGATCACCCGGAGCAGCGTGCGCAGCTCGCCGCAGCCGTCGACCTTGGCCGCGTCCAGGTACTCCTTGGGGATGGTCAGCAGGAACTGGCGCAGCAGGAAGATGGAGAACGCGTCGCCGAAGGCCATCGGGATGATCAGCGGCCACAGCGTGCCGGTCAGGTGCAGCTGGTTCGTCCAGACCAGGTACATCGGGACGATGATCACCTGCGGCGGCAGCATCATCATCGAGATGACCGCCATCATCGCCACCCGGCGCCCTGGGAAGCGGAACTTGGCCAGCGCGTAGGCGACCGGGACCGAGGAGACGACGGTCAGCACCGTCCCGGCCACGGAGTAGATGATGCTGTTCTTCCACCAGCTGGTGAAGCCCGGCACCTTGAACACGTTGACGTAGTTGCTCCAGACCCAGTGCTGCGGCCAGAGGTTGGCGCTGAGCGTCTGGTTGTCGCTCATCAGCGAGGTCAGGAAGAGGAAGACGAACGGCAGCAGGAAGAACAGCGCCGCAGCGATGCCGAGCGAGTGCACGGCGATCCAGTTGAGCCTGCGGTTGCGAACGGCCCGGCGGTGCGCGGCCGTTCGCGGCGCGGGCGCGGGGGCGCTCGCGGGGGTGTCGAGAGTCAGTGTCTCGCTCATGGTCTGATGGGCCCCTTTCCTGCTCAGTCGTCGCCCATGAGGCCGGAGCGCCGGCGCATCAGCAGGGAGGTGAAGGCCATCGCGAGCACGAAGAGGACCAGCGAGACCACGCAGGCCGAGCCGATGTCGTCGTTGCTCTGGAAGCCGAGGTTGTAGACGAGTTGGGGAACGGTCCAGGTCGACCCGCTGGGGTAGCCGGGGACGTAGTTCGTTCCCGCGCCGCTGATCACGCCGGAGGCGACCTGCCCCGCGACGATCGCCTGGGTGTAGAACTGGAGCGTCTGGATCACGCCGGTGACCACGGCGAACATGATGATCGGCGTGATGTTCGGCAGCGTCACGTACCGGAACCGCTGGAACGGGCCCGCGCCGTCGAGCGACGCCGCCTCGTACTGCTCGGTCGGCACGTCCAGCAGCGCCGCCATGAAGATGACCATCAGGTCGCCGATGCCCCACACCGCCAGCAGCACCAGCGAGGGCTTGGACCAGTTCGGGTCGTTGAACCAGCCGGGCTGCGGCAGCCCGAGCTTGCCGAGCAGGTGGTCGACCGGCCCGGTACCGGGGTTGAGCAGGAAGGCGAAGCCGATGGTGGCCGCCACCGGCGGGGCCAGGTACGGCAGGTAGAAGGCGGTACGGAAGAAACCGGCGCCCGTCTTGATCTTGGTGATCAGCATCCCGATGCCGAGCCCGAAGATCACCCGCAGCGTGACCATGACCACGACCAGCCACAGCGTGTTCCGCATGGCCTGCCAGAAGTACGGGTTCTCCGTGAGGACGTAGTTCCAGTTCTTCAGGCCCACGAAGTTCGGCGGGTTGTAGCCGTCGTAGTGCATGAAGGAGAAGTAGACGGTGGAGATCAGCGGGTAGGCGAAGAAGATCGCGAAGCCGATCAGCCAGGGGGAGAGGAAGGCCAGCGCCACCCGCAGCTCGCGGCGGCGCTTGCGCTTGAGCGCGGGCGCGACCGGGGGTTTGCTTGCGCGCGCCCGGCGCGGGGTGGGGGACAGGCCGGTCTCGGCTGTCGTGCTGCTCATGACGTTCACCACCGGGTGACGGGGGAGGAGTTGGGGCGGGTTCCGGGCGCTGCCGGCCGGGCCGGTCGAGGCGGGACGCGTCTCGACCGGGCCGGATGTTGACGGGTCGGCGGACGTTGACGGAGCGTCAACTGGTGGAGGTCACTGCGCCCCTGCCTGGGCGAGCGAGTTGTCGATGTCCGTGTCGGCCTTCTTCAGCCCGGCCGTCACGTCGGTCTGCTTGCCGGACTGCAGATCCAGGCCCAGGTTCTGCAGGATGGTGACGTAGTTGTCGCCGTCCGGAGTGGCGGGCTGCGTGACCGACTTGGGGTCGGCCGCGACGTTCAGGAAGGTCTGGAAGGTGCTCGGCAGCTTCAGGTCGGGCGACTTGAGCGCGGCCAGGGTGCTCGGCACGTTGTCTATCGCGTTGGCGAAGGTGACCAGGGCGTTGGTGTCCGTGGTCATGAACTTCACGAAATCCCAGGCTGCGGCCTGCTTCTGGCTGTTGCGGTTGATGCCGATGATGGTTCCGGTCTGGAAGCCCATGCCGTAGTCGGCCGCCATGCTGTCCGGGACCGGGAACGGCGCGGTGGCCCAGTGGAACGGGACGTTGTCCTGCTGCAGGTTGGAGATGCGCCACTCGCCGTCCAGCTGCATCGCGACCTTGCCCTTGTCGAAGGCGTTGGCGGCGAACTCGTCACCGTAACCGGTGCGCAGCTTCTCCAGGTGGGCGTAGCCGCCCAGTTGGCTGACCAGGCTCTTCTGCCAGGAGAACAGCGCCGGCCAGGTCGGGTCGCTCGAAAGGGCGGACTTGCCGTCCGGGGTGAAGTACGTCGGGTTGTACTGGCCGCCCACGTAGCCGGTGTTCTGCTCGTAGTAGTCCCACAGCGGCATGTAGCCGAGCTGCTGCGACCCGTCGCCCTTGGTCAGCTTGACCGCGTCGGCGGCCAGCTCGGAGAAGGTCTTCGGCGGCGAGGCGATGCCCGCGGCCTTGAACATGTCGACGTTGTAGTAGAGGCCGTACGCGTCGCCCAGCAGCGGCAGCGAGCACTGGTCGCCCTTGTACTGGGTGTAGCTGAGCATGGTCGGCGAGAAGGTGGTCTTCGGGTCGATCCCGTCCTTCGCTATCAGCGGGTCCAGGTTGACGAACGCGCCGGTCGAGCAGAACTTGCCGACGTCGGTGGTGGAGAAGTCGGAGACCACGTCGGGCGCGCTGGCGCCGGTGGCCCGCAGGCCCTGGGTGATGGTGTCGCCGGACACCGCCTTGACCGCGTTGACCTTGATGTTCGGGTGCAGCTTCTCGAACGCGGCGATGTCCGTGTTGATCGCGGCGAGCTCGTTGGGCTGGCTCCAGCCGTGCCAGAAGGTGATGGTGACCGGCTTGTTGTCGGTCCCGGTGCCGCCTTGCGCGCCGGTGTTGGGCTGGCCGGTGCAGGCGGCGGCGGTGAGTGCGAGCGAGGCCGTCACGGCGAGGGCCGCCAGGGCGCGGCGTCCTCTGCGGGGGAGGGCAGTCGACACGGGGACTCCAGTGGGTTCGGACCGGTGGTGGATGCACGGGGCTACGGGCGCGGCCAGGTGCGGGTGCGGGTGCCGGTCCGTTGCGAGGTGCCGATGGTGCGGCGGTGCGAGATTGGTGCCGGTGGTGCCTGTGGTGCGGGTCAGTGAGTGGTTCGGTGGGTGGGTCGGCAGTTGGGTCAGCAGGTGGGTCAGTGGGTGGAGAAGACCTGCTCTCGCGCGGTCGCCAACGCGGTCTGCAGCGCGCCGATGACGACGGGGGAGCCGGACAGCTCGCTCTGCAGCAGGCGCGGCCGGGGCACGGCCAGCCCCGACAACTCCTCCTGCACCAGCGCCCGCAGGCGTTCGCCCCCGGCGCGCGGGACCGCGCCGCTCAGCACGACCAGCTCCGGGTCGACCACCGCGACGACCGCCGCGAGGCCGGTGGCCAGGCGCTCGGCGAGGGTGCGCAGGAACGCGTCCCCCGCGTCCCCCAGGTTCCTGGCGTCCCCCGCTTCCGCGTCCTCGCCTGCCTCCGCGCGTCGGACCGCGTCGGCGACGGCGGCCTGCGCCGTGTCGCTGTCGAGTCCGTGCTCCCGGGCCAGGTCCAACACGGCCGGGGCACCGGCCAGTTCCTGGAAGCCGCCCGAGTTCGCGGTCTCCAGCTCGGGGTTCTTGATCAGCGGCGCGCCCGGCATCGGCATGTAGCCGATCTCGCCCGCGCCGCCGGTGTGGCCGCGGTGCATCCGGCCGCCCAGGACCAGGGCGGCGCCGATGCCCGCCTCGACCCAGAGCAGCACGAAGTCCTGGACGCCCCTTGCCAGTCCTACGCGCTGTTCGGCGACGGCGGCCAGGTTGACGTCGTTCTCCAGCGCGACCGGGACACCGAGGTCCGCGGTCAGCTCCTCCAGCAGGCGGGGTGAGTGCCAGCCGGGAAGGTGTGCGGCGTACCGGAGTTCGTCGGTGGCCGGGTCGAGCGCACCGGGCGTGCCGATGACGACGGCGCGCAGGTCGCTCCGGTCGAGGCCCGCTGCGGTGGTGGCGACGTCGAGGGCGCGCCCGACCTGTTCCACGGCCTGGCCGGGGTCGTCCGCGTGCTGCGGCAGCCGGTGCTCGGTGACCACGTGTCCGGTGACGTCCGCGATGGAGACCCGGACCCGCTCGGGGCTGACATCCAGCCCGGCCACGTAGGCGGCACGCGGGTTGATCTCGTAGAGCTGTGCGCCGGGCCCCGGCCGTCCGGCGGTGGTGCCGACGGGGACGACCAGTCCGGCGCTCTCCAGCCGGGCGAGCAGTTGGGAGGCGGTGGGCTTGGACAGCCCGGTCAGCGCGCCGAGTTGGCTCCGGGACAGGGGGCCCTCTTCGAGCAGCAGCTCCAGCGCGGCCCGGTCGTTGATCGCTCGCAGCAGCCTCGGGGTGCCGGGCTGCGAGGGGTTGCTGCGGCCGGTCGCCATGGCGTTCCCTCACTCTCCTCGCGTCGCCTTCAGCGAGGACGACTGAGCCCCTGAACTGGAAGGAAACTTTCCTAACGGTTGGCCAGGAACGTACGGCTGCGGGCGAGGGGATGTCAATGCCCCGGGAACGCCTCGATTCTCTTGGAGACCGAAGCGTTACCCGGGGCATTCGTCCCTGGGGAGCGGGAGTGGATCAGACCGAGACGGCCTCCTCCTCTTCCTCCCGGACGTCGCCCTCCCGGACGTCGCCCTCCGGGACGTCGCCCTCCGGGACGTTGCTGTGGACGGCCTGGGCCGGAACCGCAGCCGAGACGTTCGACGCCGTGACGAGCGTCGGGGCCTGCGACTTCCGGGACTTGACCAGGCCGGTGACGCCCAGTCCGACGACGGCGACCAGCGCCCAGATGATCAGGATCCACACGTCGGTGGCGAAGCCGCCGCGGCCGTCGAAGTAGATCATGCTCCGCGCGCCCTCGACGAAGCCCGAGCCGATCCAGAACGAGTGCAGTGAACCGAAGAAGCCGTTCTGCAGGTCGGGGCGGAAGACGCCGCCGGAGGAGGTGAAGTTCAGCATCACGAAGAGCAGCATCGTGCCCAGCGTGGTCCAGCGGCCCAGGAAGTGGTGCAGCACGGTTCCGATCCCGGCCACCGCGAAGGAGTAGACCCAGGCGAGTGCGAAGAGCCCGGCCAGGTCGTGGTGGACGAAGTCGAAGACCGGTCCGGCCAGAACCGTCCCGATGACCGCGACCGTGAACGAGACGCCGACGCACAGCGCCGCCTGTGTCCGCACCTGCAGCGCCGCGCCCGCGCCGCCGATCACGGCCACGCTGCCGTAGGAGCCGATGCTGATCGCCACCAGCAGGAAGAAGAGCGCCTGGTTGGTCGGGTCCTGTGTCGGCATCGGGGTCAGGTCGACCGTGGCCAGCGGCTGGTGCTGGAGCGAGGCGACGGTGGTGAAGATCTTCGTGGCGACCTCGACGTCGGTGCCGGAGTTGGCGGTGGCGACGTACAACTGCGGGGAGGCGGAGCCGGTGGCGCTGGGCTGGTAGGCGGCGACCAGTGAGCGGTTCATGATCTGCGCCTTGGCCGCGTCCGTGCTCGGCAGGGTGGTGACGTCGAGCGCGTCGCCGGCCTGGTCCTTGATCGTCTGGGCCAATACGTCCGCCTGCGGGGTGGTGCCGATGACCGCGACCTTCATGTGGTGCGGCGACGGCGCGTGGAACGCGCTCTCGTAGGCGAGACCCATGCCGAGGCACATGAGCAGCGGCAGTAGCAGGTGCGTGAGGACGCGCCGGAGTACGGCGCGTTCGGAGGGCGCGGCGGTGGCGGACATGATCACCCCAGAAAAGCGGTTGGTATTTACAACTAAGACTTAAGTTGTACTTTACAACGGATTACCTGAGTCAGCAAACGTGCACGCGCCGGCAAACGCCGGCAGGCATCGGCAGGCGCCGGCAGACGCAGAAGGCGCGGGCCGACCGGTGAGCGGTCGTGCCCGCGCCCTCGCGTACGGGTGTCTGTGGGGTGTCTACTTCTGCGTCGGGTCGTCCAGGCCCGGTATCGGCGCGGTGCCGCGCGACTGCGCGCTCATCGGGTCGCCGAGGACCGACGGTGCGTTGATGTCCGCTGCCGCGCGCTGGGCCGGAACGGCGTCCTCGACGGGCACGGTGACCCCGAGGCGGATGCCCGCCTGCTCCAGGGCGATCTTGATCCGGCGGCGCAGCTCACGCGCGACGCCCAGCGACTTGCCAGGCAGCACCTTGACCGAGACCTGGACGATCATCGAGTCGGCGGCCAGCGAGTCGACGCCCAGCACCTTGACCGGCTCGATCAGCGTCTCGGCCCACTCCTCCTCCTTGTCCATCTCCTCCGCCGCGGCCAGGATCAGCTCCTTCACCCGGTCCAGGTCCTCGTGGTAGCCGAGCGGAATCTCCACGCTGGCGGTCGCCCAGCCCTGGCTCAGGTTGGCGATCCGCTTCACCTCGCCGTTGCGGATGTACCAGATCTCCCCGCCCGCCCCGCGCAGCTTGGTCACCCGCAGGCCGACCTCCAGCACGGTGCCGGTGGCCACCCCGGTGTCGATCTGGTCGCCGACGCCGTACTGGTCCTCAAGGATCATGAAGACGCCGGAGAGGAAGTCCGTCACCAGGTTGCGCGCGCCGAAACCGATCGCGACACCGGCGACGCCCGCGCTGGCCAGCAGCGGAGCCAGGTTGATCCCCAGCACCGGCAGGATGGTGATCGCCGCTGTGCCGAGGATCACGAAGGAAGAGACACTGCGCAGCACCGACCCCATCGCCTGGGACCGCTGCCGCCGTCGCTCCGCGTTGGCCAGCAGGCCCGACATCCACGCACTCTCCGAGTGGTGGTGCGAGGTGCTGTTGGCCATCTTCTCGACCATCTTGTCGATCAGCCGCACCACCACGGCGCGCACCACCAGCGCGATGACCGCGATGAAGATGATGCGCAGGGCGTCGGTGACCCAGGCCTGCCAGTGCTGGCTGACGTAGCCGACGGCCTGGCTCGCGTCGTGCAGGGAGACCGTGGGGGAGGTCGGAGTGGAAGTTGTAGAGGTCTGGCTGGGCATCGCCCCAGAGTAGCCACCGGCCCCGAACCCGAGGCAAACCCGAGGGGGCGCGAGAGGGGTGTGTGGATCACTCCGCTGACCCGCCGTTACCGTGCTTCACCTGCGGTGACTGTGGGCATGATGGCGATGTGGGCTTCCGGTGTGGGGGAGCACACACCCGGTCGGACCTCAGGACATGGTGGCGCCCCGGCACCTCGGGCGGCGACACTGTCAGGAGATCACCCCGTCCGGGTGATCAGTCGTCCCGGCGCGAGCCACGCGCCGTCGGCGGAAAGGGAGGCCCTCGTGCCGCAAGTTCTGGTCCTGAACGCGTCCTACGAGCCACTGGGTGTCGTGTCACTACGACGCGCCCTGGTCCTCGTCCTCGACAAGAAGGCGGTGAGCCTCGAGGACACCGGGGTACTCATGCACAGTGCGACCTCAGCCATGTCGGCGCCGTCCGTCGTCCGGCTGACCCGTTTCGTCCGAGTCCCGTTCCGTGGCCCGGTCCCGCTGACCCGCAGGGCGCTGTTCGCCCGCGACGGCGGGCGCTGCGTGTACTGCGGTGGCGTCGCAACCAGCGTCGACCACGTGATTCCGCGCAGCCGTGGCGGGCAGCACGCGTGGGACAACGTCGTCGCCGCGTGTCGCCGGTGCAACCATGTCAAGGCGGACCGCCACCTCGCCGATCTCGGCTGGCGGATGAAGCGGACCCCTGCCCCTCCGACCGGCCTCGCCTGGCGGATCATCGGCACGGGCCACCGCGACCCGCGCTGGCGCCCGTACCTGGAGCCCTACGGAACGGCGGAGGAGTTGGCGCATCTCGCGCCAGTCCAAGCCCTTCATCAAGCCGGCGGAGCGCCCCCAGGGGCCCCGGTGGAGCTCAGCGCGTAGACGCGCGCGTCTCCCCGGGGCCTTTTCGTTACCCCGGGCAGACGGGACGTCGCACTTACCCGGGGGCGCGGGGCTCTGCCGATATGCGGCTCCGCCGCGTGCGCGCGAGAGGCCGAGCCTGTGCTGCCGCGCCCCTGGATGGTGCGACTTCCCCGCGTGCCTGGTCTGAAAGATCTGCTCAGGGGGTCGCGGAGGCGGACGGATCCGGGGTCGAGGTGTCCGTCGGGTCCGGCGTTGCCGTGTCCGTCGGGGACGGGCTCGGCGTGCTCGACGGGTTCGGGGACGGGCTCGCGGTCGACCCCGGCGGTGGGGTGAGGGACGCCGGCGGGTTGGTGACCGCGTAGACGTTCATGCCCCACAGCGAGTAGCCGAACCTGGTCGCCCGTGCCACGCCCTGCATGCGCACGTACAGCGCGTTCACCGCGCCGAACCGGACGGTCTCGGCGCCACCCTGGCCGTTGTTCACCGTGGCGACGGTGGTCCAGTTCTGACCGTCCATCGAGGTCTGGATCTGGTACTTCGACGCGTACGCGTCCTGCCACTGCAGGCCGACCTCGCCGATCACCGCCGGTTGCGCCAACTGCAGCTGGACCCACTCGTTGTCGTCCGCGGGCGAGGACCACCGCGTGGTCGGATCGCCGTCGTTGACGTTGGTGGCCGGGAAGTCCGCGGTCTCGTCCGCCGAGGAGGACGCCGTCGCGGTGAGGGCCAGGTCCGGGCCGCCGGTCTTCGGGTAGACGTGGACCGTGACGTCCTGCGTCGCGACCCGCCCACCGACGGTGAAGACGACGTGCGCCGTGTACGTCCCCGTCGGCGTGTTCGCCGCCGCCGCGAAGCCCAGCGGGACGTCGGCCGCGCCGCCGCGGGGGAGCGCGACCGGGCCGGTGCCGCTGACGGTCAGGCCCTTCGCGGCAGCGGGCAGCTGGGCCGTCACCGTGCCCGTCGCTCCGCCGACGCCCTGCGCCTGCAGCACCCCGCCCACCGGCACCGAGCCGCCGCCCGACTGCAGGTCGACGCTCTGCTGGGCGAGCTGCAGCGTCGCCGGAGGCGTGTCCGCGTACCAGGGGACGACCTGGTAGACGACCGCCGCGGGGCTGTTCGCGCCGCCGGTCCAGGCGATCCGGATCCGGTCGACCTTCAGCTTCGGGTCGGCGTCCAGCTCGGTGTAGCCGTCGCGGGCGACCGCTCCTATCGCGGTCCAGCCCTTGTCCGCGCTGTGCACCTCGACGGTGCCGGGCGCGTACGTACTCGGATCCGTCAGCACCACGACCCGGTTCAGCGGGCGAGTCTGACCCAGTGTCACCGTGACCGCGTCGCCCGGCTGCGCGGCGGACGCCGCACGGTAGGGGGAGTCGAGGTCGCCGTCGACCAGGTTGGCCAGCGGGTAGCCGGACGCGGCGGCGGGGCCGTCGGCCGTCATCGGCGTGGTGAACGGCGTGGTGACGCTGAAGTCGCGGACCGCGACCGAGCTGTCCTGGGTGCCGGTCGAGCGCAGCCGCAGGTAGCGGGCGACGACGCCGGAGGGCAGCGTCGCGTCGATCTCGGACTGACCGTGGTACGTGCCGATGGTCTGCCAGCCGCTGTCGTCGGTGGCGTACTCCAGCACCGCGTCCTGCATGATGTCGCCCGCGGCGACGTCGCCCGCCGGGCCGCCCATCAGGATGTGGACGCTGCGCACCGGGGTGGCGCTGCCGAGGTCGACGCCGAAGCTGTCCCCGGTCTGCGGCGGGTCGGCGGACCAGTAGTAGGTGTTCGGGTCGCCGTCGACCATCAGGGCCGGGTCGTCGTTCTGCGCGGTGCCCATGCTGCTGGTCGCGGTCAGCTGGCCGGTGTCGAGCCCGGCCCAGCTGTCGGAGGCCTTGAGCGCGCGGTCCAGGAACGGGTCCAGCACGCCGTCGCCGACGGTGACGCCGTTGTCGTCCAGAGCGGATTCCTGCTGGGCGAGGCTCAGCCGGAGCTTCCAGGCGGTCGCGTTGTCGCCCGCGCGCTGGGCGCTCAGCATGTCGACGGCGGTCTGCCCGGCCTGGCCGTAGCCCGCGAGCTGGGCGACCCAGGCGTCGTCCTCGGACTCCAGCTGTCCGCCGTCGACCTGGGCCAGATCGTCAGTGGCCTGTGCCATGGTGGTGAACGCGGCACGGAGCTGGGCGGCGGCCTGGGAGCGGGCGGCCGTCGCAGCAGGATCGTCGGAGTTCGGCCGGGGCGAGGCCGGTTCGAACGCTGACCAGAAGGCGTCCAACAACGGGCGCAGGTAGGCGGATTCCGTCTGCCCGAGAGGGGACGAGGCGCTGTTGCCCGCCAGTGCGGAGAGCGCGGCGACGGCGGCCTGCGAGGCCTGGGCCTTCCGGGAGTCCTGGCCGGATGCACCGCCGTGCCCGGATGCGCCGTCCTGCCCGGATGCGCTGTCCTGCCCCGATAGGCCGCTCTGGCCCGCCAGGTCGGCGACGGCGGCCTGCCAGGACCCCTGCGGCTGGTAGCCGCCGGGGTTCCAGGCGAAGTCGGCCGCGGTGAAGAGGGGGATGCGCGAGGCCACGGGCTGCTGCATGGCGTTGACCAGCAGTCCGGCGGCGTCGCTGGCCACGGACGGGTCGCGGCCCTCGTACGCGCCGAGGTAGAGGCGGTCCTGCGCGGAGTCGTTGACGGGGTAGTTGTCCTCGGTGACCAGCGGGTGGCCGAACGCCTGCTGGGCCCCCGTCAGGTCGCTCGCGGTGATGGTGGCGGGCTGCACGCCGACGCCGGTCCAGACGACGAGGACGCTGGGGTCCAACTCCTTGGCCAGCGCGGTGCGGTAGGGGGTGCTGCCGTCCTGGTAGTACTCGCTGGGCAGCAGGGTCAGCGCGTCGGCGTCCGGGTGCTGGGTGATGAACCGCCGCAGCACCACGTCGACCAGGTCCGCCTGCGCGCGGGCCGCCGCCTCCGGGCCGTGGCCGTAGGCGTCGGCGTCGGCCTGGCAGTGCCAGTGGGAGTAGGTGGCCTGGGAGAAGTCGAGCTGGAAGGAGCGCACGCCCAGCGACCACAGCTGCTGCAGCTTGGCGACCAGGGCGTTCTGGTCCTGGTTGGAGGTGTAGCAGAGCGAGCCGCCGAGCGAGAGCGAGTAGGCGACGGTGATGTGGTCCGCCGCGGCGGCCTGGGTGATCGTCCGCAGCCCGGCCTGCTGGGAGGCGGGGTAGGGGTTGCGCCACAGCGTCGAGCGGTAAGGGTCGTCGCCCGGCGCGTACAGGAAGTAGTTCTGCTTGGTCCGCCCCATGAAGTCGAGCATGTCGACGGTCTGCTGGGTGGTCCACGGCGTGCCGTAGAAGCCCTCGCTGACGCCGCGTCGGACGGAGGAGGGCCAGTCCTGGACGACCAGGCCGGGCAGCGCGCCGCCCTGGCCGAGGATCTGCCGGAACGACTGCACCGCGTTGAAGGTGCCGTCCGCGTCGACTCCGGCCAGCACGGCGATGCCGGCCGGCGCGGTCTTGCCGGGCGTGCCCACGGTGGCGCTGCCGGTGGCGAGCACGTAGCCGCCGGCGGGCAGGCCGCTGGGCGAGGGGACGGCCGAGGTGGGGGTCGAGAGCGTGCGCAGCGCGCGGTCGGTGCCGCCGCTCGCGCCCTCGGCGCCGCCGCCGAGGTAGATCGTCAGCACGCCCGGCTGCGGGTCGGTGTCGGGGGAGACGGTGTCCACCTTGCGCACGCCCGCGAGTTGGAGCGCCGCCTTCAGCACGGCGAGAGCGCCCGGGTCGGCGTGCGGCGCGGCGGCGAGCGCGACCCGGGCCGGCTTGGCGACGGCCGTGCCCTGGGTGTGCTCGCGCTGCGGGCGCGGGTAGATGGCAGGCCCGGAGACGTCCGCGCCGCCGCTCGGCGCGCCCGAGGTGGCGTGCGAGAGTCCGGCCGTGTTGGCCGTATTGCCCGTGTTGCTCGCATTGGCCGTGTTGCCGGCGTTGCCGCTCCGCGCGCCGCCGGTGGTGGCTCCCACGCCGACGGTCCTGGCAACGGCGTTGGGCGTGAGGGCGGCGGCCGGTCCGGCCGAGCCGACCAGCCCGCCGCCGACCACGGCGGCGACGGTGAACGCGGCACTGGCCCGTAGCGCCGCACTGCGGTTGCGCATCTGCGCGCCCACCTGCGCGCTCATCCGGCTGCTCAGCGCCAGCAATGGTGCGGTGCCCTTGAACTGGGAGATCAGCCGGTCCGCCGTCTCCGGCGCGAGACGGCGCGCGGTGCGGGCGGCGGTCCGGCGGGCGCTCAGCGCGGGCGCGGAGCCGAACAGGTTCTGGAGGCCGGTGTGTTCGGCGATGGTCCGCCGCAGACTGCTGCCGAGGGCCGCGACGATCCCGTCGTTGGCCGGAGCGGGCCGGTGGTCCTCCACGGGGACTCCTGATGCCTGGTCGGAAGCGTGCAGCGGTCGCGCCCGTTGGAGCCGGGCCGATCCAGCCGACAGCCTCCGAGCGTCGCAGGCGTCGCTCGCGCCCGTACGCGGGCCAGGAGATCGGCGAAGAGTCGCACGCGCCCCCGGAACCGCCTGGCTGAACTCCGCCGAACGGGTTCAACCCCACCATCTCCGGCCACGACATGTCAACGTACGGGCGTGTTGGCAACCGCCCGGTGCCGCGCGCGTCACCACCCGTTTGCCGGTGTCGAAGAGCCACCCGCCTGGGTAGGTGACAAGGTGCCCCGCCGGGCCGGAAGCGCGGTCCGTGTCGCGACGCCGCGCCGCCCGCGTCCTGCGACACCCTGCACACAGGGTCCGACACCGCGCAACGAGGAGACCACGTGGCCGCCGCCCAACCTCCGAACTCCCCTGGCGCAGGCGCGCTTCACATGCTCGCCCACGCCTACGGGGTGGACACCGAGTTCGAGGGCCGGCCCGTGCCCGAGACGACCCTGGTGGCGGTGCTGGCCGCGATGGGCGTCGACGCCGGGGACACCGCGCGGGCCGACGAGGCGCTCCAGGGCCTGTACGCCCGGCGCGCGCAGCGGCTGCTTCCGCGCGCGGTCGTGGTCCGCGCCGGACGCACCGAGGAGGTGGCGCTGCCCGGCGCGGCCGAGGCCTGGGTCGAGCTGGAGGACGGCGGCAGCGTCACCCTGCCGACGCCCTTCCCCCGCGGCGCCCACCGCGGGGAAGCGGGGGAGACCCGGCCGATCCCGGCGGACCTGCCCGTCGGCCGCCACACCCTCTGCGCCCGCCTCGGCGACCGGCTCTCCGCCGCCGCGCCGCTGCTGGTCGCCCCGGACCGGCTGGCCGGGCCGGAGCAGCGCAGTTGGGGCTTCCTGGTCCAGCTCTACTCACTGCTCAGCGAGCGCTCCTGGGGCATGGGCGACCTCGGCGACCTGGCAGACCTCGCGCTCTGGTCCGGCCACACCCTCGGCGCGGGCTTCGTCCAGGTCAACCCGCTGCACGCGGGCATGCCGCCGGGACCTGACGGTCACTCGGACCCCTCGCCCTACCGCCCCTCCTCGCGCCGCTTCGCCGACCCGGCGCACCTGCGCGTCGAGGCCGTCCCCGAGTACGCGTACCTGACGGCCGAACAGCGCGAACGGGTACGGGACGCCGCGCTGCGCGGCGCGCGGCTGCGCGAGGAGGTGCTGGTCGAGGAGGCGCTGATCGACCGCGACGCGGTCTGGGCCGCCAAGAGCGAGGCGCTGCGGGTGCTCCACGCCGTCCCGCGCAGCGTCGGCCGCGAGGCCGCCTACCAGGCGTTCCTGCGCCGCGAGGGCGACGGCCTGCTCCAGTACGCGACCTGGTGCGCGCTCGCGGAGGTGCACGGGCCGAACTGGCGACGCTGGCCCGGCGGGCTGCGCGATCCCGGCAGCGCGGCGGTGCTGCGCGCCCGCGCCGAGCTGGCCGGACGCGTCGACTTCCACTGCTGGCTGGCCTGGTTGGTCGACGAACAGCTCGGCGCCGCCCAGGACGCGGCGCGCGCGGCCGGAATGCCGCTGGGCCTGGTCCACGACCTCGCCGTCGGCGTCCACCCGGACGGCGCGGACGCGTGGGCGTTGCAGCACTGCCTGGCCGACGGCATCAGCGCGGGCGCGCCGCCGGACGCGTTCAACGCGCACGGCCAGAACTGGGGCCTGCCGCCGTGGCGCCCGGACGCCCTCGCCGACGCGGGCTTCGCGCCCTTCGCCGACCTGCTGCGCGCCAACCTCCGCCACGCGGGCGGGCTCCGGGTCGACCACGTCATGGGCCTGTTCCGGCTCTGGTGGGTGCCGGCGGGCCGCCCGCCGACGGAGGGCACCTATGTCCGCTACGACCCCGAGGCGATGCTCGGCGTCCTGGCGCTGGAGGCGCAGCGCGCGGGCGCGATCGTGATCGGCGAGGACCTCGGCACCGTCGAGCCGGGCGTCCGCGAGGAGTTGGAGGGCCGGGGCGTGCTGGGCACGTCGGTGCTCTGGTTCGAACGCGACTGGTCCGAGAAGGGCGGCGGCTCGCCGCTCCCGCCCGACCGCTGGCGCGAGCAGTGCCTGGCCACGCTGACCACCCACGACCTGCCCAGCACCGCCGCCCGGCTCAGCGGCGAGCACGTCGAACTGCGGCATCGCCTCGGCCTGTTGAACAAGCCGCTGGCCGAGGAGCAGGCGGAGGACGACGAAGAGCGCGAGGAGTGGCTCGGCGAGCTGGCCCGCGAGGGCCTGATGACCGTCCCGCCCTACGGCGAGGGCCCGGCCGCCGACCTGCTGGAGCCCCCGGACGGCCGCCACCTCCCCGACGCCGTCGGAGCCCTCCACCGCTACCTGCTGCGCACCCCCGCCAAGCTGGTCGGCGTCTGGCTCCCGGACACGGTCGGCGACCCCCGCCCGCAGAACCTGCCGGGCACCTCGACGGAGTACCCCAACTGGCGCCTTCCCATCGCGGACGCCGACGGCAAGCCGACCACTCTGGAAAGCCTCGCCTCGGCGGAGCGGACGGCGGAGCTGGGCGCGGTGCTGCGGGAGGGGTGAGCCCCGGTGGCAGCCCGGCGGCCACGCGCAACTGACGCATCATCACCTCTGCTGCTGCCACGGGCGAGTGAAAGGCCGGGAGCGGAGGTAGGGAGCCGTCCCGGCCGAGGTACCACTGAGGTGCTCACAGCAGCTCCGCACGCAGCTCCGCTCGGAGCTCTGCTCGGAGCACCGCTCGGAGCACCGCACGCACCTCCGCACGCAGGGCCATGCCGTCGGCACGGGCCGGAACAGGTGAATGGATGAGTCTGACCGCCAGACCCTGGCGTCGCTGGGCCACGGCCCTGACCGCGGCGCTGGTCACCGCGTTGACGACAGCGGCAGGGGGCCCCGCCGCCGCGCACCGGGACGCCGCCCTCAGTCCCGACATCGAAGCGATCATGCACAAGCCCGCCTACGCGCACGCGCAGTGGGGCCTGCTGGAGATCGACGACCAGACCGGTCGGGTCATCCACTCCCAGTACCCCGACCAGATGTTCGTCCCCGGATCGACCGCCAAGCTGGTGGCCGTCTCCGGGGCGCTGCACGTGCTGGGCGCCGACTACCGGTTCAGCACGCCCGTGCGGCAACTCGGCACGCGGCACGGGTCCACTCTGGACGGGGCGCTGTCCCTGGTGGCCAAGGGTGACCTGACCATGGGCGGCCGGACGCGCCCGGACGGGACGGTGGACTACCGCCCGGTCGACCACACCTACGCCAACGACGTCCCCGGCGCGCAGCTCACCCCGGAGGACCCGCTCGCGGGCATCGACCAGATCGCCCAGCAGGTCCGCCACTCGGGCATCACCCACGTGCAGGGCAACGTCGTCGTCGACAACCGGCTATTCACCACGTTCCCGGCCTTCGACCCGGCGCCGGATCCGCTGATCATCAACGACAACGTCATCGACCTGCTCTCGACCGCGACCACGCCGGGCCACGCGGCCAAGCTGCTCTGGCGTCCTCAGGTCGCGCCGTACCAGGTCACCTCCAGCGTGCGGACCGTGGCTGCGGGCGGCACGACGAACATCGCTGTGACCGCGTCACCCGACGGCACCCGGATCCACCTCTCCGGCACCATCGCCGCGGGCTCGCAGCCGCAGCTGCGCATCTCCAACATCCAGAACCCGGCGGCCTTCGGGCGCACCGCCCTGATCGAGGCGCTCCGGCGCGCGGGGGTCACCGTCAGCGCCGCCCCGACCGGACCCAACCCGGTCCGGCTGCTGCCCGGCTCCTACAGCGGGCCGACCGTCGCCGCCTACGTGTCGCCGGTCTTCTCCCAGTACGTGAAGCTGATCTTCAAGGTCAGCCACAATCTCGGGGCCAACCTGGCGGTCTGTCTCCAGGCGGTCTCCGCGCACAGCCACCAGTGCGGTGACGGCTTCCCGGTGCTCCACCGGTTCCTGGTGCAGGCCGGGATCGATCCGATGCAGTTCCAGCTGCTGGACGGGCGCGGCGGCAACCCCACCGACCGGGTCACGCCCAAGGGCATCAACGAGATCCTGCACTACTGGCTGCACACCCCGGACGCGAAGGTCTTCCGCGACGCGCTGCCGCTGCTGGGTGTGAACGGCGGGCTCGCCGACGTCTGCCTGGGCAGCCCCACCTGTCCCGGCAAGGGCAAGGTCTGGGGCAAGACCGGCGTGACGGCCACCGAGGACGCCCTCAACACGCAGATCGCGGAGGGCGGTCTGGCCATCGGCGGCTACATGGAGGTCTGCGCCGGCCACTACTACACCTACTACCTGGTCATGAACGGCGGCGCGACGCCGGACATCAACGGTGTCATCGACGGCATCAACGACCTGGCCCGGATCGCCGGTCTGCTCCAGGAGCAGGCGGCAGGCGGTCACTGACCACCCGTCGGAATCACGACGGAGGGTGGTGCCCGGCGCGTGAAGCGCCCGGCACCACCCTCTGTCGTTCTCTGTCGTGCTCCGTCGGTCAGCGGTCAGCCACTACCGAACCGGGTTCACGCCCCCGCGGCGTGGTCCGCCGCCTGGGCGCGCAGCGCGCGCTCGACGCCGGAGCGGGACTCGACGACCATGCGGCGCAGCGCCGGGGCCGGGTCGTTTGCCGCGAGCCACGCGTCCGTGGCCTCCAGGGTGTCCGTGGAGACCTGGATCGTCGGGTAGAGGCCGACGACGATCTGCTGGCCCATCTCGTGCGAGCGCTGCTCGAAGATGCCCTTGATCGCGGCGAAGTACTTCTCCGTGTAGGACGCCAGCAGGTCCGCCTGCTCGGTCTGCATGAAGCCGCGGATCACGGCCTCCTGCACGGTGTTGGAGAGCGTCTCCGCCTCCACCACGGAGGCCCAGGCGGCGGCCTTGGCCTCCGCCGTCGGGCGCGCCGCACGGCAGGTGGCGGCGTGCGCCTCACCCGCGGCCGTGGCGTCGCGCTCCAGCTCGTCCATCACCGCGGCCTCGTCGGCGACACCGGCGGCCGAGAGCCGCCCGAGCAGTGCCCAGCGCAGCTCCGTGTCGACGGCCAGGCCCTCGATCTCGACCGAGCCGTCCAGCAGGCCGGACAGCAGCGCGAGGTGCTCGACGCTCGACGCCGAAGCGGCGAACGCCCGCGCCCACGCCAGCTGGTGGTCGCTGCCCGGCTCCGCGCCGCGCAGCAGCTGCTCGGCGGCCTCGGCCAGCTTGGCCCGGCCGGTGGCCTTCCACTCCGGCGCGGCGTAGAGCTCGACGGCCAGCTTGACCTGACGCTGCAGCGACTGGACGACGCCGATGTCCGTCTCGCGGCTGACGCCGTGCAGGACCAGCTCCAGGTAGTCGCGGGTGGCCATCTCGCCGTCACGGGTCATGTCCCAGGCGGCGGCCCAGCACAGGGCGCGCGGCAGCGAGTCGGCGAAGTCCGCGATGTGCTGCGTGACGTTGGCCAGCGAGACCTCGTCCAGGCGGATCTTGGAGTAGGTGAGGTCGTCGTCGTTCAGCAGGATCACCGCCGGACGGTCGCGGCCGACCAGCTGCGGAACCTCCGTCAGCTCGGCCGCCTCGATGTCCAGTTCGATCCGCTCGACGCGCTTGAGCGCCGCGCCGTCCAGTTCGTAGAGGCCGATCGCGATCCGGTGCGGACGCAGCACCGCCTCGCCCCGGGCACCCGCCGGAAGCGCCGGGGCCTCCTGGCGGACGGCGAAGGAGGTGATCACACCGTCGGCGCCGACCTCCAGCTCGGGACGGAGGATGTTGATACCGGCTGTCTCCAGCCACGCCTTCGACCAGGCCTTCAGGTCGCGTCCGGAGGTCGCCTCCAGCGCGGTCAGCAGGTCGGAAAGGCGGGTGTTGCCCCACGCGTGCCGCTTGAAGTACGCCTGCACGCCCGCGAAGAACGCGTCCTGGCCGACGTAGGCGACCAGCTGCTTCAGCACCGACGCGCCCTTGGCGTAGGTGATGCCGTCGAAGTTGACCTGGACGTCCTCCAGGTCGTTGATTTCCGCCATGATCGGGTGGGTGGACGGCAGCTGGTCCTGGCGGTAGGCCCAGGTCTTCATCTCGTTGGCGAAGGTCGTCCAGATGTTCGGCCAGCGGGTGCCCTCGGCCTCGGCCTGGCAGACGGTCTCCGCGAAGGTCGCGAACGACTCGTTCAGCCAGAGGTCGTTCCACCACTCCATGGTGACCAGGTCGCCGAACCACATGTGCGCCAGCTCGTGCAGGATCGTGGTCGCCCGGCCCTCGTAGGCGGAGTCCGTCACCTTGGAGCGGAAGACGTACTGGTCGCGGATGGTCACTGCGCCCGCGTTCTCCATCGCGCCCGCGTTGAACTCCGGCACGAACAGCTGGTCGTACTTGGAGAACGGGTAGGCGAAGTCGAACTTGTCCTGGAAGTAGTCGAAGCCCTGGCGGGTCACGTCGAAGATGTGGTCCGCGTCCAGGAACTGCGACAGCGAGGGACGGCAGTAGATGCCCAGCGGCACCCGCTGCTCGCCGTCCGGGCTCACGTACTCGCTGAACACGCCGTAGTACGGACCGGCGATCAGCGCGGTGATGTAGGTGGACATCCGCGGCGTGGCCGGGAACCGGTGCACCTCGGTGTTCTCCACCTCGCCCTTCTCCGGCTCGGGGGAGACCTCGTTGCTGATGACCTTCCAGCCGGTCGGGGCCGTGACGGTGAACTGGAAGGTGGACTTGAGGTCCGGCTGCTCGAACGAGGCGAACACGCGGCGCGCGTCCGGGACCTCGAACTGCGTGTAGAGGTAGGTCTGCTGGTCGACCGGGTCGACGAAGCGGTGCAGGCCCTCGCCGGTGCTGCTGTAGGCGCAGTCCGCTACGACGCGCAGCTCGTTCTCGGCCGCGAGCGACGGCAGCGTGATCCGGCTGTCCGCGAACACCTCGGCCGGGTCGAGCGCCACCCCGTTCAGGGTGACCTCGTGCACGGCGGGCGCGATCAGGTCGATGAAGCTGGATGCACCCGGGGTGGCGGCGGTGAACCGGGCGACGGTGGTGGACCGGAACGTGCCTCCCTCCGCCGCCGCGCTCAGGTCGAGCTCGATCTCATAGGCGTCCACGTGCAGGAGCGCGGCCCGGGTCCGGGCCTCCTCACGGGTCAGGTTGGTGCCAGGCACGCTGCGTGACTCCTTTGTCGACTGTCGTCATTGACGTCATTGACTCTGTCTTCGGTCTTCGCTGGCATCTTTGCACGTCCTGCCGGGGTCACCGGGTGCATTACGCGGAGCGCGATGGTGGTGCCCGGTACCCACCGGTACGGTGTGTGGCCGTATGTCGGTGTGAAGGGGGACGATATGGACGCGGGGGACACGTCGATGGGCGTTCCGTCGGATTCGTCGGATCTGTTGCAGTCGTTGACGGCATTCACCGTCCTGGTCGACTACGGCCGCGGTCACACCACTTTTCTGGTGTACCCGGCCGGGCAGCAGCAGCCGATCGTGCGCATGCACAAGGACTATCCGTACGACGTGCACGTCCGGCCGTACTACGTCTACCCGGCGTTCGGTCCGCAGCAGTTGCTCGGCTACGTCAAACTCGGGCAGGCCTGGGACGCCGGGCAGGTCCTGGTGGGCGGGACGAGGCCGAACGGCCGACGCCTCGACTTCGACGCGGCACCGATCGTGCAGCAGGGTCTCCCTGA
This sequence comes from Streptacidiphilus sp. MAP5-3, assembly GCF_041262505.1. NCBI lineage: Bacteria > Bacillati > Actinomycetota > Actinomycetes > Kitasatosporales > Streptomycetaceae > Streptacidiphilus > Streptacidiphilus sp. MAP5-3. The sequence continues at coordinate 195,109 of NZ_JBGCCL010000003.1, forward strand.
AACGCTCACCGCGGTGCGCCAGGAACTGAATGGCGGCCGCCGTGCGGCGCGTACTGCATTCCGGCTGCTGGACGAGTTCGCCCCAGGGTTCGGCCTGGGCGGCCGTGGCCGAAGCGTAGAGGACGCGATCTTCTCCGCCCACATCCGCTGCACCGGCCCGACATCGCCGGGCTTCGACCTCGTCCGCAACGCCGGCCCGACCGCCGTCTACGAAGTCGTCGTCCATGACCCCCGCCTCTCCCGCCTGGTCGTCCTCGCCTACCTGGAACGCTTCAGCACCTGGTCGGACGGTGACGTCCGGGCGGCGGCGGTGACGGCGACCACCAACCCCTTCCGCAACCTGACGGAGAATCGCCGGATGCGCCGCGAAAAGCAGCAGCGCGAGGGGTCCTAGGCTGGGCGTATGCGTGCGACCCCTGGCAGTGCGACCGAACTCGTCCCGACCGACGTCGGCGACGCCCGGATCACCTGGCACCACCGCGACCGCGCCCCGCACGGCGTCCTCCTCCTCGGCCACGGCGCGGGCGGCGGCATCGAGGCCCCGGACCTCCAGGCGATCGCGGCGGGCGTCGACTCCGTCGCGGTCGGGCTGGTCGAACAGCCCTGGCGCGTGGCCGGAAAGCGCCTTGCGCCCGCGCCGAAGACCTTGGACGCGGGGTGGCTCCCGGTCGTCGCGCATGTGCGGGAGGCGGTCGGGCCGGACGTTCCGGTTTTCGTCGGTGGGCGCAGCGCGGGCGCGCGGGTTGCCTGCCGCACGGGCGCTGGGACGGGTGCGGCGGGCGTCGTGGCCCTCGCCTTCCCGCTCCACCCACCAGGCAAGCCGGATCGTTCGCGGGCCGACGAACTGCTGGCCACAGGCATCCCGACGCTCGTCATCCAGGGCGCCCGCGACCCCTTCGGCAGCCCGGACGAGTTCCCTCCGCTCCCGAAGCAGACGCACCGTCTGATCGCGCTCCCGGCAGGCAATCACGCCTTCGCGGTGCGTAAGTCGGAGGTGGACGTCATCCCTCCGCTGGTGGAGGCCGTGGGGGACTGGGTCTCGGTCCGTATCCGGTAGCGAACTTGTCGGCGAACATCCCTATCATGTACATGGGCCGGTACGAACGAACGGGGAGGCGGTCGCAGAGATGGCAGCCGGGAATGGGTACGAGGTAGACCTCGGGTACCTTCAGCAGGCGATGACACAGCTTCAGAGTGTCGCGGATGGCTTGGATCCCACGAAGGGCAAGGCCAAGTACCAGACGAACCTGACGCAGAGTCAGTTGGGTAGTCATGGCTTCCTGGAGGCTCAGGCGCTGCTGAGCGCGCATCAGGCGATGCAGACTGACGTCACCAACATGATCGGGACCTTGCAGCAGATGATCCAGGAGTTCCAGGGCAAGACGAGTAGTGCCCACAAGGCCTACTCCGACCAGGAAACGAACACCGCTGGCGGGTTCAACAAGGGGATGTCCTGATGCCAGACGCATACGGTGAGTACCAGGCGGAACAGGCCTACATCAAGCAGCAGCAGGAAGAGCAGAAGCAGGGCGACGCGGCCTGGAAGAAGTTCCTTCAGCAAGATGCTGGTGGGAAGACGGGCAATGCGGGCTTCACCACCAACTTTGAGGCTGCCGCAGGTTACGACGCCCTCCATGCCATGATCCGGGATGCTGACCCTGTGGCGATGCGGACGGCCGGCGACCACTGGGCTGGTATCGCCACTGAACTGCAGGCAACAAGCAAGCTGCTCTCGACGACCGTCAACACCGTGCTGGAGCACTGGTCCGGTGCATCCGCGGATGCATTCCGGCAGAACGCCTCTGACCTGAACGAAAGCCTGAACAACGGCGCTCAGTATGCGTCCCTCACGTCGACCGCGGTGTACAGCGCGAGTGACGCCTTGTTGAGTGCTCAGCGGAATTTCCCGAGCAAGCCGGGCTTTTGGGACAAGGTTGGAAGTGCGCTGGGCGGCGAGAGCGACGTTCAGTTCCATGAAGACGCCGTGAAGTACGGTCTGACGAAGGCCCTTCAGATGGACGGCGGCCAACTGAGTGCCATGGAGCAGGCGCATCAAGAGGCCGTTGTGCTGATGCAGAACCTCGGGCAGTCGTACAACGATGCGACGGCCAAGTTGGCTGGCGGGCCAGGCACAAAGGATGGTCCGTGGAAGGTTTGGCCCCAGCCGCCGACTTCTACCTCTCCCGTCGGCAGCCCGGTCGGTGGCACCCCCCTCCCGCCGAACCAGGGTGGAAACGTTGCGGTCAAGCCCATCACGGGCGGCGGCGTAACCGGTGGCACCTTCACCCCCGGCGTCAACAACGGTGGGTCGGTGCTCCAGGGCGGAGGCAACGTGGGCGGAATCCACGGTGGTCAGCTCGGAGGTAACAACTGGGGCGTCGGCGGCAAGCTCGACGGTGTTGCGGGAGGGCTCCACAGCGGCCTTAGCACCGGCGGTGGCTTCGGCGGTGGCGGTGGGGTCGGTGGCGTCGGCGGTCTCGGTGTTGGCGGCGGAGCTGGCGGAGCTGGCCTCGGTGGTGGCATGGTTGGAATGTCGGGCCTTGGCGCGAGTGGCCTGGCTGGCGGCGCTGGTTCTGGCAGCGCGGCGGGTGAGGCCGGTGGCGTTGGCGAAGAAGCTATGGCGGCTGGTGAAGGCGAGGGGGCTGCAGGCGCTGGTGGCGAGGGCGGCATGGGTGCGGGCGGCCTGGGCGGTCTCGCGAACGCCGCCGGCAAGAAGAAGCAGCGTAAGGGCCGCGCCGAGTACCTCGTCGAGGACGAGGAGACCTGGGGCGTCGACGCTCCGGTGAACCCGGGCGTGATTACGTTCTGAGATTCAAGTAGTGTCCTGCTCGACTGTTGAACGTACGCGAGCGGGGTGACGGGGTATGGGCTTCAAGCGAGCACTGCACGCAATCGGAGGGGCAGCGCTCGCTGGAGCCCTCGTCATTGGCGTGTCGCCAGTGGCACAGGCCAATGACGGAGCCCGTGCGGCGCAGTGGCCGTTGAAGGTGTACGGCGCCGAGAACAACCTGGTGTGGAACCACTCCACTGGCAAGGGCATCACGGTCGCTGTCATCGACTCCGGAGTGCGGGCCACCCACGTCGACCTGACCGGACAGGTGCTCCCCGGTACGGATTTCGCATTTGGCGGCAACGGCTGGACCGACCACTCCCCAATTGGGCACGGAACCGGCATGGCCAGTCTCATTGCGGGGCACGGACATGGGCCGAACGGTGAGGACGGCATCATGGGCCTCGCACCTGGTGCCAAGATCCTGCCAATTGGAATCGGTGCCGGCGTTGAGAGCCTTGGCGGCGGCAGTGACTATGTGCCTCAAGCCATCCGCTACGCCGTCGACCATGGGGCTCAGGTCATCAACATGTCCATTGGTGCGGCGGCGCCGACCGTAGCTGAGGAACAGGCGGTCGCATACGCCGAGCAGCATAACGTTGTCCTTGTGGCTGCCGCAGGCAACGATGGCAACTCCACGCAATCTTACCCCGGCGACTATCCAGGTGTGGTCAAAGTTGGTGCCGTCGATCAGTCCACCAATATCTGGCCCAAATCGGATTCGGGCAACATTACTGTGGTGGGTGCTGGAGTTGCACTTCTTCAAGACGGAGGCGCCAGCGACACTCAGATGGGTCAGGCTGACGGTACCAGCGGCGCTGCTGCTTATGTGTCTGCCATTGCAGCGCTCTTCCGTTCTGCCTACCCGAGCTTGACGGCAGGTCAGGTCGTCAACCGGATCATCAAGACGGCAATCATGCCCTCGGGCCACACCGCTCCCGATCCGCAGTATGGCTACGGTGTTGCTTCGCCGGACTTCACCACCAACGTCTCGGCTGGCCCGGCTGCCGGTCCGTTGCCGCAAGCGACTGGTGCGCCGTCGGATTCGTCGTCGTCCCCCAGCGCAGCACCCGTGACGACCGGGACCAACGCGAGCAGCGGTTCGTCCGGCAACGGGATGGCTATCGGCCTTGGAGCCGTCGGTGGCGTGGTGCTCCTGGTCATCATCGGCGTGGTCATCGCGCGCACTCGTCGTCGCGGTGGAAGCGGTGGTGGCGGTGGTGAGCCGGCGTACCCGACGGCGCCCCCGTACCCGAACGCTCCGCAGCAGCCCTACCAGCCGCCGACGGGCCAGTATGGTGGCCAGCCGCAGCAGCAGCCGTACCAGCAGATGCCGAACAACCCCTACCAGCAGCAGGGGCAGCCGCCGCGTCAGCAGTAGTTGATGCGAGTGTTTGACTGATCGACGCGGCCCCGGGACGACAGTCCCGGGGCCGTTCTGCGCGGACCTGACGCAGAGCAGACCCTGCCAGTCAGCCGACAGTTACTTGTACTCGTGGATGCCCGGCAGCACGGATCCGGAAGTGACCAGGTACACCCGAGGGTGCGCGGAACCGCTCCCAGGAACCACGAGTGGGCCCGGGCTGGCGGCGGTGATTTCGGGCCCCGATGAGTACGGCATCGTTGCGAGGGTGGTTGCCGCGCCCGTTGTCGGGTCCAGTGTGACGAGCGCGCCGTTGCCGCTCCCTCCCATGGGAGGAGGGGAGGAGACAGCGAAGATCGTGCTCCCGCTTGCTTGCGGAGCGAGGGCCAGAGCGGCCCCAGCCTTGTTGTCGCCGCTATACGTCCAGAGGACCTTGTTGCTCGTCACGTCGATGGCTTCGACTTCGAACATGTCGTCCGAGCTGTTCGGCATTTTGGCCGTCGTCTCGGACACCAGGGTGTTGCCCACCATCTGCACGAGCGGCGTGTTGCTAACGCCACCGCCCTGGCCGCTGGACTCGAGCCCGCTGGCGGCGCTGACAGGGGTCGGGTTGCCGCTGCTGTCGTAGACGTTGGTGCTGCCGTTGCCGCTTTCGTCCTGAACCTGTGCGACCAGCGGGCTGGCCGCGAAAGCAGCTTGGACCGTGTACCCGTTCGAGACGGGCTTCTGCCAAAGCTGTGCGCCCGTCGTCGCGTTCAGAGCAGTCATCATGTAGGGCTGATTGGCCTCGGAACACATGTCGCCGATCAGGATGGTGTTTCCCGCACCCGCGGCACTGTCACTGCATGACGGATCGCGCGGCTTGTACGTCCATGTCGGGGTGCCGCTGTTGAGGTCGAATCCTCCGATCACGGTGTCGCTGACAACGGCGGCGACGTTGCCGTTGAGGAGGGTGGTCGCGTTCCCGGGCGTGCTACCGGAGCTGGGGGAACCGGCCAGCGACGCGTGCCAGAGCACGTGGCCGGTGGTGGTGTCCACGCCGACTACGGCGGTGCAGGTGTGGGCGTCGGTCCCGTAGGCGATGGTCCCGACTCCGGACGACGACACCGTGGACGACATGCTGCACGGGACGTTGGCTCCCGTGGGCGGCTGAACGGTCCATACGAGGCTGCCGGTGGCGAGGTCATACGCCCGCACCTCGTTGGTAGTGGTTCCGCGGATCAGGTTCTTGTCTGTGATCCAGGTGCCGACCAGTTGCTCCTTAAAGGGGCCGACGGGGGTACTCCAGCCGGAAGCCAGCGCGGGAGCGCTGCCCCCGCCGGTCAGCGGGTTGCCACCGCCACCGCCGCCGCTGAACACGAAGACCGCGACGATGATCAGGATCAGCGCGAGGCCGCCGCCGATCGCGCCGTAGAGCAAGCCCTTCTTCGGGCCGCCCTGACCTGCGGGCGGCATCGGTGGCATGCCCTGTATCGGCGGGGCCATGGTCGGCTGCTGGCCGGGGACTTGCTGGTAGGGGCCGGGCTGGCCGGGCATGGGCTGGCCCTGTGCGTAGGGGCTGCTCTGCGGGTACGACCCCTGCGGCACGAACTGGCCCTGCTGGTACGGGACCTGCCGGTAGGGGCCGGGCTGGCCGAACGGCTGCTGCTGCGGCATGGGCTGGCCCATCGGCGGTGCAGTGGGAGGCATCCCCGGCTGGCCAGGTTGAGCCTGCGGCGGCACAGGTGGCATGCCCTGCTGCGGTTGCGCGGTGGGGTAGCCGTAGCCCGCCGCTGCCGCGGGTTGCTGCGGCGGTATGTTCTGGTTCGGGTATCCATAGCTCGGTGCACCCGGCGCAGGCATGGCGCCGTTGCCCGGCGTCTGGTCGGTCATCCCCCGTGTCCTCCTTGCGTCACGCGCCGACTGGCGTTCAGTCAGCGTGGGGACGGTGATCTTGCGGCCCGTCCCGCGGGTCATCGTAGAGGGCATGCGGGAGCGGGCTTCCATCGGTCCACAAGGCCTCCCCATGTCGATGGGAAGCTCGTCTTGGGCCGGCTTCCTCGTCGTCGTGGTCATGAGGACCTGGTCGCCATGGTCGGAACCCTGCGGGAGATCGCCGCGACGTTCCCTCCGGCCACGGAAGGGCAGCCGTGACAGCAATCCCGCCCGCAGACGGCGACGTCAGGCGGCCGCTCCTGCAGAGGTCCTGATGCCGCGTAGGGCAGTCCTCTTGCGCGGAGTGCGCCTGTGCGGCCCGCGCGCCTGCGGCGTGGCGCTGACCAACTCGTTGTCGCCAGGTGGCTGTCCGAACCGGGCCTCGAAGCCAGCCGTGAACCTTGAGGTGAGCTCAGTTACCCGGCATGCCCAGCATTTGAGGTTCTCGCCAGCGACGGCCACCGCGGAGCCCGTTCACTCGAAGATGTCACGATGTCCAAACTCGGTCTGGCAGTGGCAGACGCTCACTTGGGCCACTCGAACCTGTAGAGGTTCGCATCCCGATCGAAGGTGACGTGGACATCGTGGCCAGGGAGGCAGAACTCCTCTTCAAGCCACCTGAGGATCGCCACCGCGAGACCTTCGGGCTGATAGTCCGATTCGACATAGGAGACTGACTCCACCACGACTGTCACGGCCTGGGGGGCGCAGACCGTCATCACTTCGTCAGCGGCGAACGCGAAGCCGCGGGCGAGTTGCGCCTTTTCTGCCGCGGATAGGTTCACCCCGTCCTCGATGTCCAGGATCGGTCGCTGCGAACTGGCCATGCCCCCAGATGGGTCGCGTCGGTCGGCCCGGGCCGTTAGGGCGACGCGAATTCCCCATGATCCCTTGATGACTTTGAATGTGTATGTCCTGGACATGCCTCACCGGAAATGGAGGAGGTGGGATACGGACGAAGAGAAGTAGTTTTCGGTGCCCTTTGCCGTCGGGCGGGTGATGTAGTCAAGCCCATGGTGGGGGGTTCCATCCCAGAGCAGGCTGTGGGACTCCATGAACTCTGTGGCTTCATCATCCGACATGGCGCTGAAATGCGTCTGGCGCATCGCGGCAAGATCACTGTTGCGGACGGAGAACGACAGGATCTGCGCTCCAGGCTTGTTCGCTGCGTAGGCTTCCGCCTCGGCGCGGCTTCCCCAAGCGTAGACCCCAGGGCCGAAGTGAGCCCGGTGGGGCTCGGTAGGCCAGGGCTCCCCACCCGACAACAGTCGCGCCGCGTCGTCCGGCCCTTGGACAGTGTAGAAATCGGAATTTCCTCCATCCCCTTCGTGTGGGGAGAGTCCGAGGGGGTCGGCCCAGGAGTGGGGATTGCTGACGTAGGTGTCGGGGTTGGGGGCGGGGGTGAGTCCTAGCGGGTCAGGCGTGAGGTAACGAGCGGTCTCGGGGTCGTAGTAGCGGTGGAGGTTGTAGTGGAGGCGCGTCTCCGGGTCGAAGTACTGGCCGGGGAAGCGCAGTGGGGTGTACGTGCTACTGCCAGTCGGCCAGGTGGTGGAGCCCCACAAGGTGCTGGTGGCACGCCAGGCGACGGTGGCGGTGGCCGGGTCGAGGAGTTCGGTGGGGGTGCCGACGAGGTCGGTGACAATGGCGAAGAAGCGCCGGTCGACCTGCTCCTGAGTGGCGACGGTCTCGGTTTGGGCGAGGGGCTGCAGGCCGCGGTGGTCCCAACTGAGGGTGTGGGGGCCGGGGAGGTATGAGGCGTAGGTGGTCTGTTCGGCGAGTTGGGGACCGTCCCAGGTGAAGTCGGTGCGTTCCACGACGGTATGGCCGCCGTGTCCGTCGTCGGCGAGGCGGTGTTTGGCGATGCGGCGGCCGAGTGGGTCGTAGAGGTAGTGCCAGAGGGTGTCGTCGGGGGTGGTGACGTGGGTGAGTCGGCCCTCGGCGTTCCAGGTGAAGCGCCACGTGTCGGGCTTGCGGGACAGCCGGGTTATCTGACGCAACGTCATACGTCCGGCGGTGTCGTACTCGTAGCGGACACGTCCGGCGATGGTGAGTTGGGTGCCGGTGTAGGTGCGGGGGCCTTCGGCGGGGCGGGTGGCGTCGGTTGCGGGCCAGTTGGCGTCGGTGAGGTTGCCGGCCGGGTCGTAGGCGTAGGTCTCGGTCCAGTCGCGGGCATGGACAGCGGTGACGCGACCGACCGAGTCGAGATCGAAGCTGCGCGGACCGGTCAGCGAGTCGTCGATCCCGATCAAGTTGCCGTCGGCGCGGTAGTGCCAGTCACGGTGTTGCAGCACCTGTTCGCCACCACTGACGGTGCGGTCGGTGAGACGTCCTGAAGCGTCCCACCGGCTGGTCAGGGTCAGGCCGGTCGAGGCAAGGGCGGCGGCGACCGTGCGGCTGTGCTCGCGGCCTGCGGCATCGTGAGTGAAGCCGAGGGTGCCCGCCGCCGTGGCAACACCGGTGGGGCGACCGGCCGGGTCGTAGGTCCAGTCGGTGGCGTGCCCGGCCGGGGTGGTGCGGCGGGTGCGGCGGCCGAGGGCGTCGCGGGCGTGGGTGAGGCTGCGTCCGTTGACTGACTCGGTGAGGAGGTTGCCGAGAGGGTCGTAGGTCCGGGCTATCTCGGCATCAGCGCCCGTCGCGTGCACCAGGCGACCGGCCGGGTCGTAGGCATACCGGGTGGCCTGCCCGTTGGCTTCCATTTCGATGACGCGGCCGAGGACGTCGTAGCGGTAGGTGGTGCGCACCCCGGCCGCGTCGGTGCGGTTCGATGGGCGTCCGGCGGGGTCGAGTTCATACCGGAGGCGGCGGCCGTGGAAGTCCTGCTCGCCGACCAACCGCCCTGCCTGGTCGTAGTCGTATTCCCAGGTACGGCCCAACGCGTCGGTCACGCTTACCAGTTGCATGTTCGCGTCGTGCGTGAAGGCGACCCGTGCGCCGTCGGGGGTGGTGCGGGCGGCGAGGGTCTCGAAGTGGGTGTATTCGAATGAGGTGGTCTGGCCGAGCTGGTCGGTGTGCGTGAGGCAGTTGCCCTCGCCGTCCCACTCCCAGCTCTCGGTCGTGCCGTCCGGACCGGTGCGGGTGGCCGGATGACCCTCGACGGTCCAGGTCATCCGCGTGGTCGCGCCGAGCGGGTCGGTGATGGCGGCCGGGCGGCCGAAAGCGTCGCGTTCGATGCTCGTCATGGCACCGGTCGGGTCGGCAGTTCGGAGAGGCAGCCCGGCCGGGTCGCAGACGACGCGGGTGGTGTGCCCCAGCGCGTCGGTGACGGAGGCGAGATGGCCGAGTTCGTCGTAGCCGAAGCGGGTGACCGCGCCCAGCGGGTCTGTCACTGAGGTGCGGCGGCCCGCTTCGTCCCAGGTCTGTTGCCATACCGCGCCGGCCGCGTCGGTGACGACTGTCGGCAGGCTCAGCTCGCCGTCGTAGGCGGCGGTCGTCTGCTCGCCGTCGGGTCGGGTGATGGTGATCAGGTCGCCGAACGCGTCGTAGTCGTAGCGAGTATTGGCGCCCAGGGGATCGGTCGCCGTGAGGAGGCGGTTGAACTCGTCGCGCTCGTAGCGGGTGGTGTTGCCGAGCGGGTCGACGATGGCGATGATCTGGGAGCGGGTGTTGACGTGGTACTGCGTGGTGTGGCCGAGCGCGTTCGTCTCGGTGGTCACGCGAAGGCCGGTCTCGGGGTCGGGTTCGCCGTAGTGGAACTGGAAGCGCAGGCTGCCGTCCGCGCCGCCCTCGTCCACGACCCGGCCGCGCTCGTCGTAGACGTACCAGTAGCTGCTGTTGTTGCGGTCGGTCCAGGAGGTGATCCGTCCGGCGGCGTCGTTGGCGAACACCATCGGCAGGTCGGAGGAGTTCCAGACGTGCGTGAGGTGGCCGCGGTCGTAGCCGTAGCGGAGCAGTAGTTGGTCGCCGCCGTCGGGTGCGCCGTCGGCGAGCCACAGTTCGGTGATCCGCCCGTCGGCGATGGTGACGCGCAGGCGGTAGCCGCCGCTGTGGGTGATGCCCAGCGGGGTTCCGTCGCGGTCGTACGACAGTGTGTAGGAGCGGCCGGAGCGGTCTCGGACGCGGGTCAGGAGAGCGGTGCGCCCGTCGGGTTGGACGGTGAACTCCCGCACAATGCCGCTCTGGCGGTCCGTCAGAGAATAGGAACGCCCTCGCGCGTCGATGTCCAGGTCGAGCCTGCGCCCGGCGCTGGCCTGTACCGGCAGGCCCGGTTCCGGATGCGGGTAGGCCTGGGTGACTCGGTCGGCGCCGAGGTGCACAACGCCTTGCTCGTCGATTTCCAGGCGCTCGTCGAACGTGCAGACCCAGCGTCGACCCATCCACCGGCCCGCGCCGTAACCGGACTCGAAGCAACGCGTGAACTTCAGCGGCAGCGAGCCGGGCAACGTGACATCGGTCTGGTTGATGTACATCCGGCCGGTGGCCATGTCGACGGGTTCGCCGCCGGGGCATACCGCGTCCTCGCTGCGTCCGGCGTCGTGCGGATCGGACGCCTGCTGACGGCCCGCCCCCGGCCCTTCCTCGCCCGGGTGATCGGACGGACCACCGCCCCCGGGGGCATGCGGATCGTCCACGTGGGGTGCGTGCGCGTCCTTCTCAGCGGACTTGGCCAGGCTCTCGGCGGTCTCTGCCTCGTTCTTGGCGGCGTTCTCCGAGGCCTTCTTCGCGCCGCTCTCGGTGTCCTTGAGGATGCTGCGGTACGCCTTGGCGAAGTCCTCCGCCAGACTCTTGCCAGCCTTCTGGGCCGCTTCCGCGATCGCCTTGGCTATTTGACTCACGCCGACCCCGCCCCCGAACGACCGTTCCCGTCATGGGCACGCTACCAAGCGGTCGGGTCAGCGGCCCGCCGTTTCGAGATCGGCCAATTGTTTTCCCAAGTTCGCCCGTTGGCGAGGCCGTCGACGCAGCAAACGGCCCCGCGACCGAACTGTCGCGGGGCCGTCATGAGCTAGAAGCGGACGAGAATCTCCCGTCAGCTCAGAGTCACTTGTACTCCTGCACGCCCGGATGCACCGTGCCGGACGAGAGAAAGTACAGCGAGGGGTGCGCGAAGCCGCCGGCCGGCACGACGACCGGGGTGCCATTGCGGAAATCGACGGCCATGGCGGAGGTCGGCAAGTTCGCGACGGTGGTCCGCGCCCCTCTTCCCGTCCGCAGCGCTGGTGCCCGGCGTCTGGTCGGTCATCCCCCGTCCTCCTTGCGTCACGCACCGACTGACGATCAGTCGGCGCGGGGCATCATCGTAGAGGTCGACTTGTCTGCTCGGCCCCGCCCTCGCCAGCGGCGGAACCGTTCCGGGAGGGACTGGCGCAGGCTCCGGGAGGCGTCAGTAACCCTCATACCAGTCATCGCCACCCTGTACCAGGCGGCGCCGCAGATAGTCCTGCAAATTGCGGGCGACCCACTTCCGGCTGTCGCTCTCGTGCTGCCAGACGAAAATGTCGGGTCGCTGCGGTCGGATGACGAAGGCGAACAGATCACCACCGCCATTGTCCCCGAAGAACAGGAAGGGGTCGAAGGACATGTAGAGCGCAGTCAACGACTCGTCCTGCCGGAGACTGACGTTGCGCCGCACAATCTCCTCGACCGGCCACACCGCACGAGAACTCGTATGAGCCAGGATCCCGTTGGTCTCCGCCAGGAGGCTCCGCAGCTCCTCGGGCAGCGACTCACTCAGCACTCGCTCGGCATCATTCAGAGCTGACGGCGTGGCAGGTTCGACGAAGCCGGACTCCGGATACACCTCTCGGGCCAGTTCCTTCCACATTCGCCTAGTCCTTCCGACCCTGCGTCAAGTCCGCACGGATTCCCTCAAAGCGAGTGGGCACACGGCTCAGCCTGTGTCGCGCGTGCCACGAGTGTTCTCCACGCGCGCATTGAGCCGCTTCACCCAGTAGTTGTCAGGATCCCGCTGATAGTCAGCCGTCGCTGCCCCGGGAGCCGTCTCGATCAGGTGCAACAACGTCCAAGCAAGACCGAAGCAGTCGTCGGGACCGAAGGCCGTCGCCAAAGCTTGGGCTTCATCGTCCGAGACCGGCGGGGTAATTCGCTTCAACTGCTCACCACACCTGTCGATCTCCTCGTCAGAAGCATCCTCCGAAGGGATAGGTCCGGCGCTGACGAAATCTTCTACCTCACGACGCATGGAAACACTCCACTGTTACATCTTCCCAACCTTGCGATAGTAAGCAAGCAGTCGAAGAATGCCGGTGTTGAAATAACTGGGATCGCCGTACTGCAACTGACCGATCCGGCGCATGTCCCAGAGGTCCATCGCGACTACTGTACGCCAGGGCAGGTTCTGATCCGCGGCCTTGGTGATCTTCCCAAGCTTCCAATACGTCCTGGTGAGAGCGTGGTCTGCCTCCTTCATCACAATTGCACCACCCTCATCCCTCGGCATGTGGTGGAGCGCATCCTGCGGAATGTGGTGGGGTGTCAGCCCGTCGCCCACCACGCCAGGATCCATATCTCCGAATCGACCTGCGTCGTTCTCCGCAACGACGTGTGGGGAGAGTCCGAAGGGATCGGCCCAGGTGTGGGGGTTCTCGACATACGTTTCGGGATTGGGGGCAGGTGTGAGGCCGAGAGGATCGGGGGAGGTGTAGCGGGCAGTTTCAGGGTCGTAGTACCTGTTGACGTTGTAGTGGAGGCGGGTTTCAGGGTCGAAGTACTGGCCCGGGAAGCGCAGCGGGGTGTACGTGCTGCTGGCGGCGGGCCAGGTGGTGGAGCCCCACAGGGTGCTGGTGGCGCGCCAGGCGACAGATTCTGACGTGGGGTCGAGGAGTTCGGTGGGGCTGCCGACGAGGTCGGTGACGATGGCGAAGAAGCGCCGGTCGATCTGGTCCTGAGCGGTGATGGTCTCGGTCTGGGCGAGGGGCTGCAGGCCGTGGTGGTCCCAGCTCAGGGTGTGCGGGCCGGGCAGGTAGGGGGCGTGGGTGCTCTGCTCGGCGAGTTGCGGGCCGTCCCAGGTGAAGTCGGTGCGCTCGACGACGGTGTGCCCGTCCTCGGCGAGGCGGTGCTTGGCGATGCGGCGGCCGAGTGGGTCGTAGAGGTAGTGCCAGAGGGTACCGTCGGGTGTGGTGACATCGGTGAGCCGGTCGTCGGCGTTCCAGGTGAACCGCCAGGTGTCGGGTTTGCGTGACAGTCGGGTGACTTGACGTAGCGTCATACGCCCGGCGGTGTCGTACTCGTAGCGGACACGTCCGGCGGTGGTGAGTTGGGTGCCGGTGTAGGTGCGCCGGCCTTCGGCGGGGCGAGTGGCGTCAGTGGCGGGCCAGTGGGCTTCGGTGAGGTTGCCGGCCGGGTCGTAGGCGTAGGTCTCGGTCCAGTCGCGGGCGTGGACGGCGGTGACGCGACCGGCCGGGTCGAGGTCGAAGCTGCGTGGACCGGTCAGCGAGTCGTCTATCCCGATGAGGTTGTCGTCGGCGCGATAGTGCCAGCTTCGGCGCTGGAGGACCTGTTCGCCGGCATGGACGGTACGGTCGATGAGGCGTCCGGCGGTGTCCCAGCTACTCGTCAGGGTCAGGCCGGTCGGGTCAACAGCGGTGGCGACGACGGTACGGGTGTGCTCGCGGCCCGCGGCGTCGTGAGTGAAGTCGAGGGTGCCCGCCAGGGTGGCAATGCGAGTGGGGCGACTGGCGAGGCCGTAGGTCCAGTCGGTGGCGTGCCCGGCAGGGGTGACGCGGCGGGTGCGGCGGCCGAGCGCGTCGTGCGTCTGGGTGAGGGAGCGTCCGTTGACCGTCTCGACGAGGAGGTTGCCGAGCGGGTCGTAGGTGCGGGCGATCTCGGCGTCAGTGCCCACCGCATGCACCAGGCGACCGGCCGGGTCGTAGGCGTACTGGGTGGTCTGCCCACCGGCATCCTTGCCGATGAGGCAGCCGAGGACGTCGTAGCGGTAGGTGGTGCGCACCCCGGCCGCGTTGGTACGGGCAGTCGGGCGGCCTATGGGGTCGAGTTCATACCGGAGGCGGCGGCCTTCGAAGTCCTTCTCGCCAGTCAGGCGCCCGGCCAGGTCGTAGTCGTACTCCCAAGTCCGCCCCAACGCGTCGGTGATGGTGACCAGTTGCATGTTCGCGTCGTGCGCGAACGCGACCCGCGCGCCGTCGGGGGTGGTACGGGCTGCCAGGGTCTCGAAGTGGGTGTACTCGAAGGTGGTGGTCTGGCCGAGTTGGTCGGTGTGCGTGAGGCAGTTGCCTTCGCCGTCCCACTCCCAACGCTCGGTCGCGCCGTCCGGGCCGGTGCGTGCGGCCGGATGCCCCTCGACGGTCCAGGTCATCCGGGTGGTTGCGCCGAGCGGGTCGGTGATCGCGATCGAGCGGCCGAAGGCGTCGCGTTCGATGCGCGTGGCCGAGCCGCCAGGGTCGGTGATTTCGACGGGCAGTCCGGCCGGGTCGCAGACGACGCGGGTGGTTTGCCCCAACGCGTCTGTGATGGAAGCGAGATGGCCTTGCTCGTCGTAGCTGAATCGGGTGGTTACGCCCAGCGGGTCCGTCACCGAGGCACGTCGGCCCGCTTCGTCCCAGGTCTGTTGCCATACCGCGCCGTCTGGCTCGGTGACGACCGTCGGTAGGCTCAGCTCGCCGGCGTACGCGGCGGTCGTCTGCTCGCCGTCGGGTCGGGTGACGGTGATGAGGTCACCGAACGCGTCGAACTCGTACCGGGTCGTCGCGCCGAGCGCATCGGTCTCGGCGAGGAGGCGGTTGAACTCGTCGCGCTCGTAGCGGGTGGTGTTGCCGAGCGGGTCGACGATCGCGACGATCTGGGAGCGGGCGTTGACGTGATACTGCGTGGTGTGGCCGAGCGCGTTCGTCTCGGTGGTCACGCGAAGGCCGGTCTCGGGGTCGGGTTCGCCGTAGTGGAACTGGAAGCGCAGGCTGCCGTCCGCGCCGCCCTCGTCCACGACCCGGCCGCGCTCGTCGTAGACGTACCAGTACTGGCTGTTGTTGCGGTCGGTCCAGGAGGTGATCCGTCCGGCGGCGTCGTTGGCGAACACCATCGGCAGACCCGACGAGTTCCACACCTGCGTCAGGTGACCGCGGTCGTAGCCGTAGCGGAGCAGGAGTTGGTCGCCGCCGTCCGGTGCGCCGTCCGCCAGCCACAGTTCGGTGATCCGCCCGTCGGCGACGGTGACCCGCAGGCGGTAGCCGCCGCTGTGGTCGATGCCCAGCGGGGTGCCGGCGCGGTCGTACTCCAGCGTGTAGGAGCGGCCGGAGCGGTCCCGGACGCGGGTCAGGAGAGCGGCACGTCCGCCTGGTTGGACGGTGAACTCCCGGACCACGCCGCTGTGACGGTCTGTCAAGGAGTACGCGCGGCCCCGGCTGTCGACCTCCAGGTCGAGCCTCCGCCCGGCGCTCGCCTGCACCGGCAGGCCCGGCTCCGGATGCGGGTAGGCCTGGGTGACCCGGTCGGCGCCGAGGTGCACAACGCCCTGCTCGTCGATCTCCAGGCGCTCGTCGAACGTGCACACCCAGCGTCGACCCATCCACCGACCCGCGCCGTAGCCGGACTCGAAGCAGCGCGTGAACTTCAGCGGCAGCGACCCCGGAAGGAGCACGTCGGTCTGGTCGATGAACATCCGGCCCGTGGCCATGTCCACCGGCTCACCGCCGGGGCACACGGCGTCCTCACTACGCCCCGCGTCGTGCGGATCGGACGCCTGCTGACGGCCCGCCCCCGGCCCTTCCTCGCCCGGGTGATCGGACGGACCACCGCCCCCGGGGGCATGCGGGTCGTCCACGTGGGGTGCGTGCGCGTCCTTCTCGGCGGACTTGGCCAGGCTCTCGGCAGTCTCCGCCTCGTTCTTGGCGGCGTTCTCCGAGGCCTTCTTAGCTCCGCTCTCGGTGTCCTTGAGGATGCTGCGGTACGCCTTGGCGAAGTCCTCCGCCAGACTCTTGCCGGCTTTCTGCGCCGCTTCCGAGATCGCCTTGGCTATTTGACTCATGTCGGACCCCGCCCCCGAACTGCCGTTCCCCACAGGCCGTCAGGGGCACGCTACCAAGCGGCCAGGCCGTCGGCCCAGCGTTTCGTGATCGCCCAAGGGCCTCTCCATGCCTGCCCGTTGGGATGCGCGGCAGGTCAGGCGGCTGTCGCCGCAGCCGGTGTGATGCCGTGCAGGGCGGCTCGGGCCAGGGCGGCGCCGCGAATGGCCACGGCTGAGGCGATGCTGATGGCGGGTGGGGGTGCGGCCAGGCCTGCGCAGGTGCGGCAGATGCCGGGTTGGGGGATGGGGGCGGCGCATTCGGCGCACTCGTGCCAGCGCCGGGCCGGGGCGGCGGGCTGCTGCGAAGTGGCAGGCGCTGGTGGGCGTTTGCGGGTGAGGCGGTTGCGGAGGAGGGCGGCCGGGGCGTGGACGGGTTGGGGTAGGCCGGGCAACAACGCCACCGTCAGGTCCTGTTCGGTCGCGCCGAGTTCCAGCCACTCGGCGACCAATGGCGCCAGGGCAAGGGCTTCGGTCATGCCGAGCCGTAGGCGTGGCTCGGGGCGTAGCACGCGGAAGAGCGTGGCTGCCGCCTCCCGCACTTCCGGCGGCACTTCCTTGGCGGGAGCGGGAGCGGGAGCCGAAGCGGGAGGCGCGGCGGGAAGCGCGGCGGCTTCGGATGCCGCGTTGTCTTCCGTTACTGACGCCTCGTCGGCCTCGCTCACGGCGGGCTCGGCCGGGAGGAGGGAGGGGAGGGTGGGGTTCTTTCCCTGGTTCTTTGATTGGCCGTCAGGTGCGCCGGACTTCACCTTGCCGGAGCCCGTCTTTTTGGCACCCGGCGCCGGAGGCTGTGGGCTGTCGTACACGTGAGCCACGCTGATGATGCTGCCGTCCGGCTTGCGGACCTTCTCGACGCGGTAGTACCCGGCGCGGGCAAGCTCACGCAGGGCCCTGGCGACGGCGCCGCGCCCCTCGACGCAGGAGTCGGCCAGCAGTCGGCCGTCCTCACGCCACCCGTCCGGGCGGGAGAGCAGGTCGGTCAGGACGCCCCGGGCCCGGTACGACAGGCGGCGGTCCTGCAACAGGTAGTTGGGCAATGACGTGAAGCCGCGCATATGCGGGCTACGATGAATCTGCACGGGAGTGACTGCTCCTGCTGCCGGACCCCGGAGCGTTGGCGCGCTGCCGGGGTCAACTATTCGATTGGTATGCAGCCGACGCTACCACGCCCAGTGACCAGCACCTACACGGACAGTGACCGAACGCAGGTGCGTCAACTATCCGCTGACACAAGCGGGAAGGTCTGCCCCAGGAGCCTGGGGCAGACCTTCCCGAACCTGAACTGAGCTGAGCTGAGCCTGGGTTACCTCAGCTCCTGGATCTCCGGGAGCTCCGAGCCCTCGTTGACCAGGTACACTCGGGGGCGCTCACTCCCGGTGCCCGGCGCGACCAGAGCGGTCTCGCCCAGGAAGTACGTCGAGTCCGTCGACGACGGGAAGTTGGCGACGACCGTCGCCTTGCCCGTAGTCGGGTCCAGTTGGACGAGGGAGCCACCGGCGCCGTTGTACGAGTCCGAGGGCTGCGAGATCGCGTAGATCGGGCCGCTGGCGTTCGTCTGGGACAGGAGAGCCAGCGTGGCACCGGACTTGTTCTGGCCGTAGTACGTCCAGAGGACCTGCCCGGTGGACACGTTGACGGCCTCGACGCCGGGGTTGCTGGAACTGTTCTGCGACTCGGTCAGCATGGTCGTGCTGTTCAGCATCCGCACGACGAGCGTGTTGCGCGCCGAGCCGTTGGCCCTGATCGTGTCTCCGCCGGTCAGCGGCGTCGGGTTGCCGCTGCTGTCGTAGATGTTGGTGACCGGCTGGCCCCCGCTGCCGTCCTGCTGCGCGACCAACGGGTTGCCGTTGAGGACCGAGGTGAACATGACGTTGTCGGACTCGGTCTTCTGCCACAGCTGCTTGCCGGTCGCCCCGTCCAGCGCGGTGAGCACGTAGGTCGGGTTGACGTCGGCGCAGAACTCGTTGACCAGGACGACGCCGCCACCGGCGTAGGCGTCGTCGTTGCAGTACTGGCCGCGGGGCTTGTACTGCCACACGGTGTTACCGCTGGTGAGGTCGACTCCGCCGATCACGCCACTGCCGGTGACGGTGGCGACGGTGCCGCTGATGAAGGTGTTGACCTCCGACGCCGAGCCGCCCTGCGGGATGTTCAGCTTGAGGTTCCAGAGCTCGCGGCCCGTGGTGGTGTCCACGCCGACCACGTTCGTGCAGCTGTGGTCGTCGGTGCCGAAGGCGATCGTGCCGATGCCGGAGGACGACACGGTCGGGGACATGCCGCAGGGCACCGAGGCCCCGGACGGCGGTGCCACGGTCCACGCGACGCTGCCGTCCGCGAGGCTGTAGGCAGACGCGGTGTCACCGACGCGGATCAGGTCCTTGTCCGTGATCCAACTGCCGATCAGGCTCCCCGAATCCGTGCCGTTGGCCGTCTTCCAGCCGACGGCGAGCGCCGGCGTGCCGTTGTTGCCGCCTCCGCCGCCCCCGCCCCCGCCGCTGCCACCGAACGCGACGACCGCGACGACGATGATCAGGATCAGCGCGAGGCCGCCGCCGATCAGGCCGAAGAGCAGACCCTTGGACGCACCGGACCGCGCGGGAGGCATGCCCTGCATGGGCGGCATGCCCTGCATCGGCGGCATCTGCTGGGCCATGGGCGGCAGTTGGTACGGGTCCGGCTGGCCGGGGACCTGCTGGTAGGGGTCCTGCGGGTACGGTCCCTGCGGCGCGTACTGGCCCTGCTGGTACGGATCCTGTTGGTACTGGCCCTGCGGGTACTGGCCTTGCTGGTACGGGTCCTGCGGGTAGCCGGGCTGGCCGAACGGCGGCTGCTGCTGAGGCATGCCCTGCATCGGCGGCATCCCCGGCTGTCCCATCGGCGGCATGCCCTGCTGCGGCTGCGGGTTGGGATAGCCGTAGCCCGCCCCGGGAGCGGGCTGCTGTGGAGGCACGTTCGGGTTCGGGAACCCGTAGCCGGGCGCACCGCCAGGCGCACCGCCAGGCGCACCACCGGGTGCACCACCCGGCGCACCCGACGGAGCGCCGGCCGGCGGCGCGCTCTTCTCGAGCGACGGCGCGCCGTCCTGTGGGATCTGCGGTGCCTGCAGCGCGTACGACGTGGACATCGTCGGCGGTGCCTGCAGTGCGTACGACGTGGGCGCGAACTCCGGGCCCTCAGGCTGCTGTGCTTGTCCAGGTACCTGTGCGGGTGCCTGCCCAGGTCTCGGGTCTGCGCCCTTCGGCTCTTCCGCGGCGCCGTTGTCCGGCGTCTGGTCGGTCATGCCCCCGTCCTCCTTGCGTCACCCACCGACTGGCGTTCAGTCAGCGCGGGGAAGGGAGATCGAGGCGGCCCGCCCCCGCGAGCCATGGTAGAGGTCGTGTGAAAGCGGGCCGGAGGTGACCGTCGATCGGACGGGGAGCCGTTACCCGCCTGGTACCGTCCGCCTGCGAACGGATGGTGAGCGAACGACTCCCCGGTCCTGCTTGCCGACCGACCTACCGACCTACCGACCGAGCGACCGACTTACCGGCTGACTATCGACCGACCGTCAGCGCGCGTCGCAGGCCTGGGCGCGCAGGGCGCGGGCCAGGTCGTCGCGGCACTCGCGGACGAGACGGCGCAGCGCGGGGGCCGCGTCCTCGTGCTCGGTCAGCCACTCGTCCGTGCGGGTCAGCGTCGCGTCCGAGTCGACCAGGTACGGGTAGAGGCCCTTGACGATGCGCAGCGCGATCTCGATCGACCGCTCCGCCCAGACCTTCTCCAGCACCTCGAAGTACGGCTCCGCGTACGGCGCGACCAGCTCCCGCTGCGAGGACTGCTGGAAGCCGGAGATCTCCGCCTCCACCAGCGCGTTGGGCAGCTCGTCGGTCTCCACTACCAGGCGCCAGGCCTCGGCCTTGGCCTCGGCCGTCGGTGCGGAGGCGCGGGCGGCGGTCTCCAGGCGCTTGCCGCTGGCGGTGTTGTCGCGCGCCAGCTCCGCCGTCAGCTCGGCGTCGCCCGCGGCGCCGCCCACGACCAGCGCCGCGAGCAGCGCCCAGCGCAGCTCCTGGTCCACGTCGAGGCCGTCGATCCGCGCGGTCCCGGCCAGCAGGCCGGAGACCAGACGCAGGTCCTCCTCACTGTGCGCGGTCTTCGCGAAGAACCGTGCCCAGGTCAACTGGTGGTCCCCGCCGGGAGCGGCGGCGCGCAGCTCGTTCAGCGCGCCCTCAGCCAGGGCCTGCGCCGCGGCCTCGCGCCCCTCCGGCGCGACGTACTGCTCCAGCGTCAGCTGGGCCTGGACGTGCAGCTGCTGCAGCACGCCGATGTCGGTCTCCCGACCGGCGAAGCGGAGCAGCAGGTCCAGGTAGTCGCGGGCAGGCATCAGACCGTCGCGGGTCATGTTCCACACCGCCGACCAGCACAGCGCACGGGCGAGCGGGTCCTCGATGTCGCCGAGCGAGGCGCGCAGCGTGTCCAGCGACTCCGCGTCGAAACGGATCTTGCAGTACGTCAGGTCGTCGTCGTTGACCAGCACCAGCGCCGGGCGCGGCTTGCCGACCAGGTCCGGTACGGAGGTCCGCGCCGCCGCCTGCACGTCCACCTCGACCCGCGCGGAGCGGACCAGGCGGCCGTCCTCCACCAGGTCGTAGCACCCGATGCCGATCCGGTGAGGACGCAGCGTCGGCTGCTCCTCGGCGGCCTCCTGCAGCACGGCGAAGTCGGTGATCCGGCCCTCGGCGTCCACCGTCAGCTCGGGCGTGAGCGCGTTGACGCCCGCCGTCTGCAGCCAGGCGCGGGACCACTCGGCCATCGCCTCGGTGCCGCGACCGCTGGTC
This sequence comes from Streptacidiphilus sp. MAP5-3, assembly GCF_041262505.1. Lineage (NCBI taxonomy): Bacteria > Bacillati > Actinomycetota > Actinomycetes > Kitasatosporales > Streptomycetaceae > Streptacidiphilus > Streptacidiphilus sp. MAP5-3. The sequence continues at coordinate 216,003 of NZ_JBGCCL010000003.1, forward strand.
TCGGCGAGGACGGCGAGCAGGTCGTCCAGGGTGGTGTTGCCGAACGCGTGGCGCTTGAAGTACCGGCGCGCGCCCTCCAGGAACGCGTCCCGCCCGGCGTACGCGACCAACTGCTTGAGCACCGAGGCGCCCTTGGCGTACGTGATCCCGTCGAAGTTGAGCTTGGCGTCCTCGAGGTCGCGGATGTCCGCGGTGATCGGGTGTGTGGTCGGCAGCTGGTCCTGCCGGTAGGCCCACGCCTTGCGGCGGTTGGCGAAGGTGATCCAGCCCGCCTGGTACTTGGTGGCCTCGACCTGCGAGAACGCGCCCATGAAGTCGGCGAACGACTCCTTGAGCCACAGGTCGTCCCACCACTGCATGGTGACGAGGTCGCCGAACCACATGTGCGCCATCTCGTGCAGGATGACGTTGGCCCGGCCCTCGTACGCGGCCTCGGTGACCTTGGAGCGGTAGATGTACTCCTCGCGGAAGGTCACCAGGCCCGGGTTCTCCATCGCGCCGATGTTGTACTCGGGCACGAAGGCCTGGTCGTACTTGCCGAACGGGTACGGGTAGTCGAACTCGTCGTGGAAGAAGTCCAGGCCCTGCTTGGTGACGGTGAAGATCTCGTCCGAGTCGAAGTACTGCGCCAGGGACTTGCGGCAGAGCGCGCCCAGCGGGATCTCCAGCAGCCGGCCGTCGGGCAGCTCACGGCTCCAGCTGTCGCGGTCCACGTGGTACGGACCGGCGGCGACGGCGGTGATGTAGGTGGAGATGCGCGGCGTCGGGCTGAAGATCCAGGTCAGGGACGAGTCTTCGTTGCGGACCGGGTCGCCGCCGGTGGCGGAGTTGGAGAACGCCTCCCAGTGGCCGGGCGTGGTCACGGTGAAGGAGAACGGCGCCTTGAGGTCCGGCTGCTCGAAGTTGGCGAAGACGCGGCGCGCGTCGGCCGGCTCGTACTGGGTGTAGAGGTACACCTCGCCGTCGACCGGGTCGACGAAGCGGTGCAGGCCCTCGCCGGTGTGGCTGTAGGCGCAGTCGGCGTCGACGACGAGCTCGTTCTCGGCGGCGAGACCCGGCAGCGCGACTCTCGAACCGTCGAACACCTCGGCCGGGTCCAGCTCACGCCCGTTCAGCGTGACGCGGTGGACCTTCGGGGCCAGCAGGTCGGCGAACGAGTCGGCGCCCGGCTCGGCGCAGCGGAACCGCAGCGTGGTGCGCGACCGGAAGACGCCCGTCTCGCCCAGGGCACTGCGCAGGTCGAGCTGGACGGCGTAGCTGTCGACATCGAGGAGCCGTGCCCGCTCGCGGGCCTCGTCGCGGGTGAGATTCGTGCCGGGCACGTCCGTACTCCCTTGTACGTAGCGGGCGCGTGGGGGTGGTCGCGCCGCAGAACCGTGGTCTACCTGGATTACCTGTCTACCTGTTCCGGCATCCTTTCATGCGTCCTGGCAGCCGGGCGGGCGGACCGTCCGAACGGACGGTCGGGGATCGGGAAGGTCCGGAACGCCGGGGAATGGAGCGGCCGGGCACGTCGTTGCGTCTGACGGACGACCCGCGCGTCTGGTTCCGCGCGGGCCCTTCAGTCTGACCCGCTCGACCCGCATGACCTGCTTTTCCTGCTTGTCCCGCCTATTCCGCATGCCTGATCATCGATCGAGGAGCCCCGCCCATGACTGCCGACGTCGCTGCCGCCGAGCCCGTGACCGCCGACTTCTGGTTCGACCCGCTCTGCCCGTGGGCGTGGATGACCTCCCGCTGGATGCTGGAGGTCGAGAAGGTTCGCCCGGTCCACGTCCGCTGGCGCGTGATGAGCCTGGCCGTCCTCAACGAGGGCCGCGACCTGCCGGAGAAGTACCGCGAGCTGATGGACGAGGCGTGGGGCGCCGTCCGCGTCTGCATCGCCGCCGAGCAGGCGCACGGCTCCGACGTACTGGGTCCGCTCTACACCGCGCTGGGCATGCGTTTCCACAACGGCCAGCAGCCGCGCGACCGCGCGACGATCGAGTCCGCGCTGGAGGAAGCGGGCCTGCCGAAGTCCCTTGCGGACGCGATGACTTCGACGGAGTACGACGAGGCCGTGCGCAAGTCCCACGCCGAGGGCATCGGCCTCGTCGGCGAGGACGTCGGCACCCCCGTCATCGCCGTCCCCGGCGTCACGGGCGAGCGCGTCGCCTTCTTCGGCCCCGTCGTCACCCCGGCCCCGCGCGGTGAGGCCGCCGCCCGCCTCTGGGACGGCACGCTGCTGGTCGCGTCGACGCCGGGCTTCTACGAGATCAAGCGCACGCGGACCGAAGGTCCGAACTTCGAGTAATCGCCGGTCCGTTGCACTGTCCAGGGGCGCGGGGAACTGCGCGACAAGCCACCGTGTGTGGTGAGTCGCTGAACGAGCAGGGCCATCCGCATCGGGGTGGTTGCTCGCGCAGTTCCCCGCGCCCCCGATGTGCATGGCTGCTCGCCTGCAGATTCCCCGCGCCCCTGACGTGCTGCAACTTCCGTCAGTGCGCGAGTTACGCGCCCTGCGCGCGCCTGCTCCGCAGGAACCCCACAGCGCTCAGCGCGACCGTCGCGCCCAGCGTGCAGGCGAGCTGCACGCGGTTGCCGTGGCTCTGCAGCATCAGGGCCAGCACCGCGATGACCCCGCTCAGCGCCACCCACGTGAGGTATGGGAAGCCCCACATACGGACCGTCAGCTTCTCCGGCGCCTCGCGCTCCAACCGCCGCCGCATCCGCAGCTGTGCGACGGCGATGAACGCCCAGACCACCAGGACCGACGCGCCGACCACGTTCAGCAGCCACTGGAAGACCGTCGTCGGCCACCAGAAGTTCAGCAGCACCGCGAAGAACCCGAACGCCGACGAGGCCAGCACCGCGAGCCGCGGCACGCCCCCGCTGACGCGGGCCAGCGCCTTCGGGCCCAGGCCGCGCTGGACCAGCGAGTACGCCATCCGCGACGAGCCGTAGATGTTCGCGTTCATCGCGCTCAACAGCGCGATCAGCACCACCACGTTCATCAGCTGTCCCGCCGCGGGGATGCCGATGTGGTCCAGGACCTCGATGTACGGGCCGCTCTTGACGACGTTCGGGTCGTTCCAGGGGAGCAGCGTCACGATGACCGCCATCGACCCGATGTAGAAGACGGCGATCCGCCACATCGCGGTCTTCACCGCGCGACCGACGTTGCGGACCGGGTCCTCGGACTCGGCCGCCGCGATGGTGACCGTCTCCAGGCCGCCGTAGGCGAAGACGGAGGCCAGTAGGCCGACGACCAGGCCGGACATGCCGTGCGGCAGGAAGCCGCCGTGGCCGGTCAGGTTGGTCAGGCCGGGTGCGCCGTGGCCGATCACGCCGAAGATCGCGAGCAGCGCCAGCACCAGGAAGCCGACGATCGCGGCGACCTTGATCGCGGCGAACCAGAACTCGAACTCGCCGAAGTTCTTCACCGCGGCGAGGTTGCTGCCGCAGAAGAAGGCCATGAACAGCGCCACCCACATCCAGGTGGGCGTGCCGGGCAGCCAGTTGGTCATGATCCCGCCGGCGGCGGTCGCCTCGGCCGAGACGCCCACGCAGAGCATCAGCCAGTACATCCAGCCGGAGGTGAACCCCGCCCAGACGCCGATCTCCTTCTCCGCGTGCACCGAGAACGAGCCGGAGGCGGGTCGTGCCGCGGACATCTCACCGAGCATTCGCATAACGAGCATGACCAGCAGGCCGGATGCCGCGAAGGCGAGGATGATCGACGGTCCCGCCGCCGCGATGCCCGCGCCGGACCCGACGAAGAGGCCCGCGCCGATGACGCCACCGAGGGCGATCATCGACAGGTGCCGCTGCTTGAGCCCGTGGGAGAGGCCCGGAGAGGCAGCGCTGGGCGTGGCCGTGGATGTGGCCGTGGATGCGGCCGTCTCCGGCTGCTCAGGGGTGGTGACGCTCATGGGCGGGATCCAGAGGTTCGGCGGGCAGGTCGTACACGGTTCTACGGGTCGTACAGGTCGGCGCACAAGAGCGCGAAAAGGACCGGTCGGTTCGAATGTTGGACCGACCAGCCCACTATTCGGTCAAGGGTGCCCGATATGTCGAGAAGCCGGACCCGCCCGCCACCATGCGGAAATCTCTGTGACTCTCTGTCGATCGCGGGCACGCACTCTGTGGTTCCGCTGTGGCCCCGGCGTGCGGATCGCCCAAGCGGGCGGCGGACCTTTTGTGGGATGTCCGCAGAGTGGGACGGTGCTCGAACGGATAGGTTCGCAAACGTTCGTTGACGTTCGTTCATTGACGTTCGTTCATCGACAAGATCCGACAAGACCCCAGCTCAGGAGCCTGCAGTGAGCCTCGCCGCCACTCCGATAGTCCGTCCCGGCGCCGTCCTCGCCGACCTGCTGCCGACAGCCGAAGACGGTCGCGCACGCGCGCTCGTCCGTGACGCGGCACTCGTGCTCGGCGGCGCGGCGTTCACCGGCCTGGCCGCGCAGCTCGCCGTCCCGATCCCGGGCTCGCCGGTCCCGGTGACGGGGCAGACGCTCGCCGCGCTGCTGGTCGGCACGGCGCTGGGCGCGCGGCGGGGTGTGGCCGCGCTGGGCCTGTACCTGCTGGCGGGCCTGGCCGGCGTCCCGTGGTTCACGGGCGGTACCTCCGGTACGGGCGCGACCTTCGGCTACGTCGTCGGCTTCGTCCTCGCGGCCGGGCTCGTCGGCGCGCTGGCGCGCCGGGGCGCGGATCGGGGTGTCCTGCGGACGGCGGGTGCGATGGCGCTCGGCCAGCTCGCGATCTACGCCGTGGGCGTGCCGTGGCTGGCCGTCTCGCTCCACGTGTCGCTGACGCGTGCGGCGGAGTTGGGTCTGTACCCGTTCCTGATCGGCGACGCGGTGAAGATCGCCCTGGCGATGGGGTTGCTGCCCGCGGCGTGGCGTCTGGTGGGCCGCAAGGACGCGTAGCGGATGTTCCTCGTGCCCCTGAGGTAGACCAACTTTCTCTCCTGCCATACTCTCCGCATGCGCGTCTACCTGGGATCCGACCACGCCGGTTTCGAACTGAAGCAGCACTTCGTGAAGTGGCTGACCGAGGCCGGACACGAGCCGATCGACTGCGGTCCGCACATCTACGACGCCGTCGACGACTACCCGCCCTTCTGCCTCCGGACCGCCGAGCGCACCGCTGCGGACGCCGAGGCCCTCGGCGTCGTCATCGGTGGCAGCGGCAACGGTGAGGCCATCGCCGCAAACAAGGTGAAGGGTGTCCGCGCCGCGCTGGCGTGGAGCGTGGAGACGGCGCAGCTCGGCCGTGAGCACAACAACGCCAACGTGCTGAGCGTCGGCGCCCGCATGCACAGCGCCGACGAGGCGACCTCGTTCCTGGAGGCCTTCCTCAACACCCCGTTCTCGGAGGGGGAGCGCCACATCCGGCGGATCGACATGCTGACCGACTACGAGACCACGGGCGAGCTCCCGCCGATCCCGGCCCACCACCCCCAGGGCTGATCCCGTCCGCCGGAGCCATCGACTCGTGCCCGAAGGCCACACCATCCACCGACTGGCCGCCGAATACCACCGGGTGTTCGGCGGCCAGGCCGTTGCTGTCTCTTCACCGCAGGGGCCGTTCGCGGACGCCGCCGCCCGCCTGGACGGACGCGTTCTCGCCGAGACGGACGCCAAGGGCAAGCACCTCTTCCTCGGGTTCGACGGGGTCGATTCGGGGAGGTGGGTGCACATCCATCTCGGGCTCTACGGCAAGGTCTTCTGGGGGCACGGCCCTGCTCCCGAGCCCGTCGGCCAGGTCCGCATGCGGATCGCGACCGACGACGCGTACTGCGATCTGCGCGGGCCGACCAAGTGCCTGCTGGTCGACGCGGGGGAGAAGCAGGAGGTCGAGGCGCGTCTCGGCCCGGACCCGCTGCGTCCGCAGGACACCGGCGACGCCGCGTGGAAGCGGATCAGCGGCAGCCGGACCACCATCGCCGCACTGCTGATGGACCAGAAGGTCCTCTGCGGCGTCGGCAACGTCTACCGCGCCGAGGTGCTGTTCCGACAGGGCGTCAACCCGTACCGTGCGGGCCGCAGTCTGGACCGCGCCGAGTGGGACGCGATCTGGGCGGACCTGCGTCCGCTGATGCGCGAGGGCGTGCGGGTGGGCCGGATCGACACGGTCCGGCCCGAGCACACGCCCGAGGCGATGGGGCGGCCTCCCCGCCAGGACGACCACGGCGGAGAGGTCTACGTCTATCGGCGGGCCGGCCAGTCCTGCCTGGTCTGCGGCACCGAGGTCCGCACCGAGGAGCACGCGGCGCGCAACCTCTTCTGGTGCCCGCGCTGCCAGGCCTGACTGACGGATAGTCAGAAATCCGTCAGGAGCCCGTCAGAACCCGCGCGGCAGCCACGGCGCGACGTCCGTCGCGAACGCCACGGAGAGCGCCCCCAGCGCGCCCGCCCGCCGTTCCGCGACCCGGCCCGCCTGCTCCAGCGCCCGGAGCGTCGTGCCACCGAGGTACGACGCCGCGAGCTCGCGGACGGTCAGCGAGACGTCCGCCGGATCCGTCGTGCGCGCGCAGGACGCACCGGTCTCGTCGCCGCTCAGCCGCCAACGGCCGGTGTTCCAGCCGCAGAACGCGTCGGTGACCTCCACCACCGCGTCCACCGGACGCGAGTACGCCCGCGCCGACAGCGCCGCGCCGACGTCGACGAGGCGGACGTGCAGGCTGTCAGTGATCGTCGCGTTGCACCGGCGGACGTCGTCGACCAGGTGCAGGATCGGGTCGTCCACCGGACGACTGCGCACCTCGACCCGGTCCGTCAGGTCGACGTCGAGCAGGTGCCGCCAGAGCGCGACCGTCGCGCCCGGCGTCGCCGCATAGACCTCGCGGACGTTGACGGTGCCCTTCGGGCCCTGACGCTCCCAGTCGGGCTTGACGGTGTAGTGGGCGTAGCCCAGCAACTCGCCGGAGTCGGCGTGCTCGGCGAGCAGACAGAACAGCGGGGAGTTCCCCTCGCGCTCCGACGGCGGGTCCAGGAGGGCCTGCTGCTCCCAGCCTTCCGGCCGGCGCAGCCAGCCGGGACGCTGCTGCCCGACCCGGGTGTACAGCTCCTCGCACTGCGCCAGCGACTCCGCCGGGTCGACCCGCCGCAGCCGGACCTCCGCCGCCCCGGTCGCGTCGATCGCCTGCTCGGCGATCCGCACCCGGTGCCGGTCCATCTCCAGCCCCACCTTCGAGGTGCCCACGGCGTAGCCGAACCGGCCGTAGATGGACGGCTCCGACGCCGTCAGCACCGCGAGCGGCTCGCCGCGCTCACGTACGTCGTCGAGCTGACGCCGCATCATGGCGGTGAGCAGTCCGCGTCGCCGGTGGGTGCCGCGCACGCCGACCATGGTCACGCCCGCCGCCGGCACCAGCCCCCGCGCGGATGTGCGATGTTCGCCCGACCCGCCGGGAACGGCCAACCCGAAGGTGAACGCCGCGGCCGAGCCGACCACCGACTTCGCGTCGAATGCGCCGATCGAGCGGTCGTGCTCGGTAAGCTCGCGCCACAGCGCCCGCTCCTCGGGGGATTCGGGCACGCCGCCGAACGCGTCCAGCAGGGCGTCGTACCAGGCATCAAAGCCGTCGGGGTCGACGGTCCGCAGCTCGGGGGAGACAGTGGATGGGGATGACGGGGCGTTCCCTGGTGCGCGCGAAGACTCGCTCGAAAGGCTCATACGACCTGCCTAGCAGTGTCGCGAACGCGAAGCGAACGGTTATCGGCGGGCCCGTGCGCGTGCGGACGGAGCGTCGGCGACACCTGGGTCGACACCTACGCCGGCACCTACGCCAGCGCCTGGGTCGACACCTGCGCCGACACGTGCGTCGACGTCGGCCGGAAGTCGACGTCCGTGCTCGGATCGGTTGCATCTCGCACCCGAAGCGCATCGACTATGGGCCGTCCGGGTCGGTAGGGTCTCCCGGAATGGCACGTCGCGAGACCGGTCGACACCCGGTCGACACCCGCACGGCCCGGTGGCGCAGGGCGCAACGCCGGGTCTGGCGTCGGGTGCGCCGAGGCGGGGTCGACTACTTCCGCGGCGACGGCGCGGACTGGATGGCCTTCGTCGTCATCGCCGCCCTCGTGCCGCTGCTGGCCTTCCTCACCGTGCTGGCGCCGCCGTGGTGCCCACCGACCGCGCTGGTGATCCCCGTCATCTCCGGCGCGCTGCTGCTGCGGCCCAGCAGCCTGGTGCTGCTCTACTCCGCGGCGGCCGCCGCCCTCGCCGTCGAGTCCGTCGTCCTCGGCCCCTACGACGCCGGGCCGGGCCGGGTCACGCCCGGCTGCGTGCTGGTGGTGGGCGCGGTGGGCGCGGTCGGGCTGCTGCTGGCCCAGTTCCGGGCCCGGGTCGGCGTGCCGTGGCGGCGCGGTGGGTCGATGCTCTTCGACCTGCGTGAGCGGCTCAAGGTGCAGAGCCGGATCCCGGCGCTGCCGGACGGCTGGCACGCGGAGATGGCGCTGCGTCCGGCCGGCGGGCAGTCGTTCTCGGGCGACTTCGTGGTCGCCGCGCGCACCGGCGACGGCAAGCGCGTGCTGGAGGTGGTGCTCGCCGACGTCTCCGGCAAGGGCATGGACGCAGGCTCGCGGGCACTGCTGCTCTCCGGAGCGTTCGGCGGACTGGTGGGCTCGCTGCCGCCGCACGACTTCCTCCCGGCCGCCAACGGCTACCTGCTGCGCCAGGGCTGGGAGGAGGGCTTCGCCAGCGCCGTCCACCTGGTGCTGGACCTGGACACCGGCGAATTCGAGCTGCTGTCGGCCGGTCACCTCCCGGGGATGCAGCGGCGCAGCGGCCTGGGCCGCTGGGAGACCAAGGAGGCCGAGGGCCCGCTGCTCGGCATCTACGACGGCGCCAAGTTCGAGGGCGTCCGCGGCGTACTGGGCCGCGGCGACGTGCTGATGCTCTGCACGGACGGCATGGTCGAAGCCCCGGGACGGGACCTGACGGACGGTATGGACCGACTGATGGGCGAGGCCGACCGCCTGCTGGCCACGACCTTCTCCGGCTGCGCCTGGCGCCTGATCGAGGCGGTCGCCAAGGACCGCAGCGACGACCGGGCACTGCTGCTGCTCTGGCGCGAATGACGCCGGGGTGATGCTGCGGGCCCCGCGGACGCCGCACGGCTGACGGTTCAGGCGGGGCGCACGGGCGGCGCACAGGTGCTGCGCGAGGCGTTCACGTGGTGGACCTGGGCCGAATGGCCTTATCAACGGCCTCACTTGTACCATCCATCACACGATCTTCGGACATTCTCGGCTGATATGGAACCCTCGGGGTGGGTGTGAGCCAGAAGTGCTTTACGGAGCGCGTTGATCCGGAGAGACTGACTAAGCGGGCGATCGTGCGCAGGGGGTGGTGTCGTGATCACGGCGCGTGTCCCCGGCTGTCGAGCGTCCCTCAGCCGTAACAGCCGTTGCTGTCACGCTCGATCGAGGAAGTAGGGGCCCGTGACAACCTTCTCCATCTCCGCCGTTGTCCTATTGGGCATCCTGCTCGTCGTCTTCATCAGGAACAAGTCGATGAAGATGGGGTACACGATCCTGGCCATACTCTTCGGGTTCTTCCTGGCGAAGACGTCGGCGGCGACGCCCATCCAGAGCTTCCTCGACCAGATCGCCAACACGGTCAACAGCATCGTCAAGTGACCAGGCCGCACGTGGCTCGGTCCCAAATGACGCTGCCGATCGTCGAGTTCGCCTTCCCCGGTCCGCTCCGCGACCGCCTGGTCGCGGCGGTTCTCGACGGCAGCAAGACCTCCACGACCTCGCTCTTCGCCGACTACCGGCCGGGCGAGGAGCTTCCGGTCGTCGGCAGGCGCGGCGCCGTGGTGGACTCGGACGGTCGGCGGGTGGCGGTGCTGGAGACCACGGAGGTCCGCGTCGTGCCGCTCGGCGAGGTGGACCTGGCGCACTGCGTCGACGAGGGCGAGGGCTTCACCTCGATCGCCGAATGGCGCGCGGACCACACGGAGTTCTGGCTGAGTCCGAAGTGCGTCGCCGAACGGGACGACCCGGCCTTCACGGTGGACAACGCCACCCTCGTCCTCCTCGAACGCTTCCGCGCCGTGGCGAACCCCTGAGTGCGCTCAATCGCCGCTACGGTTAAGGGTTTCCAGGTACCCGGCGACCCCGGTGCGGCGCGCCTCGACGGCGGCGGCGAGGCGGCGGTAGGTCGAGTCGTCCATGTCGTCGCGCCACGCCTCCGGTGAGCGCACGGCCCACTCGCCGTGCTCGGCGGGATCGAGCGTGATGGCCGCCAGCTCGCGTGCGGTGAGCGTCCCTCCGTCGAAGACGAAGCCGACGTGCGGGCAGGGCCAGGTGGCCCGCGGCGTGACGAAGTGCGTGAGCAGCAGCCGCGGTTCGCCCCGGAAGTCGAGCCCGGTCTCCTCCCGGCACTCCCGGACAGCCGCCGCCCATGGCGTCTCGCCCGCATCCAGGTTGCCACCGAACCACTGCCACATCTCGGCGTGTTCGGCGTGCACGGACCGCAGTTGGAGCGGGTTGCCGTGCTCGTCGGTGAAGTAGAGACACGCGTACCCGGTCTGCTTTGGCAGCGTCCGGACGTACTCCTCGGGCGGCATCCAGCCATTCGCCATGCGCCTCGGCCTTCCTCGTGCGACGGGATCGTCCCCTCAAAGCGGAAGGCCCAGACCGGGGAGCATGTCCCTGGCCTGGGCCTTCGGCGTTGGAGCGGGCGACGGGAATCGAACCCGCGTAGCTAGTTTGGAAGACTAGGGCTCTACCATTGAGCTACGCCCGCGAGTGCCGTTCGGGGAACAGGGTAGCGGACGCGGGGCGGCCCATGCACACCACTTGATCGACGACATGCGCGACGACCCTTTCCGCGACATGGACGACGGCATGCGCAACGACATGCGCAACGACCTGCGCAACGACATGCGCAACGACCTGCGCAACGACATGCGCGGCGACCTGCGGAACGGCCCCCGCGAAGACCCGCGCCGCGGTGCGCGGTAAATCGCTCGGGACGACGTGGTCGACCATGTACGCTACGTCTCGCCAAGCGAAAGACGTACGGGGTGTGGCGCAGTTTGGTAGCGCGTCCGCTTTGGGAGCGGAAGGTCGTCGGTTCGAATCCGGTCACCCCGACCAATTTTCTGGGATTCTCCTTCCCACCCCCGCTGAGCTGCGAAAACGCAGCGGCGATGGTCTCCGCCGACACCGGGGCGAAGGCGCATGTGGTAGCCGGTAGGATGGGACGCTGGTGGCGTCTGCGAAGGCGAACCAACCACCTGCCCGGCGGGCGATAGTCACCAAGACGCATCACCCGTCTCGCCGCGCGCCCGAGAATGCGGGCCGGGGCGGACACACCGACCCGTAAAGCCCCCAAGGAGACCCAACCGTGAAGAGCGCCGTGGAGACTCTGAACCCGACCCGGGTTCGACTCACCGTCGAGGTGCCCTTCGAGGAGCTCAAGCCCAGCCTCGACGCGGCGTACAAGAAGATCAACCAGCAGGTCACGGTTCCGGGTTTCCGTAAGGGCAAGATCCCGGCTCGCGTCATCGACCAGCGTTTCGGCCGCGGTGCCGTGCTGGAGGAGGCCGTCAACGACGCGCTGCCGAAGTTCTACGGTCAGGCTGTCGAAGAGGGCAAGATCGACGTCCTCGGCCAGCCGGAGATCACCGAGATCGAGGGCGTCGAGAAGCTTGCCGACGGCGGCGACCTGAAGTTCACCGCTGAGGTGGACATCCGTCCCGAGGTCACGCTCCCCGAGTTCGACACCATCGAGGTCACCGTCGACGCGATCGAGGTCACCGACGAGGACCTCGAGAAGAGCCTGGAGCAGCTCCGCGAGCGCTTCGCCTCGGTCAACGCCGTCGAGCGCGCCGCCGCCGAGGGCGACATCGTCGTCGTGGACCTTACGGCCAAGGTCGACGGTGACGTGCCCGAGGACGGCACCGCCACCGGCGTGACCTACGAGATCGGCTCCGGCCGCCTGCTGGACGGCATCGACGAGGCCGTCATCGGCCTCGAGGCCGGCGGCACCGCCACCTTCACCACCGAGCTCAAGGGCGGTTCCGCCGCGGGCAAGGACTCCGAGGTCACCGTCACGGTCACCGCGGTGCAGGAGAAGGAGCTCCCCGCCCTGGACGACGAGTTCGCCCAGATGGCCAGCGAGTTCGACACCCTGGACGAGCTGAAGGACGACTCCCGCAAGCGGCTCGCCCGCATGAAGGAGTTCGACCAGGCCACCCAGGCCCAGGAGAAGGTCCTCGACGCGCTGCTCGAGCTCGTCGACATGCCGTACCCGGAGAAGCTGCTCGCGGACGAGATCGAGACCCGCAAGCACAACCTGGAGCACCACCAGCTGCCCCAGATGGGCATCGACATGGACGCCTGGCTGAAGCTGCAGGAGAAGACCGCCGAGGAGTTCGACGCCGAGCTCGACGAGCAGGCCAAGAAGGGCATCAAGACCCAGTTCGTCCTCGACGCGATCGCCGCCAAGGAGGAGCTGAACGTCAGCCAGGAGGAGCTCACCGAGCACCTGCTGCGCCGCGCCGCCGGTTCCGGCATGACCCCGGACGAGTTCGCCCAGCAGGTCGTCCAGGGTGGCCAGGTGCCGCTGCTCGTCGGTGAGGTCGTCCGTGGAAAGGCGCTGGCGTCCGTGGTCGAGGCCGCCAAGGTCGTCGACACCAACGGCGAGGTCGTCGACTTCGAGGACGACGAGGACGCCGACGACGAGATCTCCGAGGCCGTCGAGACCGTCGTGGTCGAGGCTGAGGAGACCGAGGAGGCCTGAGCCCCCTTGGACGTCAGTACCTGACGAACACCGGCAGGGCCCGGACCGCAGTGCGCGGTCCGGGCCCTGCCGTATCCGATCCGGAGGCCCGAAGCGCGACGCGCTGGTCCGCACACGTGACGCTCAAAGCGAACAGGTCGGTGTGAGGGATGGCCAGGCAAGTCCCGCGCGTTAGGGTCGGTGGAAACGCTGTGACGGCTGTCTTCGACGATCAGCTGTCGTGCCAACAACGAGCAGGTGGATACGTGACGATTCCGCAGATCTCGATGCCCGGGCTTGTGACTCCCCGTGCCGCCGGTGACATCAGCGGTGGCGGACTGGGGGACCAGGTCTACAACCGTCTGCTCAACGAGCGCATCATCTTCCTCGGCCAGCAGGTCGACGACGACATCGCCAACCGGATCACCGCGCAGCTCCTGCTGCTCGCGGCCGACCCGGAAAAGGACATCTTCCTCTACATCAACTCTCCGGGCGGCTCGGTCACCGCCGGCATGGCGATCTACGACACCATGCAGTACATCAAGAACGACGTGGTCACCATCGCGATGGGCATGGCCGCCTCGATGGGCCAGTTCCTGCTCACCGCCGGCGCCAAGGGCAAGCGCTTCGCGCTGCCGAACGCCGAGATCCTGATGCACCAGCCCTCGGCGGGCCTCGGCGGCTCCGCGACGGACATCCGCATCCAGGCCCAGCAGCTGGTCCGCCTCAAGCACCGGATGGCCGAACTGATCGCCGAGCACAGCGGTCAGACGACGGATCAGATCACCAAGGACTCCGACCGCGACCGCTGGTTCACGCCGGTCGAGGCCAAGGAGTACGGCCTGATCGACAACATCATGCACAGCGCCGCGGACGTCCCCGGTGGCGGCGGCACCGGCGCCTGAGCGCCGCGTCGGTCGCACCAACCACCACAGACCATCGTTCCGGAGGACGGAAGACCCGATGAACATCCCCAGCCTCGACAGTGCCAAGGCGCGCATGGAGGACATGCGTGCCGAGGGCCGCTACATCATTCCGCGCTTCGTCGAGCGCACCTCGCAGGGCATCCGTGAGTACGACCCGTACGCCAAGCTCTTCGAGGAGCGCGTGATCTTCCTGGGCTCCCAGGTCGACGACGTCTCGGCGAACGACATCATGGCGCAGCTGCTCTGCCTGGAGTCGATGGACCCGGACCGGGACATCTCCATGTACATCAACTCGCCCGGCGGCTCCTTCACCGCGCTCACGGCCATCTACGACACGATGCAGTTCGTGAAGCCCGACATCCAGACGGTCTGCATGGGCCAGGCCGCCTCGGCCGCCGCCGTGCTGCTGGCCGCCGGTACGCCGGGCAAGCGCATGGCGCTGCCGAACGCCCGCGTGCTGATCCACCAGCCGTACACCGAGACCGGCCGCGGCCAGGTCTCCGACCTGGAGATCCAGGCGCACGAGATCCAGCGCATGCGCGAACTGCTGGAGGAGCTGCTGGCCAAGCACTCCAAGAAGACCCAGCGGGAGATCAGCGAGGACATCGAGCGCGACAAGATCCTCACGGCCGAGGAGGCGCTCCAGTACGGCTTCGTCGACCAGATCGTCTCCACTCGCAAGAACTCCCTGCAGGACTGAGCAGCAGCGGGTAGCTGAGACCAGTACCACGCAGCCAGACCGCCCCCGGCTCTTGGAGCCGGGGGCAGGGCCTGGCACCATCGTCAGTACCGACTTATCGTTCCGTCGTTCCGTTGTCCGGTCGTGAGCCGGATATTCGCCCAGGGCGGAAGTGGGAACCGCCGAAGACGGCGAATCGGGGGTCCTGGCGGAGTACCGTCGGATACCAAGCACCAGGCTCCGTCCCCCAGGGAGCCGTTGGCGAAGGGGAAGCACCTCGTGGCACGCATCGGTGACGGTGGCGACCTGCTCAAGTGCTCGTTCTGTGGCAAGAGCCAGAAGCAGGTGAAGAAGCTCATTGCCGGGCCCGGCGTGTACATCTGCGACGAGTGCATCGACCTGTGCAACGAGATCATCGAGGAGGAGCTGGCGGAGACCTCGGAGGTCCGCTTCGAGGAGCTGCCCAAGCCCCGCGAGATCTACGAGTTCCTCGACGGCTACGTGGTGGGCCAGGAGTCGGCCAAGAAGTCGCTCTCGGTGGCTGTCTACAACCACTACAAGCGCGTTCAGGCAGGGGAGAACGGCAAGCACGGCCGCGACGACGGCATCGAGCTCGCCAAGTCCAACATCCTGCTGCTGGGCCCCACCGGCTCCGGCAAGACGCTGCTGGCGCAGACCCTCGCCCGGATGCTCAACGTCCCGTTCGCCATCGCGGACGCCACCGCGCTGACGGAGGCCGGTTACGTCGGCGAGGACGTCGAGAACATCCTGCTCAAGCTGATCCAGGCGGCCGACTACGACGTCAAGAAGGCCGAGACGGGGATCATCTACATCGACGAGATCGACAAGGTCGCCCGCAAGAGCGAGAACCCGTCGATCACGCGTGACGTCTCCGGCGAGGGCGTGCAGCAGGCGCTGCTGAAGATCCTGGAGGGCACGACGGCCTCGGTGCCGCCGCAGGGCGGGCGCAAGCACCCGCACCAGGAGTTCATCCAGATCGACACGACGAACGTGCTGTTCATCGTGGGCGGTGCCTTCTCCGGTCTGGAGCGGATCATCGAGGGCCGGGCCGGCAAGAAGGGCATCGGCTTCGGCGCGACCATCCGCTCCAAGCACGAGATCGACTCCAGCGACATGTTCCGCGAGGTCATGCCGGAGGACCTGGTCAAGTTCGGCATGATCCCCGAGTTCATCGGCCGTCTGCCGGTGATCACCTCGGTCCACAACCTGGACCGCGAGGCACTGCTGCAGATCCTGACCGAGCCGAAGAACGCCCTGGTCAAGCAGTACCGGCGGCTGTTCGAGCTGGACGGCGTCGAGCTGGAGTTCACCGCCGAGGCCCTGGAGGCCATCGCCGACCAGGCGATCAAGCGCTCCACCGGCGCCCGCGGCCTGCGCGCGATCATGGAGGAGGTGCTGATGTCCGTGATGTACGAGGTCCCCTCTCGCAAGGACGTCGCCCGCGTGGTCGTCGACGAGCAGGTCGTGCTGGAGCACGTGAACCCGACGCTGGTCCCGCGCGACATCCGCGGCCAGCGCGAGCGCCGCGAGAAGAGCGCGTAGCGCGTAACAGGCACAGCAAGAAGGGCCCGGGGCGTTTCGCCCCGGGCCCTTCTTGCTGCACCCGGCTGTTACTGCTTGACCGCCGTAACGCTGTTGATCACGACGTTGTCGTTGGGATGACCGTCGCCCTGGCCGTTGGAGTTGTCGCTGCCGTCGGCGCCGACGTGGTCGAGGATGTCCAGCCCGCTGGTGATGGTGCCGAACGGCGTGTAGTTCGCCGACAGCTGGCTGTCCTTGTAGACCAGGAAGAACTGCGAACCGTTGGTGTTCGGACCGGAGTTGGCCATGGCCAGCGTGCCCGCCGGGTACGTGCCGCCCTGGATCGCCGGGTCGCTCAGGTACTCGTCGTTGAACTTGTAGCCGGGGCCGCCCGTGCCGGTGCCGGTCGGGTCGCCGCACTGCAGCACGTAGATGCCGGCCGTCGTCAGCCGGTGGCACTTGGTGTGGTCGAAGAAGCCCTGCTGCGCCAGGAAGACGAAGCTGTTGACCGTCTGCGGCGCGTGCTGCGCATCCAGCTTGACGCCGATGTCGCCGCAGGAGGTCTTCAGGGTGGCGGTGTACGTCGCCTTGGTGTCGATGCTCAGCGCAGGCGGGTTCGGCCACTGCTTGTTGTTCGGGCTGCCTGCGGCGACGTTCCCGCAGAACCCGGCGCTGCTGGCGGCACTCGCCGTGCTGCTCTTGCTGCTGGACGAGTTGCCCAGGGTCAGCCACAGCACCAGACCGACGACGACCAGGACCACCAGGCCCCCGCCACCGAAGATCAGCAGCTTCTGCCGCTGTGCCCTGGCCGCCTCCTGGGCGCGCAACGCATCCATCCGCGCCCGACGCGCCGCGCCCGGGTCCTCGCTCACCTTTGCTCCTCACCGTTGTGCCGCCACGGCTGTGCCCGCCGGCCGACCAATGTCAGCACACCAGTGTGACGGGTCGGACCACGGCGCACGAACGAGGCTCTCCGTTACCTCCCAGCGGTTCGTGACCAGGCTCGGCAGCCCCCTAAACTTGCCGTCGTGACCGACATGAACCAGCGCCCCGCCCAGACCGGGGACGAAAGCGCCCTCGAAACGTTGCCGACGCAGTACACGCCGGCCGAGGTAGAGGGGCCGCTCTACGAGCGCTGGGTAGAGCGCGGTTACTTCGCGGCGGACGAGAAGAGCGAGAAGCCGCCGTACACCATCGTCATCCCGCCGCCGAACGTCACCGGCTCGCTGCACCTGGGCCACGCCTTCGAGCACACCATCATCGACTCGCTGACCCGCCGTAAGCGGATGCAGGGCTACGAGGTGCTCTGGCAGCCCGGCATGGACCACGCCGGTATCGCCACCCAGAACGTGGTCGAGCGCGAGCTCGCCAAGGAGGGCAAGTCCCGCCACGACCTGGGCCGGGAGGCCTTCGTCGACCGCGTCTGGCAGTGGAAGGCCGAGTCCGGCGGCCAGATCAGCGGTCAGATGCGCCGCCTCGGCGACGGCGTGGACTGGTCGCGTGAGCGCTTCACCATGGACGAGGGCCTCTCGCAGGCCGTCCAGACCATCTTCAAGCGGCTCTACGACGACGAGCTGATCTACCGCGCCGAGCGCATCATCAACTGGTGCCCGCGCTGCCTCACCGCGATCTCCGACATCGAGGTGGAGTACCAGGAGGACGACGGCGAGCTCGTCTCCATCCGCTACGGCGAGGGCGAGAACAGCATCGTCGTCGCCACCACGCGTGCCGAGACGATGCTCGGCGACACCGCCGTGGCCGTCCACCCGGACGACGAGCGCTACAGGCACATGGTCGGCACCGAGATCGAGCTGCCGCTGACGGGCCGTCGGATCCCGATCGTCGCCGACGTCCACGTCGACCCGGAGTTCGGCACCGGCGCCGTGAAGGTGACGCCCGCGCACGACCCGAACGACTTCGAGATCGGCCAGCGCCACAGCCTGCCGTCCATCGCGGTCCTCGACGAGCACGGCGTGATCACGGTCCACGGCCCGTTCCTCGGCCTGGACCGCTTCGAGGCCCGCTCCGCGATCGTCGGCGCGCTGCGCGCCGAGGGCCGGATCGTCGCCGAGAAGCGCCCCTACACCCACAGCGTCGGCCACTGCTCGCGCTGCAAGACCACCATCGAGCCGCGCCTCTCCATGCAGTGGTGGGTCAAGGTCGCCCCGCTGGCCAAGGCCGCGGGTGACGCGGTCCGCGACGGCAGCGTCCAGATCCACCCGAAGGAGATGGAGTCCCGCTACTTCGCCTGGGTCGACAACCTGCACGACTGGTGCATCTCGCGTCAGCTGTGGTGGGGCCACCGGATCCCGGTCTGGTACGGCCCCAACGGCGAGGTCGTCTGCGTCGGCCCGAACGACGAGGCCCCGACGGGCGAGGGCTGGCACCAGGACACCGACGTCCTCGACACCTGGTTCTCCTCCGGCCTGTGGCCCTTCTCGACGCTGGGCTGGCCCGAGCAGACCCCCACGCTGGAGAAGTTCTTCCCGACGTCCGTGCTGGTCACCGGGTACGACATCCTCTTCTTCTGGGTCGCCCGGATGATGATGTTCGGCCTCTACGCGATGGACGGCACCCCGCCGTTCCACACCATCGCCCTGCACGGCATGGTCCGCGACCAGTTCGGCAAGAAGATGTCGAAGTCCTTCGGCAACGCGGTCAACCCGCTGGACTGGATGGACGCCTACGGCGCGGACGCGCTCCGCTTCACGCTGGCGCGCGGCGCCAACCCCGGCACGGACGTGCCGATCGGCGAGGACTGGGTCCAGGGCTCGCGCAACTTCTGCAACAAGGTCTGGAACGCCACCCGCTTCGCGCTGATGAACGGCGCGACGGTCGAGGGCCCGCTCCCGGCCGCGGAGCAGCTGAGCGCGGCGGACCGCTGGATCCTGTCGCGGCTGAACACCACCGTCGCCGAGGTGGACGCGCTCTACGACGACTACCAGTTCGCCAAGCTGACGGACGCGCTGTTCCACTTCGCCTGGGACGAGGTCTTCGACTGGTACGTCGAGCTCACCAAGTCCACGCTGGCCGAGGGCGGCCCGGCGGCGGACGCGACGCGTCGCGTGCTCGGCGAGGTGCTGGACGTGACGCTGCGTCTGCTCCACCCGATCACGCCGTTCGTGACGGAGACGCTCTGGACGACGCTGACCGGCGGGGAGTCGGTGGTTGTGGCGGAGTGGCCGTCCGACAGCGGCTTCCGCGACACGACGGCGGAGAAGGAGATCGAGCTGCTGCAGCAGGTCATCACCGAGGTCCGCCGCTTCCGCGCCGACCAGGGTCTCAAGCCGGGCCAGAAGGTGGCAGCCAAGCTGGAGTTGGCCGGCACCCCGCTGGTCGCCCACGAGGGCGCGCTCCGCTCCCTGGCCCGCCTCACCCCGGCGGAGGACGGCTTCCACGCGACGGCCACCCTCCCGATCGCGGGCGCGACGGTCGCGCTGGACCTCTCCGGCGCGATCGACGTCGAGGCCGAGCGCAAGCGGCTCGGCAAGGACCTCGCCGCAGCGGAGAAGGAGCTGGCGCAGGCGACCGCGAAGCTGTCGAACGAGGCCTTCGTGGCGAAGGCGGCCCCGGCGGCGGTGGAGAAGATCCGTGGGCGCCTGACGAAGGCGGGCGAGGACATCGAGCGCTTGACCGCCCAGCTGGCGGCGCTTCCCCAGGGCTAGTTGCAGCACCTAGCGGTGCTTGTGCTGCCGCAGGTGGTTGCACTATCTAGGGGCGCGGGGCTCTGCTGATGTGCGGCTCCGCCGCGTGGGCGCGACAAGCCACCCAGTGTGGTGAGTCGCTCAGCGAGCAGGGCCATTCGCACAGGGTGGTTGCTCGCGCAGTTCCCCGTGCCCCTTGAGGTAGTGCAACTACTTACGCGTTGACTAGTTCCGGCTCAGCCGGGGTCTGGGACGACGTCTGTAGGCCGACGCCCTTCGTCTCCTCCGCCCACAGCACGCAGACCAGCAGGCCCACGGCGGTCAAGGCGGCAGCCATCAGCATGGTCGGGCCGATGCCCAGCCCGCTGAGGGAGAGCGGGAGCAGGTACGTACCGACGGCCGCGCCGATCCGGCTCACCGACGTCGCGAAACCGACGGCAGTCGCCCGCACCTGAGTGGGGAACAGCTCGTTCGGATACGTCCAGTCCAGCACGTTCGGACCGCCGCAGAGGAACGCGTACGAGCACAGCGCGATCAGCGCCAGCGCCGCCGGGGCGGTGGGCCAGACGCCCAGGAAGACCAGCGGGACGATCATCAGAGCGAAGGACAGGATGATCGTGGGCCGCCGGCCGCGCGTGTCGATGGCGCGCAGCGCCGGGTAGCAGCCGACCAGGAAGACCAGGCTGATCAGCCCGGTGCCGAGGGTGTCCATCACGGTGCCGCCGGGCAGGCCGAAGGAGCCCAGGATGGCCGGGCCGAAGGTCAGCATCGCGAAGAGCGGCGCCACCTGGCACAGGAAGAACAGGCCGCAGAAGAGCGTCCGGCGACGGTAGGCGGGGCTGAACAGGACCCGCAGCGAGCCTGCGCCGATCCGCTCGCCCGTCGCGTCACCCGTCGCCTCGTCCGTCCCACCGGACGTCAGCTCGGCGACGGTGACCTCGCGGCCGAGGTGCTTGCGGACCACGGCGACGGCCTCCTCGCCGCGCCCGTGCTGGGCCAGCCAGAGGGGGGACTCGGGCGAGCCGCGCCGGATGACCAGGAAGAAGAGACAGAGGACGGCCGAGCTCGCCAGCATCCAGCGCCAGCTGCCGTTGCCGCCGAACTGCTGGAAGAAGTAGCCGACGACGTACGCCAGCACGGAGCCCGCGTACCAGGCGACGATCTGCTTGCCGAGCAGCCTGCCGCGTTCCTTGATGGGCAGCCACTCCGCCAGGAGTGAGGTGGCGATCGGATAGTCGGCTGCGACCGCCATGCCCAGCACGAAGCGGAGCGCGACGATGAGCCAGACCTGGTCCGCCCAGAACGAGAGTACGGAGCAGACCACCATGACCAGCAGGTCGGCGGTGTACATCACCTCGCGGCCGATCTTGTCCGTCAGCACCCCGAAGACTGCGCCCCCCACGAACATCCCGATCAGGGCGGAGGCCCCGATCAGGCTGACGGCCGCCGTGCTGAGTCCGAGCTCGGGCTGCATGCCGGTGACGGCGACGCCGACGATGCTGAGGATGTAGCCGTCGAGCAGTGGCCCGCCTGAGCAGGCCAGCGCAAGACGCCGGTGAAATGCCGTATACGGTGCGTTGTCGATGACTGTGGACATCTGGCCCACTTTGCATAAGACAACCGTCAAACGACTAGGGACCAAGGTCCTTCGTTCGCTCCGTAGACTTGCGACGTGAGCGACACTGAGCTGACCGCGGTAACCGCGGAACTGGTGGCCAAGTGGCCTGAGACCAAGATCGACCCGTCCCTGGAGCGGATCAAGGCACTGATGGACATCCTGGGCCAGCCCCAGCTGTCCTACCCGTCCATCCACATCACCGGGACCAATGGCAAGACCAGTACCGCTCGCATGATCGAGCAGCTGCTGCGCACCTTCGAGCTGCGCACCGGCCGCTACACCAGCCCGCACGTCGAGTCGATCACCGAGCGCATCTCCCTCGACGGCCAGCCGATCAGCCCCGAGCTCTTCGTCCAGACCTACGAGGACATCAAGCCGTACGTCGCCATGGTCGACGCGCAGCAGCCCAACCCGATGTCCTTCTTCGAGGTCGTCACCGCGATGGCCTACGCCTGCTTCGCGGACGCCCCGGTCGACGCGGCGGTCATCGAGGTCGGGATAGGGGGTACCTGGGACGCGACCAACGTGATCGACGCGGTCGTCTCCGTGATCACGCCGATCGCCCTCGACCACACCGACAAGCTCGGTGACACCACCGCGGCGATCGCGGGGGAGAAGTCCGGGATCATCAAGAAGGGCGGCCTGGCCGTCGTCGCCCAGCAGCCGCTGGACGCCGCCGAGGTGATCCTCCGTCGCGCGGTCGAGATCGACGCGACGGTCGCCCGCGAGGGCATGGAGTTCGGCGTGGTGCGCCGTGACGTCGCGGTCGGTGGCCAGTTGGTCACGCTTCGCGGGATCGGCGGGCACGAGTACGAGGAGGTCTTCCTCCCCCTCCACGGTGCGCACCAGGCGCAGAACGCCGCGCTGGCCCTGGCCGCGGTCGAGGGCTTCTTCGGCGTCGGGGCGGCGCACGACCAGCCGCTCGACATCGACAAGGTCCGCGCCGCGTTCGTCGACGTCAGCTCGCCCGGCCGGCTGGAGGTCGTCCGGCGCAGCCCGACGATCGTCCTCGACGCCGCCCACAACCCGGCCGGGGCCCGGTCCACGGCGGAGGCGATCGGCGAAGCCTTCGCCTTCACCCGCCTGGTCGGCGTCTTCTCGCCGAGCGGCGACAAGGACGTCACCGGCGTTCTGGAGGCGCTGGAGCCGGTCCTGGCGGAGATCGTGGTCACCCGGAACTCGACCCATCGCGCGCTGGACGTCGACCGCCTGACCGAGCTGGCGGTCGAGGTCTTCGGCCCCGACCGCGTCCACGTCGAGCCCCGCCTCGACGACGCGATCGACGCCGCGGTGACCCTCGCCGAGGAGGAGGGCGACCTCGGCGGCGCGGGCGTCCTCATCACCGGCTCCATCATCACCATCGGCGAGGCCCGCCTCTTGCTCGGCAAGTAGTTGCACTATCCAGGGCGCGGGGGCTGTGGCTGCCGCCGGTGGTTGCACTGTCAGGGGCGCGAGGAACTGCGCGACAAGCCACCCACGCAGGGTGGCAGGCCGAACGAGCAGGGCCATCCGCATGCCGGTGGTTGCTCGCGCAGTTCCCCGCGCCCCTGAGGTAGCTGCTACCTCCCCGGCTGCAAGGCGTTCAGGACCGGCGATTAAGCTTGCCGCGTGCGTACGCTCTGCTCCACCACCCTCATCAGCGAAGCCATGGTCATCGGCTTCGCCGCGCTCGTCGCCATGCATCTGTCGGATGTGTCCAGCGGCACGCTGTGGTCCGTCTCGGGCGCGGCCATGGCGCTCTGCGTCCTGCTCTGCGGGGCGCTGAACCGCAAGGGCGCGGTGACCGTCGGGTGGGCGCTGCAGATCGCGTTGATCGCCAGTGGGGCGATTGTGGGGATGATGTACGCACTCGGCGTGATCTTCGCGGGCTTGTGGTGGTGCTCCGTGCACTACGGCCGCAAGATCGACACGATCAAGGCCGCCCGCGAGGCCCAAGCGGACCAGGCGGCCCCGGCGGCCCAGAGCGCAACCGCCTAGCACACCCCTGCATTCAGGCGCACGCACGACGGGACCGGCCACTCTGCCGGGTGATTTTCCCTCCGCTCTGCCCGGTCGAACCGTCGTCACGGCCCAGCCTCGGAACAGGCAGTCCCGCTGCGGAAGATCACACACCGCTCGGGTAGTGTTCGTGTCGATCATCACATCGCAACCCAGGGAGCCGTCCCATGTCCTCGTCGTCCCAGCGCACCCTGGTCCTGCTCAAGCCCGACGCCGTGGCCCGTGGTCTGGTCGGCGAGATCGTCTCCCGGATCGAGCGCAAGGCGAACTGGCGGATCGCGGCCATGGAGCTGCGCACCCTGGACGCGGCCACCCTGGAGCAGCACTACGCCGAGCACGTCGGCAAGCCGTTCTACGCGCCGCTGATGGAGTTCATGTCGTCCGGCCCGTCCGTCGCGATGATCGTCGAGGGCGAGAGCGTCATCGAGGGCATCCGACTGCTCGCCGGCAAGACCAACCCGCTGGAGGCCGGCCCGGGCACGATCCGGGGCGACTTCGCGACCATCACCCGCGAGAACCTGATCCACGCCTCCGACTCGGAGAACTCCGCCGAGCGCGAGATCAAGATCTTCTTTCCGCGACACGCCTGAGCCCCAGGCACATTCGACTTTTCTCACCGCACAGCTTCTTCACCGGATCCGTACGGCACTTGCTTGAGCCATCCGGAACCGAACTTCGACACACGGCGTCCCAATGGCGGGATATCCGATCGTCTGCACGGACAATGGCGACAAAGGTCCCGTCGCTACCATGGTGACTGCTCGACGGCAGCTTCGTTCATGGTCGCAGTAGCACTAGCTGATGGCCCGTGAGTCGGCGTATCCGCCCGGCCATGTGCCGCCGTCGCCCCCTCATCCGCGAGCTCGGGAAGGCCCCTCATCCCCATGGCGAACAACATGTCGTTCATTGGTCGTGACATGGCTGTCGACCTCGGCACGGCCAACACGCTGGTGTACGTCAGGGGTCGAGGGATCGTCCTCAACGAACCGTCGGTGGTGGCGGTCAACACCAACACCGGTGGGATCCTCGCCGTCGGAGCCGAGGCCAAGAAGATGATCGGGCGCACGCCCGGCAACATCGTGGCCATCCGTCCGCTCAAGGACGGCGTCATCGCCGACTTCGAGATCACCGAGCGGATGCTGCGGTACTTCATTCTGAAGATCCACCGCCGCCGCTACCTGGCCCGTCCGCGGGTCGTGGTCTGCGTGCCCAGCGGCATCACCGGGGTCGAGCGCCGCGCGGTGATCGAGGCGTCGGCCCAGGCCGGTGCGCGCCAGGTGCACATCATCGAGGAGCCGATGGCGGCGGCGATCGGCGCCGGGCTGCCGGTCCACGAGGCCACCGGCAACATGGTCGTTGACATCGGCGGCGGCACCACCGAGGTCGCCGTCATCTCGCTCGGCGGCATCGTCACCGCGCAGTCCATCCGGGTGGCCGGCGACGAGCTCGACAACGCGATCATCCAGCACATCAAGAAGGAGTACTCGCTCCTCCTGGGTGAGCGCTCCGCCGAGCAGATCAAGATGACCATCGGCTCCGCCTACCCCACCGAGGGGGACAAGGAGGAGCACAGCGAGATCCGCGGCCGCGACCTGGTCAGCGGGCTCCCCAAGACCGTGGTGATCTCGGCCGCCGAGGTGCGCGAGGCGATCGAGGAGCCGGTCTCCACCATCATCGACGCCGTCAAGACGACACTGGACCAGTGCCCGCCGGAACTCGCCGGTGACATCATGGACCGCGGCATCGTTCTCACTGGGGGCGGCGCGCTGCTGCGCAACCTGGACGAGCGACTGCGCCGTGAGACCGGCATGCCGGTGCTCATCGCGGAGAACCCGCTGGACTCCGTCGCACTCGGCTCCGGCAAGTGCGTCGAGGAGTTCGAGGCGCTCCAGCAGGTCCTGGACGCCCAGCCGCGCCGCTGACGACGCGTCAGCACCTCTTCTTCATCTCCAGCCACTGAGCACGAAGAACTGAAGGGCCCTGCCGAGAGTCGTGAGGGACACACGAGAGAGCCGGCTTCTGCTGATCCTGCTGGTGGCGGTCGCCTTCGCACTGATCACCGTGGACATCCGCGGCGGTGACGACTCACCGCTGAACGGTCCGCGGTCCGCCGCGGCGTCGGTCTTCGGACCCGTCGAGAGCGGCGTCTCCGGGCTGGTCCGGCCGATCGCCGACGGTCTCCACTCGCTGCGCGACTCCGGCAGCCAGGGTGACCGGATCCGGGCGCTCGAGCAGCAGAACCAGCTGCTCAAGCAGCAGTTGACCTCCTCCGACGAGGTCAAGGGCCGGAACGGCGAGATGACCAAGCTGCTCGGCGAGGCCGGCGCGGGTCAGTACACCATCAAGGCCGCCCAGGTCGTCGCCATAGGAGCGAGCCAGGACTTCTCCTGGACCATCACGATCGACATCGGCAGCAACGACGGCATCCAGCGCGACATGACCGTCATCGACGGCGACGGCCTGGTCGGCCGGGTCACCACGGTCGCGCCCACCACCTCCACCGTGCTGCTGGCCGACGACCCGCGCTTCACCGTCGGCACCCGGATGGAGGGCAGCGGCGAGGTCGGCTTCGCCACCGGCGAGGGCGACGCCCCGATGCGCGTCGAGCTGCTCAACGGCCATGCCAACGTCAAGGTCGGCGACCGGCTGGTCAGCTTCGGCTCGGAGGACGACAAGCCCTTCGTGCCGGGCGTCCCGGTCGGGAGGGTCACCCAGATCGTCAACACCCCCGGTGAGCTGACCAAGACCGTGCTGGTCCAGCCGTTCGTCAGCTTCACCACGCTCGACCTGGTCGGCGTTGTGGTCCAGCCGCCCCCCACCGACCCGCGGTACGCGGTGCTGCCGCCCAAGCAGGCTCCGCCCGCGCCGGCCCCGACCCCGTCCGCGCCTGCCCCGTCTGCGACCACGTCCGCTCACGCCGGGAAGAAGAACTGACGCCATGTGGTTCCAACGCGCCCTGCTCTCCGCGGCCCTCGTGGTGCTCGCGGTCGTCGTCCAGGTCAGCATCCTGGCCCGGCTCGGCCTGCCCGGCGCGGTGCCGGACCTGCTGCTGCTCGTCGTGATCGGTCTGGCGCTGGTCTACGGCCACGTCACCGGCTGCCTGGTCGGCTTCTTCGCCGGGCTCTTCGCGGACCTCGCGCCGCCGTCCGACCACGCGGTCGGCCGCTACGCGCTGGTGCTCTGCCTGGTCGGCTACGCCGCCGGGCTGATGCGACCGGAGACCGGCCACCTGCGCTCGGTCACCCGCCCGTTGGCGGTCGTCGCGGTCGCCGCGTTCGGCGCGACCGTGCTCTACGCGGGCGTCGGCGCGCTGGTCGGCGACACCGCCGCCCGGCACGTGGGCCTCACCGGCCTGCTGATCTCCTCGGTCGTCTACGACGTGCTGCTGGCCCCGTTCGTCGTCCCCGCCGTCATGGCGCTGGCCCGGCGCACCGTCAGCGACCCGACGGCCGACGGGCAGAGCCGCGGCGGGACGCCGAAGCCGCGCCGCATCGGCGTCAACCGCCGCGGCACCTTCTTCGGCGACCGCGGTACGCGTACCGGCGGCGCGGCCGGCCTGGGCACGGTGCCCGGCTTCGGCAACCCGTCGTCCAAGTCCGCCAAGAGCGGCAGCGGCAGCAGGTTCAGCCGCACCGCCAAGAGCGGCGCCAAGTGAGCGCCGCCGAGAACTGAGACACCGTCGCCCTCCCGCGCGGGACACGGCGGCAGCCAGGCAGAAGTAAGGAGGGGAACTCGTGGGGAACATCCCGGAGACGGGTCGGACCCGGAGAGTCACCGGCCGCCTGCTGGTGCTCCAGGTGCTGGTCCTCTCGATGCTCGGCACCCTGGGCGGGCGGCTCTGGTTCCTGCAGATCCGCGACGGCGCGTCCTACGTGGCGCAGGCCTCGTCCAACCACATCCGCACCGTCGTCGACCCCGCGGTGCGCGGCGAGATCCTCGACGACATGGGCGTGCCGCTGGCCGACAACACCACCAAGCTGGTGGTCACCGTCAGTCGTACCGTGCTGATGCAGCAGAAGGACGGCGGCGTCGCCGTGCTGACCCGGCTCGGCCAGGTGCTCGGCATGACCTACCAGCAGATGCACGACAGGGTCCGGCTCTGCGACGCGCAGACGCCCGCCCCGTGCTGGAACGGCTCGCCGTACCAGCCGATCCCGGTCACCGAGACGGCGACCACGCAGCAGGCCATGCAGATCATGGAGCGCCAGGAGGACTTCCCCGGCGTCACCGCCAGCCCGACCGCGGTCCGCTACTACCCGGGTCCGGACGGCGCCAACGCGGCGCAGATACTGGGTTATCTCTCCCCGGTGACCCAGGACGAGATCAACGCCGCCACCGACGCCAGCGGTAAGTCCACGCTCGCGCCCTCCGACACCGCGGGCCGCGCCGGACTCGAGTACCAGTACGACAAGGCGCTGCGCGGCACCGACGGCGCCACCAACCTGGAGGTCGACAACCTCGGCCGGGTCCAGGGCACCGCCGGCGGCACCCCCGCCGTCCCCGGCGACGACGTGGTCACCAGCATCGACGCCCGGATCCAGGGGATCGCCGAGCAGCAGCTCAACCAGGCCCTGCTGACCCTGCGCAAGACCTGGGACCCGGTCAGCAACGAGTACTTCAAGGCCGACTCGGGTGCGGTCGTGGTGGAGAACGTCCACACCGGCCAGATCGTCGCGATGGCCAGCGCTCCGACCTACAACCCCAACATCTGGACCGGCGGCATCTCCGCTGCCGACTACGCGGCGCTGAACAGCACGAGCTCCGACTTCCCGCTGCTGAACCGGGCGATCCAGGGCCAGAGCGCACCCGGCTCGACGTTCAAGGTGATAAGCACCACCGGCGCGCTCAACGCGGGCTACGGCTTCGACTCGACGTTCCCCTGCACCTCGTCGATGACCATCGGCGGCCGGGTGTTCAAGAACTTCGAGGGCGAGAACTACGGCATGATCAACCTCTCGAAGGCGCTCGAGGTCTCCTGCGACACGGTCTTCTACAACATCGCCTACCAGCAGTGGCTGAAGGACGGCGGCACCAAGCCGACCAACCCCAAGGACTGGCTGTACAAGACCGCCCACCAGTTCGGCCTCGGCACGACCACCGGCATCGACCTGCCGGGCGAGGTCACCGGCCGAGTCCCGGACCGCGCCTGGCACCAGACGTACTACGACGAGATGAAGGGCATCTGGTGCCAGCAGGCCAAGACCGAGACCGATCCGTACCTCAAGGCGGTCGCCACCGAGGACTGCGCCGACTTCGCCACGCTGCGAGCCGGTGACGAGGTCAACTACGCGATCGGCCAGGGTGACACGCTGGTCACCCCGATCCAGATGGCCCGCATCTACTCGGCGCTGGCCAACGGCGGCACGATCTACCAGCCGCAGCTGGCCAAGGCCATAGTGTCTCCGGGCGGCAAGGTCGTGCAGCAGATCAAGCCGGTCGTCCAGGGCCATCTGCCGGACACCCCGCAGATGATCTCCTACATCGACCAGGCCACCGCCAACGTCGTCACCAGCGGTACGGCGGCGTGGAAGTTCCAGGGCTGGCCGCAGGACAAGATCCAGCTGCACGCCAAGACCGGTACCGCCGAGGTCGTCGGCAAGCAGACCACGTCCTGGTTCGACACGTACACCAAGGACTACGCGATCGTGATGACGATCTCCCAGGGTGGTACCGGGTCGGGCGGCGCCGGTCCGGCCGTGCGCAACATCTACAACGCGCTCTACGGCATCCAGGCGAACAACACGATCGACCCGAGCAAGGCGATCACCCCGGCGGGTGACACCCAGCTGCCGTCCTTCCATCCGGACGGCACGGTCACCAGCCCGGTCTCCTACACGCTGCCGAACGGCGCCACCCTGAACGGCACCGTCCCCGGCCAGCCGGGCTACGTCACCCCGGCGGTCCCGGCGGTCCTCCCGGCCACCGGCTCCAAGGCGCCGCTCCTGCCCGCCCTCGACGTCGCGGCGCTGGCGCCCGAGCGGAGGGCGGACGGATGGGAGGCCTGAGCAGCACGAGTTGGACCGCGCCGCGCTACACCCCGCGCAAGGAGGGCGTGCGGCGGCTGGTCGAGCGCGACTCGCCGCTGCGGCGGATGGACTGGCCACTGGTGCTGGCGGCGCTGGCGCTCTCGGGCGTCGGCTCGCTGCTGGTCTGGTCGGCCACCCGCGACCGCAGCGACATCAACCAGGGCGACCCGCAGTACTTCCTGGTCCGCCACCTGCTCAACACGGGCATCGGCGTGGCGCTCTGCGTCGGTGTCGTGCTGCTCGGCCACCACCGGCTGCGCACCGCAGTGCCGTTCATCTACGGCCTGTCGATCCTCGGCGTGCTGGCCGTACTCAGCCCGCTGGGCTCGACCGTCAACGGCGCGCACTCGTGGATCGTGCTCGGCGGCGGCTTCTCCGTGCAGCCGTCCGAGTTCTGCAAGATCGCGATCATACTGATCGTGGCGACGATACTGTCGGCACGCGTCGACGCGGGCGAGCTGCAACAGCCCGACGGCCGCTCGATCCTGCGGGCGCTGAGCCTGGCCATGGTCCCGATAGCGATCGTCATGATGATGCCGG
This sequence comes from Streptacidiphilus sp. MAP5-3, assembly GCF_041262505.1. NCBI lineage: Bacteria > Bacillati > Actinomycetota > Actinomycetes > Kitasatosporales > Streptomycetaceae > Streptacidiphilus > Streptacidiphilus sp. MAP5-3. The sequence goes on from NZ_JBGCCL010000003.1 coordinate 245,699, forward strand.
ACCTGGGCTCGACCATGGTCATGGTCGTCATCATCCTCGGCCTGCTGCTCGCCTCCGGCGCGCCCGGCCGCTGGCTGCTCGGGCTGACCGCCGGCGGTGCGCTGGGCGCCTTCGCGGTCGTCCAGCTGCACCTGCTGAAGCAGTACCAGATCGCGCGCTTCGCGGCCTTCGCCGACCCGACCCTCGACCCGTCGGGCGTCGGCTACAACACCGCGCAGGCCCGTATCGCCATCGGTTCCGGCGGCCTGACCGGGCAGGGCCTCTTCCACGGCACCCAGACCACGGGCCAGTTCGTGCCGGAGCAGCAGACCGACTTCGTCTTCACCGTCGCCGGTGAGGAGTTGGGCTTCGTCGGCGGCATGCTGATCATCGTGCTGCTGGGCATCATCATCTGGCGCGGCTTCCGCATCGCCCGCGAGGCGCCCGACCTCTACAGCACGGTGCTCTCCGCCGGCGTGGTCACCTGGTTCGCCTTCCAGGGCTTCGAGAACATCGGGATGACCCTCGGCATCATGCCGGTCGCCGGTATCCCGCTGCCGTTCGTCAGCTACGGCGGCTCGTCGATGTTCGCGATCTGGATCGGCATCGGGATCCTGCAGTCGGTGAAGATGCAGCGCTCGATGGCGGGCTGACGCCCCGTCTGCCCCGTCTGCCCCGTCTGCCCCGTCCGCCCGTCTGCCCAGGAGCGCCGCGTCCGTCCGACGGACGCGGCGCTCCTGCGTAGTGCAAGCGGGGGAACCGGGCCGGACACCCTGCCTCGCCTCGTCGTTCTGGCGGCGCGGGCGGCAGAGAATCGGTCGCGTGGCCCACGTATCGCTTTCGATGATCGTGAAGGACGAGGCGGAGTCGATCGGCGCCGTCCTCGCCGACGCCTCCGCCTTCTGCGACGAGCTGGTCGTTGCCGACACCGGCAGCACCGACGGCACCCCGGAGCTCGCCGCCGCAGCGGGCGCGGTCGTTCTGCACGTGCCCTGGACCGACGACTTCGCCGCCGCCCGCAACGCCAGCCTCGACGCCTGCACCGGCGACTGGGTCGTCTGGCTCGACGCCGACGACCGCGTCCCGCCCGCTGCGCAGCAGGCCTTCAGCCGCGTCCTGGCCGCTCTCGACGGAGACCGCGTCGACGCGCTGATCTCCCCGTACCACTGCGGCTTCGACGAGCAGACCGACGCGCCCACCTTCACCACGCTGCGCGAGCGGGTGCTGCGCCGCTCCGCCGGACTGCGCTGGGCGGGGGCGATCCACGAGGTGGTGGACATCACCGGGGTGCGGACCCGCGAGGAATCGCAGCTCGTCGTCGAGCACCGCCGCACCGCGGCGCAGGCCGCGCAGGACGAGGGCCGCAATCTGCGGATCCTGGAGAAGCTCTACGCCGAGGGCGACCGTTCGCCGCGCACGCTCTACTACCGCGCCAACGAGTTGCGCGACGCCGACCGCCACGAGGAGGCGGCCCACGCCTACGCGGAGGTGCTGGACGTGCCGCAGCCGGCCTGGGAGCGCTACTTCGCGCTGCTGTCGCGGGCGGAGTGCCTCCACGCGATCGGCAGGAGCGGGGAGGGCGCGGAGACGGCCGTCCAGGCGATCCTGCTCGACCCGACCCGTCCCGAGGCGTGGATGGTCGCCGGGATGATCCCCTACGAGCAGGGCGAGTGGGCGCGCGCGGTCCCGTTCTTCAGCGCCGCGAGCGTGGCGCAGGCCCGGCCGACCGAGGGCTTCGTCCGGGGCCGGGACCACGGTTGGGCGCCCTGGGATTTCCTCTCCGTTTGCCTGGGCAACTCCGGCCGCCACGAGGAGGCCCTCCAGGCAGGCGTCCGAGCGCTGCGTGGCAACCCGCAGGGGGACAGGGTCCGCGCCAACCTCGGCTGGTTCGTCAGCGAGCTGCCTGTCGCCGATTCAACCAACTGACGGCCCTTCGGCTGGTGCTTGTACGCTGACCGAGTTGTACGACGATCCGATAGTGGTAAGGACGCCTCGGGCGTGGGATCTGACGCCTCGACACAACGGAACCAATGACGTGTGAGGCAGAAGTGAATTCGGATCACAGAGGCTCTAGACCGGTACCGCGGACATTCGCCCGTGTGGCCATGAGCGTCGGCGGCGTCGCCGCCCTCACGGGTGCGCTGCTCACACCGCAGGTGACGGCGATGGCCGCGGACCTCGCCGCCACGCACACCTCGGCGGCATTGAGGAACCCGGTCCCGGCCCCCGCGCCGGTCAAGCCGGCGTCCCACGCGGCAACGCCGGTCACCCCGGACTGGGGCAAGCCGCCGAAGCCCCCCAAGTGCGACGACGACCACCACAAACACTGCAAGTGCCCGCCCGGCCCCCGCGGCCCCAAGGGCCCTCCGGGCGCCAAGGGCGCCAAGGGGGCGACGGGCGCTAAAGGTGCGACCGGCGCCACCGGTGCGACGGGTGCTCCGGGTACGGCGGGTGCCACGGGTGCCACGGGTGCGACGGGTGCTCCGGGTACGGCGGGTGCCACGGGTGCCACGGGTGCGACGGGTGCTCCGGGTACGGCGGGTGCCACGGGTGCGACGGGTGCTCCTGGTACGGCCGGTGCCACGGGCGCGACCGGTGCTCCTGGTACGGCCAGTGCCACGGGCGCGACCGGTGCTCCTGGTACGGCGGGTGCCACCGGCGCGACCGGAGCCACCGGTGCCGCGGGTCCCTGCTTGACCATCGACTCGGTGGTTCACGGCGACTACCTCTACACCGGCGTGGTCAAGGGCTCTCCCGGCCACGTCGACGTGGGCTCGGCGAAGGTCAACCCCATGCCCGCGGGCGCAACCACCTGGACCACCCTTCAGGCGCTGCCTACGGGTGCCTCGGCGTGTGGCGTGGCCGTGGCCGACCAGGGCCACACGATCCTCGTGGACGCGATCAGCACGACCGGCACGGTCTATGCGACCACCTGCGACTTCGCCACCGGGTCGACCGCGGTCTCCTGCACCCACGCCTGGACGACCATCACGACACAGCCGTCGACGGTCCGCCAGTCCGAACCGGAGAAGCGAGCCCGCCTCAACGACTGAGGACGCCCGCCCGCTCCGCGCCCGCCCGCTCCGCGCCTTGCGCGGGGCGGGCGCTCAGCCCCGCGCGGGGAACCGGTACGCGTCGACCTCGGCCAGCAGCGCCGCACGCCGCTCCTCGTCGTCCTCCAGGAACGACGCCTCGAACGAGTTCCGCGCCAGCAGCCGCAGCTGATCCCCCGTCAGTCCCAGCGCCGTCTCCACCCCGGCGAAGTTCTCGTCCACATAGCCGCCGAAGTAGGCGGGGTCGTCCGAGTTCACCGTCGCCACCAGCCCGGCCTCCAGCATCGCCGGGAGCGGGTGGTCCGCCAGTGTGTCCACACAGCGCAACCGGACGTTCGAGAACGGGCAGACCGTCAGCGGGATCCGCCGCGCCACCAGCTCCTTGACCAGCTCCGGATCCTCCATCGAGCGGATGCCGTGGTCGATCCGCTCCACGCCCAGCACGTCCAGCGCCTCGCGCACGTATTCCGGGCCGCCCTCCTCGCCCGCGTGGGCGACCAGGTGCAGACCGGCCTCCCGGGCCAGGGCGTAGACGTCGGCGAACTTCGCCGGCGGGTGGCCCACCTCCGCCGAGTCCAGCCCGACACCGGTGATCGCCCGGCCGAACCACGGACGGGCCGCCTCGAACGTGGCCAGCGCCGACTCCTGCGGCAGGTCCCGCAGGAAGCACATGATCAGCCGGGTGCTGATGCCGTGCCGCTCGCCGGCCCGCGACAGTGCCCGGTCCAGCCCGCGCACCACGTCGTCCAGCTCCACGCCACGCGCGGTGTGCGCCTGCGGGTCGAAGAAGATCTCCGCGTGCCGCACCCCGGCCGCCGCCGCCCGCGTCAGGTACGCCTCCGCCAGCTCGGTGAAGTCGTCCTCGGTCCGCAGCACGTCCATCAGCTGGTAGTAGAGGTCCAGGAAGGACTGCAGGTCGTCGAAGGCGTAGGCGGCGCGCAGCTGCTCCGGGGAGGAGTAGGGGAGGTCGACCCCGTTCCGGTGCGCCAGTGCGAAGGCGAGTTCGGGCTCCAGTGTGCCCTCGATGTGCAGGTGCAGTTCCGCCTTGGGTATGGGCACGAAGCGCTCTTTCTCACTGGTTCTCACTGGGCCGGACATTCGGGTCGAATCACCTACCTTAGGCCCTGCGGTAACCTTGAGGGTCACCCCGGTGCTCTCACGAAAGTCCTGCCTCTATGTCGTCTGTCGAGTCGGTCTTCCCGCGCCTGGAGGCCCTCCTCCCGCACGTCCAGAAGCCGATCCAGTACGTCGGTGGAGAACTCAACTCCACTGTCAAGGACTGGGACGCGTGCGACGTCCGCTGGGCGTTGATGTACCCCGACGCCTACGAGGTGGGCCTGCCCAACCAGGGCGTCATGATCCTCTACGAGGTGCTCAACGAGCGCGAGGGGGTCCTGGCCGAGCGCACCTACAGCGTCTGGCCGGACCTGGAGGCGCTGATGCGTGAGCACGGCGTGCCCCAGTTCACCGTCGACGCGCACCGCCCGGTCAAGGCCTTCGACGTCTTCGGCCTGAGCTTCTCCACCGAGCTCGGCTACACCAACATGCTCACCGCCCTCGACCTGGCCGGCATCCCGCTGCTGGCGGCGGACCGCACCGACGAGGACCCGATCGTCCTGGCCGGCGGCCACGCCGCGTTCAACCCGGAGCCGATCGCCGATTTCCTCGACGCGGCCGTGGTCGGTGACGGCGAGCAGGCCGTGCTCGACATGACCGAGATCATCCGCGCCTGGAAGGCCGAAGGCCGCCCCGGCGGCCGTGACGAGGTCCTGCTGCGCCTGGCCCGCACCGGCGGGTTCTACATCCCCAAGTTCTACGACGTCGAGTACCTGGCCGACGGCCGGATCGCCCGCGTCGTGCCGAACCAGTCGGGCGTGCCGTGGCGGGTGTCCAAGCACACCGTGATGGACCTCGACGAGTGGCCCTACCCGAAGCAGCCGCTGGTCCCGCTGGCGGAGACCGTCCACGAGCGGATGTCGGTCGAGATCTTCCGCGGCTGCACCCGCGGCTGCCGCTTCTGCCAGGCGGGCATGATCACCCGCCCGGTGCGCGAGCGCTCCATCACCGGCATCGGCGAGATGGTCGAGCGCGGCCTCAAGGCCACCGGCTTCGAGGAGGTCGGCCTGCTCTCGCTCTCCTCCGCCGACCACACCGAGATCGCCGACGTCGCCAAGGGCCTGGCCGACCGCTACGAGGCGGACAAGGTGGGCCTCTCGCTGCCGTCCACCCGCGTCGACGCGTTCAACATCGACCTGGCCAACGAGCTCTCCCGCAACGGCCGCCGCTCCGGTCTGACCTTCGCCCCCGAGGGCGGCAGTGAGCGGCTGCGCAAGGTGATCAACAAGATGGTGTCCGAGGAGGACCTCATCCGCACGGTCGCCACCGCGTACGGCAACGGCTGGCGCCAGGTGAAGCTCTACTTCATGGCCGGTCTGCCGACCGAGACCGACGAGGACGTGCTGCAGATCGCCGAGATGGCGAAGAACGTCATCGCCAAGGGCCGCGAGGTCACCGGCACCAACGACATCCGCTGCACCGTCTCCATCGGCGGCTTCGTGCCCAAGCCGCACACGCCGTTCCAGTGGGCTCCGCAGCTGGGCGTCGAGGAGACCGACGCGCGCCTGCTCAAGCTGCGCGACGCGATCCGCAACGACCGCAAGTACGGCCGCAACATCGGCTACCGCTACCACGACGGCAAGCCGGGCCTGATCGAGGGCCTCCTCTCCCGCGGCGACCGCCGCATCGGCGCGGTCATCCGCGCCGTCTACGAGGACGGCGGCCGCTTCGACGGCTGGCGCGAGTACTTCTCCTACGAGCGCTGGATGCGCTGCGCCGAGAAGGCCCTGGCCGACACCGGCGTCGACGTCGCCTGGTACACCACCCGCGAGCGCCAGTACGAGGAGGTCCTGCCCTGGGACCACCTGGACTCCGGCCTCGACAAGGACTGGCTCTGGGAGGACTGGCAGGACTCCCTGGAGGAGGTCGAGGTCGACGACTGTCGCTGGACCCCGTGCTTCGACTGCGGGGTCTGTCCTCAGCTCGACACCCAGATCCAGATCGGCCCGACGGGCAAGAAGCTGCTGCCGCTGACGGTCGTCAACAGCTAGCCGCTCAGCGTCGTACCACCGCACCACCGCAGAGCCGAACGAGGCCCGCCGATCAGGGATCGGCGGGCCTCGTCGCGTCCTTCAGCAGGCGCAGAGGCAGAACGGGTGGCCGACCGGGTCCGCGTACACACGCCAGGACTTGGTGCCGCCCCAGTCCTCCAGCAGCGTCGCGCCGAGGGCCAGTACCTGGGTGTGGGCGGCGTCGATGTCGGTGACGCCGATGTCGATGTGTGCTTGCTGGGGGACGTCCTGAGCGGGCCACGCGGGCGCGCGGAAGTCCTCCACCAGCTGGAACGCGAGTTTGGTGCCGTGGTCGCCGACGAGCTCCACCCATTCGTGGTCCTCGGCGTCGACCTTTCCGCCGACCAGTTCGGCGTAGAAGGCGGCCAGGGCGAGCGGTTCGGGACAGTCGAGGGCGAAGGCCCGCAGGGTGCCGATCATGTCGTGTCTCCGTTACCTGTTAATACCGTCTATGGGTAACTGCTGGCGTTGCTGGATGCTGCCGCACAATCGGTAACATCGCAAGCATGGGAGACGCCCCGGGGCCACTGCGGCTCGTGCAGGAGCTCGTCAACACGCTCGACGTGGAGACGGGCGAGGACGCGCTGGAGGCGTTCGTGGGGGAGGGCGTCGACGTCGAGCGGGTCCGTGACTTCCGTGAGCGACTGCGTGAAGCGGGGATGGCGCACGCGGGGCTGGATATACCAGCTGGCTCACTCGATATATTCATTTGGCAGCTCGCAGCTATCCCTCTGGTGCTGGCGCCTCGCCTGGACGGCAGCATGGAGTTCGTTCCTGCGCCCGGACTCCCGCCCACGGAACTGCTGTTCGCCCAGGTCGCCGCTGCGATCGCGGCCTCCGGCAAGGACTGGCTCCGGCTCAAGGCCTGTGCGGCGGAGGACTGCCGCTGGCTCTACTACGACCGTTCTCCGGCTGGGCGCGGCCGGTGGTGCAGCATGGCCGTATGTGGGAGTCGGGCGAAGATGCGCACCTATCGGGCCCGAGGAAATGTTTCTGCAGTGCCTCCGTTGGAATATGCTGAACAGCGTGGCGAAAACCCTGATCGACCTGGATGACGAGGCGCTGGCGTTCGCAGCGGAGGCGCTCGGCACCAGGACCAAGAAGGACACCGTCAATGCCGCGCTCCGCGAGGTGGGGGCGCGGGCCAGGCGTGAGCGGGCGCTGGAGCAGATGATTCGGCTCTACGAGGCCGGCGCGTTCGACGCGTCCATGCATGCCGGGGGAGGTGCCCGGACGTGCCCGGAGCAGGTGGCTTCCTGATCGATGCCTCCGCTGTGGGCCGGATGATGCGCCCGGATGTGATCGAGAGGTGGCGGGAGCAGATCGCCTCCGGCCGGATCGGCATCTGCGAGGTCACCACGCTGGAGGTGCTCCGCGGAGCACGCTCACGTGAGGAGTTCGCGTCGCTGCGCTCGGGTCTGGAATCCGTCTACAACCGGTGGCCCATGCCCGAGAAGGTGTTCCGGCAGGCCCTCGAAATCCAGGAACGGCTCCTGGACGCGGGCGCGTTGCGCACGGTCGGCACGACGGAACTGCTGCTCGTCGCCACGGCCGCTCAGCACGGCCTGACGCTGCTCCACTACGACGCGGAGTTGCACGCCCTGGGAAACGTCATCGATCTGCCCACGCGCTGGCTGGCCGAGCCCGGAACCATCGACTGACGCAGCCGCGTACCCTTGGAAACGCACAATGCCCCTACTCCCGAAGGACTGAGCGCACTGGCACGCCGCACGCCCGACGGTCCGCCGCCCGCACCTGCGGTCCAGCGGATCCGTCTCCGCTACACCAAGCGTGGTCGCCTCCGCTTCACCAGCCACCGCGACTTCCAGCGAGCCCTCGAGCGCGCCCTGCGTCGTTCCGCCGTCCCGATGGCGTACTCCGCCGGCTTCACGCCGCACCCCAAGATCAGCTTTATGAACGCCGCGCCCACCGGTGCCGCCAGCGAGGCCGAGTACGTGGAGCTGGCACTCAGCGAGCGGCGTGAGCCGGAGCTGCTGCGCAGCCAGTTGGACGAGTCGCTGCCGCCCGGCCTGGACGTCGTCGACGCGGTCGAGGCGCTCGGCAAGGACTTCATGGAGCGCCTTGAGGCCTCCTGCTGGCGGCTCGTCCTCGACGGCGTCGAGCCGGAGACGGCCCGCGCCGCCGTCGCCACATTCCTGGCGGCGGACGAGGTCACCGTGGAGCGGCAGACCAAGAACGGTCTGCGTACATTCGACGCGCGCGGCGCGGTGATCTCTCTCGACGTGGTGGATCCGCAGGTGGACGCGGGTGCACTCGCACTACCGGAAAGTACGACCGATATCCCCGCAGGCCGTGCCTGTGCGATACTGCGCCTGGTTGTTCGGCACGCCACACCCGCCGTCCGACCCGACGACGTCCTCACCGGTCTTCGTGTGACGGCCGACCTCGCGCTGCCGGTCCCCGCTGGGGTGACCAGGCTGGCGCAGGGGCCGCTCGACGAGGAGACCGGCGCGGTGACCGACCCGTTCGCGCCCGACCGCGACGCGGCACTGGCCCTCACACCCGAGGCGACCGAGCCGCAGCACGCGTAGCGGCGGCGGACCGGACGGCGACGCAGCGCCGTCGGCGCCCGACCAGGGTCCTGGGAGCCATCCGGGGCCCGGTCGACAAAAGCGCGACCCGAAGCTTCGGCGAGCTCGCGACCCCCGCGGGCACGCCATCAAAGACATACGCGAGCCCCCGTGCGGCGCCCGCCCATCCGGCGCGGTGCCCGGGGGCGTGACGGGAGAAACGCCCGCATGCCCGAGAACGACAACGAACACACCGAGAACAACGAGCCGAGCGAATCGCAGGGTGCGGCCCCCAAGGCCGCTCCGCGTCGTCGCCGCGCCGCCAGCCGTCCGGCGGGCCCGCCGGTCGCCGAGGCCGCTGAGACTGCGGTGAGCACGGAGAGCGCGGAGGCACCTGCCGCCGCTGCTGAGCCCGCCGAGGCTCCCGAGCCGCGCAAGCGCGCACGGCGCACCCGCAAGAAGGCCGAGGCCGAGCCGGTCGCCGAGACTCCGACTGCCGAGGCCCCAACCCCCGACACGCAGGCCGCCGAGGCCCCGGCCGCTGAGCCTGCAGTCGCAGGGGCCGCTGCCGCTGAGCCCGCCGAGGCTCCCGAGCCGCGCAAGCGCGCACGGCGCACCCGCAAGAAGGCCGAGGCCGAGCCGGTCGCCGAGACCCCGACGGCGGAGAACCCGGCCACTGAGGCTCCCGCCGCGCCGCAGGCCGACGACAGCCTGGCCCTGCTCGGCGAGCTGGACCAGGTCGAGCAGCAGGTCGAGTCCGGTGCGGTCACCGGTGTGCAGCTGGAGGCGCTCGTCGCCGACCTGGTGTCCCGCGCCGGAGCCACGCTGAAGGTCGAGGCGGGCAGCCAGCTGGAGCGGCGCATCGCCGCGCTCCAGCAGCGCGCCGCCGCCCAGCCCGCCCCCGCCGCTGCCGAGCAGCCCGCCGCAGCCGAGGAGCACGCCCCGCGTGCCCGTCGCCGCGCCGTGCGTCCGGCCACCGCGATCTTCCAGGCCCCGGTCTTCCAGCAGCCCGAGGCTGCCGCCCCGGGTGAGGCCGCTGCCGCCGGCGGTCGCCGTGCCGGTGCGCCTCCGGCCGCCTTCGCCGCGCCGGACGAGGAGGCCCCCGAGGCGCCCGCGCGCCGTACCCGCCGCCGCGCCGAGTCCCCGGTTGCCGCTCCCGTCGCCGACGCTGCGTCCACCGCGCCCGCTGCGTCCGCCGCCGAGTCCGGTCCGGGTGCTGCTGCCGAGGGCGAGGAGACCGCCGCCGCCACCGGCGGCCGTCGTCGCACGCGTCGCCCCGCGACCGCGCCCGCCGCGCCCGCTGCGCCGACCGAGCAGGCCGTCTTCGAGCAGGTCAGCACCCGCGCGCCGCTCACGCTCGCGGAGGAGGACGAGGAGGGCGCCGAGTCCGTCGGCCGTCGCCGTCGTCGCCGTCGTTCCACCGCGCCCGCCTACGTCGTCAGCGAGGACACCGAGCTGGGCGCCGAGGGCGAGGAGCTCGCCGAGTCGGACCGCGAGGCCGAGGACGAGGAGTCCGAGGACCACGAGGCCGACTCCGAGCAGCACGGCGAGGAGGGCCGCCCGTCCCGCCGTCGCCGCCGTGGCGGTCGCCGTCGTCGCCGTGGTGACGCCGAGGAGAACGAGCAGGCCGCCGACGAGGCGGAGGGCGAGGGCCAGGAGGACGAGGAGGGCGAGGACGAGGACGACCTCGGCGAGGCGCTGTCCTCCTCCAGCCGTCGCCGCCGCCGTCGTCGCCGCCGCAGCGGGGACGCGGGCCCCGAGGCCGAGTCCGGCGAGGGCGACCCGGAGCGCACCGTCGTCAAGGTCCGTGAGCCGCGCCGCCGTTCCGCCGAGGCGCCGTTCGACCCGGACGAGGTCCAGTCCATCAAGGGCTCGACCCGTCTGGAGGCCAAGAAGCAGCGCCGCCGCGAGGGCCGCGAGCAGGGCCGCCGCCGCGTCCCGATCATCACCGAGGCCGAGTTCCTGGCCCGCCGCGAGGCCGTCGAGCGCGTGATGGTGGTCCGTCAGTCCGGCGAGCGCACCCAGATCGGTGTGCTGGAGGACGGCGTCCTCGTCGAGCACTACGTCAACAAGGAGCAGGCCACCTCGTACGTCGGCAACGTGTACCTGGGCAAGGTGCAGAACGTACTGCCGTCGATGGAGGCCGCCTTCGTCGACATCGGCAAGGGCCGCAACGCGGTGCTCTACGCCGGTGAGGTCAACTTCTCCGGTCTGGGCCTGAAGAACGGCCCGCGCCGGATCGAGTCGGTGCTCAAGTCCGGGCAGTCCGTGCTGGTCCAGGTCTCCAAGGACCCGATCGGCCACAAGGGCGCCCGCCTGACGAGCCAGATCTCGCTGCCCGGCCGCTACCTGGTCTACGTGCCCGAGGGCTCGATGACCGGCATCAGCCGCAAGCTGCCCGACACGGAGCGCGCCCGGCTGAAGAGCATCCTCAAGAAGATCGTCCCGGACGACGCGGGCGTCATCGTGCGCACCGCCGCCGAGGGCGCATCCGAGGAGGAGCTGACCCGGGATGTCCAGCGACTGCAGCAGCAGTGGGAGGACATCCAGAAGAAGGCCACCAGCGGCAACGCCCCCGCGCTGCTCTACGGCGAGCCGGACATGACGGTCCGGGTCGTCCGCGACATCTTCAACGAGGACTTCTCCAAGGTCATCGTCCAGGGCGAGAACGCCTGGTCCACCGTCCACGAGTACGTCTCGTCCGTGGCACCGGACCTGACGCCGCGTCTGACGAAGTGGACCTCCGAGGTCGACGTCTTCGCGACCTACCGGATCGACGAGCAGCTGATGAAGGCGCTGGACCGCAAGGTCTGGCTGCCGAGCGGCGGTTCGCTGGTGATCGACAAGACCGAGGCGATGGTGGTCGTCGACGTCAACACCGGCAAGTTCACCGGCCAGGGCGGCAACCTCGAGGAGACCGTCACCCGCAACAACATCGAGGCGGCCGAGGAGATCGTCCGTCAGCTGCGGCTGCGGGACCTGGGCGGCATCATCGTCATCGACTTCATCGACATGGTGCTGGAGTCCAACCGCGACCTGGTGCTGCGCCGTCTGCTGGAGTGCCTGGGCCGGGACCGGACCAAGCACCAGGTGGCCGAGGTGACCTCGCTGGGCCTGGTCCAGATGACCCGCAAGCGGGTCGGCCAGGGGCTGTTGGAGTCGTTCTCCGAGAACTGCGTCCACTGCAACGGCCGCGGTGTGATCGTGCACATGGAGCAGGCCGTGCCCGCGCCCAAGGGCTTCGCGGGCCCGAAGCCGGGTGTCGGCGGCGGCAAGTCCGAGACCGCTCCGGCCGAGGAGGGCGGCGGCTCCAAGCGCCGTCGTCGCGGTCGCGGCGGCGACGAGACCCCGGCGGAGACGCACGAGGCGCACGAGCACGCTGACCACGAGCACGAGGAGATCGAGCTGGTCTCCCGCGAGCCCGAGGTGGAGGCCGTCGTCGAGGTCGCGACCGAGGCTGCCGCACCGGTTGCCGCCGAGGCCGCGCAGGTGGTCGACGCCGCCGCGCAGGCCGAGGCCGAGGCGATGGTCGAGGGCATGATCGAGGCCTCCGCCCCGCGTGGCCGCACCCGTCGTCGCGCGGTGCGCAAGGCGACTTCGACGGTCGGCGCCGAGCCCGCCGTCGTGGTCATCACAGGCGAGCCGGCCGCCGCGCCCGCGCCCGTCGCGGAGCCGGAGCAGGCCGCCCCGACCGAGCCCGCCGAGGCGGAGGTCGAGGCCGAGGCTGCTCCGCCCGCGCGGAAGCGTGCGCCGCGCAAGACCGCTGCCAAGAAGGTCGCCGCGAAGAAGACGGCGACCAAGACGACCGCCAAGAAGACGACGGCCAAGCGCACGTCGAAGAAGGCCGCCGCGGGCGAGCCCGCCACCGAGCAGGCCGCGGAGTAGCGAGCGTGACGCCCGGGGCCGGTCCGTGTCGAGCGATCGAGACGGACCGGCCCCGAGCTGCGCAGACGTCCGGGTTCCGGCTCGGATGAGCCCCCATGGGCTGGTTTGACCCCGGGTCCGGGCTTCCGTAGTCTTGACCCTCGGCGTGCTTGCAATCAGCGAGTCGCGCCCGCTTCTGAGCACACACACCTCCTGGGCCTTCTCGCCCGGGGGAGGCCCCCGGGCGTTTGGTACCGGTGCGGCTGGCGTCAGAGGTTCCGACCGAATCGAGAAGGGTTCAACGTGTACGCGATCGTGCGTAGCGGCGGACGGCAGCACAAGGTTGCCGTCGGCGATGTTTTTGAGGCTGACAAGGTCGACGCCAAGGTCGGCGAGACCGTTGAGCTCTCGACGATCCTGGTCGTCGACGGCGAGGCCGTCACCAGCGACCCGTGGGTCCTGGCGGGTGTGAAGGTCCGCGCCGAGGTGGTCGACCACCACAAGGGCGAGAAGATCCGCATCCAGAAGTACAAGAACAAGACCGGCTACAAGAAGCGCATGGGCCACCGTCAGCGCCACACCGCGCTTCGCGTGACCAGCATCGACTCGGCGAAGTAAGGGGCGAGGGGAACCATGGCTCACAAGAAGGGCGCAAGCTCTACCCGTAACGGTCGTGACTCGAACGCCCAGCGCCTGGGCGTGAAGCGTTACGGCGGCCAGGTCGTCAGCGCCGGCGAGATCCTCGTCCGCCAGCGTGGCACCCACTTCCACCCGGGTGCGGGCGTCGGCCGTGGCGGCGACGACACGCTGTTCGCGCTGCAGGCCGGTGCCGTCGAGTTCGGCACCCGTCGCGGCCGCAAGGTCGTCAACATCGTCCCGGTCGCCTGAGCAGTTCGGCCGACACGTAGGACGTACGACACGTAGGACGTAGCAGTACCTCACTGAGGGTGGATCGGAACATTCCGGTCCACCCTTGGTGTTTGAGAAGACCTGAGCATTTCAGCATTCCCGACGGCTCCGACGGTTACGTCGTGGTACGTCGACTTCCCTTCCGCCGACCGAGAGGCGCCCGCATCATGACCACCTTCGTTGACCGCGTCGAGCTGCATGTCGCCGCGGGTAACGGGGGCCACGGCTGCGCCTCCGTTCACCGCGAGAAGTTCAAGCCGCTGGGAGGCCCGGACGGCGGCAACGGCGGACGCGGCGGCAACGTGACCCTGGTGGTCGACCCGCAGGTCACCACGCTGCTCGACTACCACCACACCCCGCACCGCAAGGCCGGCAACGGCAAGCCGGGCGCGGGCGGCAACCGCACTGGCGCGGAGGGCCAGGACCTGGTGCTCCCCGTCCCGGACGGCACCGTCGTCATGGACAAGAAGGGCAACGTGCTGGCCGACCTGATCGGTCACGGCACCACCTACGTCGCCGCCGCGGGCGGCATCGGCGGCCTCGGCAACGCCGCGCTGGCCTCGGCGCGCCGCAAGGCGCCCGGCTTCGCGCTGCTGGGTGAGCCCGGCGACAGCGCGGACATCCTCCTGGAGCTCAAGTCCGTCGCCGACGTGGCGCTGGTCGGCTACCCGAGCGCCGGCAAGTCCTCGCTGATCTCGGTGCTCTCCGCCGCCAAGCCGAAGATCGCGGACTACCCGTTCACCACGCTGATCCCGAACCTGGGCGTGGTCACGGCCGGTTCCACCGTCTACACCATCGCCGACGTGCCGGGCCTGATCCCGGGCGCCAGCCAGGGCAAGGGCCTGGGCCTGGAGTTCCTGCGCCATGTCGAGCGCTGCTCGGTGCTGGTCCACGTGCTCGACACCGCCACGCTGGAGTCCGACCGCGACCCGGTCACCGACCTGGACGTCATCGAGGACGAGCTCAAGCAGTACGGCGGTCTGGAGGACCGGCCGCGCATCGTCGTGCTCAACAAGGTCGACATCCCCGACGGCCAGGACCTGGCCGACCTGGTCCGGCCGACCCTGGAGGAGCGCGGCTACCAGGTCTTCGAGGTCTCCGCGGTCGCCCACAAGGGCCTGCGCGAGCTGAGCTTCGCCCTGGCCGGGATCGTCGCCGAGGCGCGCGCCGCGCAGCCGGTCGAGGAGTCCACCCGGATCGTCATCCGCCCGAAGGCCGTGGACGACGCGGGCTTCTCGGTCGTCTACGACGAGACCGAGGACCTCTACCGGGTCACCGGCGCCAAGCCGGAGCGCTGGGTCAAGCAGACCGACTTCAACAACGACGAGGCCGTCGGTTACCTGGCCGACCGCCTCAACCGCCTCGGGGTCGAGGAGGAGCTCACCAAGCGCGGCGCCCGCGAGGGCGACACCGTCGTCATCGGCGCCACCGAGAACGCCGTCGTCTTCGACTGGGAGCCGTCCATGGCCTCCGGCGCGGAGATGCTGGGCCGCCGCGGCGAGGACCACCGCTTCGAGGCGCCGCGCCCGGCCGTCGACCGCCGCCGCGAGCGCGAGGCGAAGCGCGCGGACGCCGCGTCCGAGGAGTTCGCGCAGTTCGACCCGCTGAGCCGCAACGCGATCGAGTCGGACGACGAGTACTGAGAACCACCGGCGGGGACGTGCCTACAGTGGCGATATGGCCACAGTCGAGTACATCCGTTACCGCATCGGTCACGACCGCCGGGACGCGTTCGAAGCCGCGTACCGGCGGGCGGCCGTTCCCCTCGCCGCCTCCGAGTACTGCGTCGACTACGAGTTGACGGAGTGTGAGGAGGAGGCGGGGGTCTACGTGCTGCGGATCCGGTGGACCTCCACCAAGGCGCACCTGGAGGGCTTCCGGGCCTCGCCGGAGTTCACGGAGTTCTTCGCGGCGATCCAGCCGTACGTCCAGGACATCGAGGAGATGCGCCACTACCGCGCCACCGGCGTGGTCGGCGAGGGCGCGGCGGCCGGGCGTACCGACCCGACGCTCTACGAGTACCTCGGCGGGGCGCCCGCGCTGGCGCGGCTGACCGAGGTCTTCTACGCCAAGGTGCTGGCCGACGAGCTGCTCGCGCCCGTCTTCGCGGGCATGGACCCGGAGCACCCGCAGCACGTCGCGCTCTTCCTCGGCGAGGTCCTGGGCGGCCCGCCCGCCTACAGCGCCGAGCGCGGCGGCCACCCGCACATGATCTCCCGTCACCTCGGCCGGGCGCTGACCGAGCCGATGCGCCGCCGCTGGCTCTGGCTGCTGGAGGACGCCGCCGACGAGGTCGGCCTGCCGACCGACCCGGAGTTCCGGGCCGCGTTCCGGGGCTACCTCGAATGGGGGACGCGGATGGCCCTGCTCTTCTCCGCACCGGGTGCGCAGCGCGTCGTGCACACCCCGATGCCCGCGTGGGGCTGGGGATTGACCCCGCCGTACCGTCCCGAGGGCTGAAACCCGAGTGAGCCACGGGGTCCGGTTCGCGTAGATTGCTGACCAGCGGTGGGGGCTCTCCGCCGCTGACAGCAGCGGACGCACGGCTACGGGAGCGACGGCGTGACAGGCACCACCCTCCGGGAAGACGTGCTGCAGGCGCGGCGCATCGTGGTGAAGGTGGGCTCCTCCTCGCTCACCACCGCGTCCGGCGGCCTCGACGCGGACCGGGTCGACGCGCTCGTCGACGTCCTGGCCAAGGCCCACGAGCGCAGCACGGACGCCGGACCGGTGGAGATCGTGCTGGTCTCCTCCGGCGCGATCGCGGCCGGACTCTCCCCGCTCGGCCTGGAGAAGCGCCCCTCCGACCTGGCCCGGCAGCAGGCCGCAGCCAGCGTCGGGCAGGGCCTGCTGGTGGCCCGCTACACGGCCTCCTTCGCCCGCTACGGACTGCGCGTCGGCCAGGTGCTGCTGACCGCCGACGACGCGTCCCGGCGGGCCCACTACCGCAACGCGTACCGGACGCTGGAGCAGCTGCTGGCCATGGGCGCGGTCCCGATCGTCAACGAGAACGACACCGTCGCCACCGCGGAGATCCGCTTCGGCGACAACGACCGGTTGGCCGCGCTCGTCGCCCACCTGGTCCGTGCCGACCTGCTGGTGCTGCTCTCCGACGTGGACGGCCTCTACGACGGCGACCCGAGCAAGCCCGGGACCAGCAGGATCACCGAGGTGCGCGGCCCGCAGGACCTCGACGGCGTCGAGATCGGCAGTGCGGGCAAGGCCGGGGTCGGCACCGGCGGCATGGTCACCAAGGTCGAGGCCGCGCGGATCGCCACCGGCGCGGGCATCCCCGTCATCCTCACCGCCGCCCGCCACGCGGCAGACGCGCTCGCGGGCCGGGACACGGGAACGCTCTTCCACCGTACGGGCAGGCGTGCGGCCGACCGGCTGCTCTGGCTGGAGCACGCCAGTTCGCCCCGGGGCGCGGTCACCCTCGACGCGGGGGCCGTCGCAGCCGTCGTGGAACGGCGAACATCGCTGCTCCCCGCTGGTGTGACCGGAGTTGAGGGAGATTTCGCTGCTGGCGATCCGGTGGACCTTCTTGACGAAAACGGCCACATCGTCGCGCGTGGGCTGGTCAACTTTGATGCAAGGGAGCTTCCCCGGCTCCTCGGCCGGTCGACGCGGGACCTGGCACGCGAGCTCGGTCCCGCCTACGAGCGGGAGGTCGTGCACCGCGACGACCTCGTCGTCCTGACCGGCTGAGGTGCCTACGGTGGCTGCCCGGGGTAAAGGGGCTCAGACCGCGGGGACGAATCGCCGACAGGGAGGCCGCCGGTGGGACGCAGGCGCCAGGGAGCGCGACCCGTGGGCAGTGGGGGAAGCGGAGGCAGCGGAAGCGGTGAGGGCCGCGCGCGGGCGGTGCTGACCAGCATCCCCGGCGGCGCGGGCGCGCCCGACGCCGACGCGCGTGACGATCACGACCGCGCGGAGGCGCCGGAGCATGCGGGCCGGGTCCAGCCCGGTTCCAGCGCGGCGGAGATCGGGCAGCGTGCCCGGATATGGCACGTGGTCCTCAACGTCGCCGGCCGGGTCACCCCGTTGCCCCAGCTGAAGCAGGGCCTGGAACAACTGGCCCACGAACACCCGCCCTTCCTCACGGCCCGCTACGCCGCGGACCACGCGGAGATCCGCTACTGGGAACAGGCCGACGACCTCCAGGACGCGGCGGCGCTGGCGCTCAGGCTCTGGGGCGAGCACCGGGTCAGCGCGCAGTTGCCTCCGTGGGAGGTCGTGGGCCTGGAGGTGGTGGACCGCCCGACGTACCACAAGCGCATCGCCGAGGGGTACGGGGAGCCTCCGGCGTTCCTCGGGGGAGTGCATCCCTACTGAGGGTGAGTTGCAAACGTCAGGGGCGCGGGGAACTGCGCGACAAGCCACCCACCCGGGTGGTGCGCCGAACGAGCAGGGCCATCCGCACCGGGTGGTTACCCGCGCCGCTCCCCGTGCCCCTCAGGTGAGTGCGACTTCCCCGTCGTCCGAAACCACCTGATCTCACCCACTGAAAGTGCCAACAGCCACCCCCGCTGGAGGCCTTACGCTGTGCGTATGAGCAGCCACTCCGTCGAGTTCCCCTCGCCCGACCTGCCCTCGCCGCTGCCGAAGTCGCCGGTGCTGCAGGCCGCCTACCGGGCGCGTGCCGCCGCCGCGACCCTCGCTCCGCTGCCGCGGACGCCGAAGGACGACGCGCTGCTCGCCGTCGCGGACGCGCTGCAGGTGCGCACGCGGGAGATCGTCGAGGCGAACGCCGAGGACGTGGAGCGGGCGCGGGCCGCGGGGACGGACGAGGCCGTGGTGGACCGGCTGACGCTGACCCGGGAGCGGGTCGCCGCCATCGCCGAGGACGTGCGGCGGGTGGCCGGGCTGCCTGACCCGGTCGGCGAGGTGGTGCGCGGGTACACCCTCCCCAACGGGCTGGACGTCCGCCAGGTGCGGGTGCCGCTCGGGGTGGTCGGGATCATCTACGAGGCGCGTCCCAACGTCACCGTCGACGCCGCCGCACTCTGCCTGAAGTCCGGCAACGCCGTCCTGCTCCGCGGCTCGTCCTCCGCGATCGCGTCGAACCGGAAGCTGGTCGAGGTGATCCGCGACGCCGTCGGCGGCGCGGGGCTGCCCGCGGACGCGGTCCAGCTGGTGCCGGGGGAGAGCCGCGACTCCGTGCAGGAGCTGATGCGGGCGCGCGGCATGGTCGACGTGCTGATCCCGCGCGGCGGCGCCTCGCTGATCCGCACCGTCGTGGAGCAGTCCACCGTGCCGGTGATCGAGACCGGTACCGGCAACTGCCACGTCTACGTCGACGCCGAGGCCGACCTGGCCATGGCCGTGGAGATCCTGATCAACTCCAAGGCGCACCGGGTCAGCGTCTGCAACTCGGCCGAGACCTTCCTGGTCCACAAGGACATCGCCGACGCGTTCCTGCCGCTCGCGCTGACCGCGCTCGCCGAGGCGGGCGTCACCGTCCACGCCGACGCGCGGGTGCAGGCGGCGGCGGAGCGCGAGGGCAGCAAGGCCGTCGTGGTCCCGGCCACGCCGGAGGACTGGGAGACCGAGTACCTCTCCTACGACATCGCCGCCGGCGTCGTCGACTCCCTGGAGGACGCGGTCGCGCATATCCGGCTCTGGTCCTCCGGTCACACCGAGGCGATCGTGACGACCTCTCAGGCCGCCGCGCGCCGCTTCACCCAGCTGGTCGACTCGACCACGGTCGCGGTCAACGCCTCGACCCGGTTCACCGACGGCGGCCAGTTCGGCTTCGGCGCGGAGATCGGCATCTCGACGCAGAAGCTGCACGCCC
The DNA here is from genome assembly GCF_041262505.1 of Streptacidiphilus sp. MAP5-3. Classification (NCBI taxonomy): domain Bacteria; kingdom Bacillati; phylum Actinomycetota; class Actinomycetes; order Kitasatosporales; family Streptomycetaceae; genus Streptacidiphilus; species Streptacidiphilus sp. MAP5-3. Next base: position 264,960 of record NZ_JBGCCL010000003.1, read on the forward strand.
GTGGCCCCATGGGGCTGCCGGAGCTGACGTCCACCAAGTACATCGTCACCGGCGACGGCCACATCCGCCGCTGACCTGGCACAGGCAGCGCGGCGGCAGGCCGCCCAAGGGCCGCCGAGGGGCCGACGCAGCACCACGAAGCGCCTCGCAACCCGCAGACAAAGCGGGCGCGCTGCCCTAGGCTGATGCTGTGTCCGACGGTCCCGACCGCGACGCCGATCCGTTCGACGGCGCAGGCGACGACGACCACGGCCTGGTGAACGGGGAGTTCACCGCCGTGGTGTTCGACGAGGCCTTCGTCCGCGCGGCGCTGGTGCACGAGCCGTCGGCGACCGAGCGCACCCTGGCGACCGGCACCCGCACACCGATCGAGTACGCCGACGTGGACGAGGAAGACGACCCGGACGGCCTGCCGCTCGAACTCAAGCCGCTGCCCTACGCCGACCGTCACTCCGCTCGCTGGCAGCGGGTGGTGGCCCGGGTGATGCTGGTCGTCATAGGGATCGTGGCCGTGCTGGGCGCGGCCGCCGCGGTCTACCGGGCCTCGGGCGGATCGGCCCCCGGCACCAATCGGGGACCGGGGCCCTCGGCGCCGTCTTCGTCCAGCTCACCTGCTGCGTTGGCGCACAGCTGAGCACATCCGAGCGCACCGGCCACGGCCCGTTTGTGGCGAATGTCTCATTTGTCCGTCAGCTGACGAACAATCAAGGTCAGTTCCCACCGAGAACTTGCCGGGCCGGGCATCTCCCACTTACCGGAAGCGACTTACTCTAGGTTCATGGGCGGCCCGACAGAGCCCCCCGAGGGCGGGCCGGAGGGCAACGCCGGGGGCGAGGACGAGTTCCGATCCGTCGTGTTCGACGAATCGTTCATCCGTGCTGCCCGGATCCAGGAGCTCTCCGCCAGCGAGCGGCTCTCCAGCGGGCAGCGGGCGGTTCGCCGCCGCAGCGGCCGGGGCGGCGGCAGCGGCGAGAGGTCGACCCACCACGGCCACGGTGGCGGCGGCCTGCCGCGCCAGGCGCTCGCGCTGATGCTCCTGATCGGCTTCGCCTTCGCCACGGCCGTCTACATGGGCGTGCGTCATCCGTACCCGACGCCGGTCTCCGGCGTGGCCGCCAACCTGAGCGTCCAGATCATCCCGCTGCAGCCGGGCCCGAACGGCATCCCCACCGGCCGGGCGACCCTCCCCCCTGGCACGGCCACGACCGGTAGTAAGCCGACGACCAGCAGCAAGCCCACCGGTGGCAGCAAGACTGGCAGCCCGAGCGGCTCGTCGTCCGCGTCCGGCTCCGCCTCCGCCTCCGCCTCCGCCTCCGCCTCCGCCTCCGCCTCCGCCTCCGCCTCCGCCTCCGCCTCCGCCTCCGCCTCCGCCTCCGCCTCGCCGTCCGGCGGGGACACCACCGGGCCCTTCGCCGGGCTGCCGGGTCAGGAGTTCCTGGCGGTGGGGGACCAGGGCTTCAACCTGCCCAACACCCGGCACACGGACCACTTCACCCACGACCAGGTGCTGGCCGCGCTCACCACCGTCCAGGACTACCTGAAGGCCTCCTCGCTCGACCCCGAGGTGCTGTCCGGCCAGGACACCGACGCGGTCCGGCTCTGGATCTCCCCGGGTCAGTACCCGCAGTTCGACCAGAGCGTCAGCCGTCCCACAGACGACCAGCGCCACGAGGCCACCGGCTGGATGGTCCGCTTCGACCCGACGACGACGCAGCTGGCCACCGACGAGGTGCTGGTCGGCCCCGGCAAGATCACCTACAGCGAGCTCGACGCCCAGACGCTCCAGGTGACCAGCGACTACACGTTCCTCTACGCGCTGACCCCGAAGCAGAGCGCCTCCGCCTCGCCGTCCGCCTCGCCTTCCGTCACGCCGTCGCCGTCGTCCACCGCAGCCGCGTCGTCGACCCCGGGCGCGTCCGGTTCGGCGGGGGCTTCGGCGGCGGGCGGTGCCAAGGCCGCCGAGCCGCAGGTCCAGCCGGTGGTCTACTTCGCGGTGCGCCGCTCGCTGACGTACTGGCTGACGCCGGACGACATCATGAGCCGCCGGGTCCAGCTGGTCGACTCCGTCGTCCAGGCCGGTGCGACCAGCTGCCAGGTCGACCAGAGCGCCTATCTGGAGCCGCTCTTCCCGCAGCAGCACGCGAGCGGCTCGGCCGCCAAGGCGTCGCCCACCGCGCGCCCCAGCGCCAGCGCCAGCCCGACCGGGATCGACCCGTTCGACCACCAGTCCAACGCCTGGACCGTCTGCGGCACCCTCCAGGGCAACCTCTGACACGAACGAGGCCCTCCGGAGCAGCTCCGGAGGGCCTCGTTCGTGCGGTGCGTCAGTGCGTGCCGTCGCCGTCCACGGGGGCTTCGCCGTCGCCCTCGGGGCCCGACGCCGGGCCCGAGGTGCGGCCGGCGAAGACGTCCCGCAGCTTGCCGCCCAGGTCGGCGGTGCCGCCCGCGACGTCGCGGATCAGGCCCATCAGCGGGTCCTTGGTGTCCTTGAACGACTGCGCGTAGGAGTCCGCCGCGGCCTTGGCCTGCTCGCGGAAGGAGGCGTCGGAGTCCTCCTCCCGTCGCGGGTAGGCGCCGGCCATGATCGAGCGGTACTCGTCGCCCTCGGCCCACTTCTTGATCTTCGCCACCCGGACGGCCGCGAACGGGTGCTGCTGCGGCAGCACCTGCAGCAGCTTGATCACGCCGTCGCGCAGGTCACCCGCCCGGTCGTACTCCTCGGCCTGCTCCAGGAAGGCGTCGGTGTTCATCTCGTGCAGGTGGTGGCCGCCCGCCAGCTTCATCAGGCCGCGCATCGAGGCCTGCAGGTCCTGGCCCACAAGCAGCCCGGCCCGGTCGCAGGAGAGCTCGGCCTTGCGGAACCACTCGTTGAGCGCGGTGATCAGCGCGCCGATCGCCAGGCCGCCGAGCGGGATGAAGGCGATCCGGGTGGCGATGTTGGTGAGGATGAGCAGCATGGTCCGGTAGACCGCGTGGCCCGACATCGCGTGCGCGACCTCGTGGCCGACCACCGCGCGCATCTCCTCCTCGTCGAGGAGCTCGACGAGCGAGGTGGTCACCACGATCACCGGAGCGTCCATGCCGATGCACATGGCGTTGGGGCGCGGGTCCTGGGTGACGTAGAGGGCCGGGATCTGCTCCAGGTCCAGGATGTAGGCGGCGTCCCGCACCATCTCGTGCAGCTGCGGGAACTGCCGCTCGCTGGCGCGGACGGCGGAGGCCAGGAACATCAGCCGGACCGCGCGCTCGGAGACGAAGCCGCCGAGCTTCTTGAGGATGTCGTCGAAACCGCTCAGCTTGCGCAGGGCCACCAGCGCCGAACGGTCGGCGGGGTGCTCCCAGGCGCGGGTGGAGATGCCGGGGAAGCGCTTGCGGGCGCGGCTCGGCACCTTGCTGTCGTTGGGCTGGGTCATCTGCTGGTTCCTCCCGGCATGACCGCGGACCCCGGTTTCTGCCACCGGCCCCCGCCGTCCTGTGACTCGACTTGTGTTCGCTGCATGTGCGCTGCGGTCACGCTACTGCTCGTCCCCTCACGGGGGAGACGTTCCGGGCCGGTGTCGGGTTCCCGGTCGGCCAGGACTACTCTCGGAGGGCGCCACCACTCCGTTCGAAGGGCTTCCCCATGCACACCAACGACGCGCTGCTCCAGCTCGCCGCCATCTCCAACGGCAGCGGTCCGGGCATGTTCCTGCGGGTGCTCGTGATCGCTGCCATCGTCGGAGTGGTCGTCATGGCGTTCGTGCTGCTGCGCGGCTACCGCGACTGAGCGAAGTGCGTAGCATGAGCATCACCAGCCAGACCTGCCGCCGAGTCAGAAAGTCCGACTTCAGATGACCTCACACGCCACAGCCGCGATCGCCCAGCTCGCCGAGGGCAATGGCATGCACGACTCGCTCCAGCCGTGGTTCACCGGTGGCGGCGCCCTGCTGATCCTGCTGACGCTGCTCTTCATCACCACGCGTTTCAACAAGGACCGCTAGAACCTCGCGCGATCCTGACGGCGTGTTCACCGCGACGGCGGCCCGCCGCAGGGTCGCCGGGCCGGGCCACAGACCCCAGCGTCGTGGCCCGGCGGGATCGCGTAGGGTGGCCGCCTATGAGAGAGCACGCCGAGGCTCCCGCCGGTGCCGTCGAGCCGCTGAAGAAGCGGCTCGGGGTGATGGGCGGCACCTTCGACCCGATCCATCACGGCCACCTCGTCGCCGCAAGTGAGGTGGCGAGCCTGTTCCAGCTGGACGAGGTCGTCTTCGTGCCGACCGGCAGGCCGTGGCAGAAGTCCGGCAGCCCGGTCTCGCCCGCCGAGGACCGCTATCTGATGACGGTCATCGCCACGGCGTCCAACCCGCAGTTCTCGGTCAGCCGGATCGACATCGACCGCAGCGGGCCGACGTACACCATCGACACCCTCCGCGAGCTGCAGGGCGAGCACCCGGACGCGGACCTCTTCTTCATCACCGGCGCGGACGCCCTGGAGCAGATCCTCTCCTGGCGCGACGCCGAGGAACTCTTCGACCTGGCGCACTTCATCGGAGTGACCCGGCCAGGGCACACTTTGACGGACCCCGGTCTGCCCGAGGGCGGCGTGTCACTGGTGGAGGTCCCGGCGCTGGCCATCTCCTCCACCGACTGCCGCGTACGGGTCGCCCGGGGCGAACCGGTCTGGTACCTCGTCCCCGACGGCGTGGTGCGCTACATCGACAAGCGACGCCTCTACGCCGACCTGGTCGACGATCTCGACCAGGAGGACGCAGACACAGTGCCGACCGGGCCGAACAAGGGAACTGGGATAGGGGCGGCGTGACCGGAACCGCAGACCGCAGGGGACCGGGGGACCAGGGCCAGGAGTTCTACGGCGGCGTGCCGCAGCAGAACTCCTACGAGCAGGGGTACCAGGACCCCTACACGGGCGAGTGGGTCTTCCCTTCGCAGCAGCAGCGGCCTGCGCAGGTGCAGTACGGCGCGCAGCAGGGGTACGAGCAGCCGGGACACGGGCAGCAGGGGTACGCGCAGCCGGGCCATGAGCAGTCGGGCCATGAGCAGGGCGGCTACCAGCAGCAGCCCGGCTACAGCCAGGCCTACCAGCAGCAGCCGGGCTACGGGCAGGGCGGCTACGGCGGCGAGCAGAACGGCTACGGCGGCCAGCAGTCCTACCAGGGCCAGGACTACTACCAGGACTACGGTCCCGCCGACACCGGCTCGTTCGCGCCCCCGGTCAGCGCACCGCAGGCGCCGGCGCAGCCGCAGTACACCGCCGAGCAGCAGTACCGGGTCACCGAGCCCGAGCCCCCCGCCGCGCCGACCAGCGCCGGCCCCGCGGCCCCCAAGGCCCCCGGGCCGCTCGACGACAAGTCCTACACCGACGACTCCTTCACCTTCGTCGACGACGAGGAGGAGGACTCCCAGGACGTCATCGACTGGGTCAAGTTCTCCGAGACCCGAGGCGAGCGCCGGGACGAGCGGCGCCGCAAGATGCGCAGCAGGGGAACGGCGCTCCTGGTCGCGCTGGCCCTGATCGCCGTCGGCGGCGTCGGCTACCTCTGGGCCACCGGCAAGATCCTCTCCTCCTCGCCCGGCGCCGTCGCAGCCAGCACGCAGCGCGAGGTCATCGCGGTCCACCTGCACGACCTGAACAAGAACGTCTACAGCGCCCTGCTGGTCTCCGAGCCCAGCTCCGACAAGGGCGTGACCATGCTGCTGCCCGGCACGCTCGGCATCCCGCAGGACTCGTCCAGCACGCTGTTGCCGCTCTCCGCAGCCGTCGACAGCCAGGGCACCGACGCCACCAGGACCGGCATCAACGCGCTGCTCGGCACCGATGTCTCCGGCACCTGGGACGTCTACGAGCCGTTCCTGCAGAACCTGGTCGACCTGGTCGGCGGGGTCCAGGTCCAGAACGACGTCCCCATCACCGTCAACGGCAAGGAGGTCGCCACGCCGGGCCAGAACCTCCTCAACGGCCAGGCGGCCATGACCTACGCCACCTACCAGGGCAAGGGCGAGCCGGCGCAGGCGCAGCTGAACCGCTTCGGCCAGGTGCTGGCCGCGCTGATCAAGGCGATGCCGACCGACCCGACGTCGGCCGCGACGAAGATCGACGAGATGGGCGCGGTCGCCGACCCGTCGTTCTCCGACAGCCAGTTGGGCGCGCTGTTGGCCCGGTTGTCCACGGACGCCCGCTCCGGCTCGTACTCCACCGAGACCCTGCCGGTGCAGGGCAACGGGACGCTCGGCGGCGACGCGGCGTCCATGGTCTCCGGGCTGCTCGCGGGCAAGGTCAAGCAGAACGGCGCGCAGGTCGCAGCCCGGGTACAGATCGTCGACGCCTCGGGGAAGTCCAACGCGCTGACCAACGCCGACGCCGCGGTCACCAACGGAGGCTTCACCCTGGTTCCCGGCGGCGGCAAGCAGTCCGAGCGCAGCAGCTCGGAGATCACCTACACCGACGACTCCCGCCTGAAGGACGCACAGACCCTGGCCAACTACCTGGGTCTGTCCACTACGGCGATCAAGAAGGTCTCCCCCGGCAGCCAGTCGGTCGACCTGCTGGTGGTGCTGGGCCACGACTTCAAGGTCGGCAGTTAGCCGATGTTCGAAGTCGGCATGGTCGGCGACTGAGCCGACGGGCCTGCCCACGGTCGCGTGGATGCCCGCGAAGGTGCTGCTCCTCCCGGTGGGGACCGGGGTGTGAGCCAACGCCTTCGCGGGCTGTCCGCGGTTCGTGAGATCCTGGACAGATCGTGTCCCCTAGCGGAGAGATCCTTGTGACCGCAACTGACCGGGCCCTCGAACTCGTCGAGGCAGCCGCCCAGGCCGCCGCCGACAAGCTGGCCCACAACATCATCGCCTTCGACGTCAGTGAGGTCCTCGCCATCACCGACGCCTTCGTCCTCGCCTCCGCGCCCAACGACCGCCAGGTCAAGGCCATCGCGGACGAGATCGAGGAGAAGCTGGCCAAGGACCACCAGGCCAAGCCCGTCCGCCGCGAGGGCGAGCGGGAGGGTCGTTGGATCCTGCTCGACTACCTGGACATCGTCGTCCACGTCCAGCACTCCGAGGAGCGCGCCTACTACAGCCTGGAGCGGCTCTGGAAGGACTGCCCCGAGCTGGAGCTGCCGGAGGACGCCAAGGCCAGCCGCAAGCGCGCCGAGGAGTCGGACGAGGCCCCGGTCGAGCAGCCGAGTGAGTTCGCCCACGTCGAGGCGGTGCTCGCCGCCGAGGCAGCGAAGGTCCGGCGCTGAGCGGCCGGAACGGCGGACGCCGTGTCGTCTTCTGGCGGCACGGCCAGACGTCGTGGAACCTCGAAGGTCGTTTCCAGGGCAGCACCGACATCCCGCTGACGGAGACCGGTCTGGCCCAGGCGCGCCGTGCCGCGCGCCTGCTGGCCGCGCTGAACCCGGACGCGATCGTCTCCTCCGACCTCCAGCGGGCCGCCGCGACGGCGCAGCAGCTGGCGGAGGTCACCGGCCTGGGGGTCAAGCACGACCCCGGCCTGCGGGAGACCTTCGCGGGCACCTGGCAGGGCCTGACCAACGAGGAGATCCGGGCGCAGTACGCCGAGGAGTACCGGCTCTGGAAGCAGGGCGAGCCGGTCCGCCGCGGTGGCGGCGAGCTCCACACGGAGGTCGCCGACCGTGCGGTCCCGGTGGTCGCCGACGCGGTCGAGGGGCTGCCGGACGGCGGCACGCTCGTCGTGGTCAGCCACGGCGGCACGATCCGGATGGCCATCGGCCGCATGATCGGCCTGGAGCCGAGCAGTTGGGAGGCGCTGGGCGGCCTCTCCAACTGCTGCTGGTCGGTGCTGGGCCGCGGCTACCGCGGCTGGCGCCTGGAGGAGCACAACGCGGGGACTCTCCCGGAGCCGGTCATCGGCGACGACACCTGAGAGCTTCCGCAGGTCGCGGGCGGGGTCGGATTTCACAGTTCGGCCCCACAACCGCTAAAGTCTTCTTCGTTCGCAGGAACGCGGGGCTATAGCTCAGTTGGTAGAGCGCTTGCATGGCATGCAAGAGGTCTGGGGTTCAATTCCCCATAGCTCCACGCAAAACAATTGCACATCGTCGGTACCCTCACGGGGCTATAGCTCAGTTGGTAGAGCGCCTGCATGGCATGCAGGAGGTCTGGGGTTCAATTCCCCATAGCTCCACAGCGAATGAACCGCCTCCGGCTCCCGCCGGGGGCGGTTCTGCGTTCGGCGGGTGCGGTCGTCCAGTGGGCGCTGTCGTTCAGTGGGTGTGGTCCACCCTCGCCAGGCCGGGGTGGGACTGGAGGAAGGTGATCCGCTCCTGCGTCTCTGCGTCGTTGGGCGTGTAGACGACCATCCGGGCCGTGGGCATGCCGAGCACCTGCATGCTGGTCGCGGTCATCCGGAGTTCGCCCACGGCGTGGTGCCGGAATATCTTCAGCCGCGACGACTGCAGCGCGACGTCCTGCTGCGCCCAGAGCCGCGCGAAATCCGCGCTGGCGGCGGTGAGGTCGGCGATGAACCGCTCCCACTCCGGCTCGCCCACGTGCTCGCCGTAGGCGGACCGCAGTACCGCGATCATGCGCGGCAGCTCCTCGTCGCGGTTGACGAAGACGCTGCAGCACTCCGGGACCACGGCGGCGGCCCAGAGCGCGTTGCGGCGGTAGGCGTCGGTCAGCGTCGCGCCCGGGAAGATCGCCTCGTAGCCCGCGTTCCAGCGCAGGATGTCGTAGCGGGCGCTGCTGATCGCCGCGGGCAGCGGGTCCAGCGCGTCCAGGATCGCCTGCACCTGGGGCTGCGTGGCGCACTCGTCCGAGTCCGGCACGTCCGGGCGCAGGCCGGCCAGCCGGAAGAGGTGGGCCTGCTCGGCCAGGTCCAGCTGGAGGGTGCGCGCGATGGCCGCCAGCACCTGCTCGCTGGCGTTGATCGGCCGCCCCTGCTCCAGCCACGTGTACCAGGTCACCCCGACCCCGGCGAGCTGCGCCACCTCCTCGCGCCGCAGACCCGGCGTCCGCCGCCGCGCCTGCGGCCCGGGAGCCATCCCGACCTGCTCGGGCGTCACCCGCGCCCGTCGGGCCTTGAGGAACTCGGCGAGCTGCGCGCGGCGATCGACTGAGACGGTCGTCATGCCCTCCATCCTGCCGGACCCCACTGACAGCGGCGGATCTGACCACGACGGAGCTGACGGCGGCGGCTCCCTCGCGCCCGAAACGGATTGGTGGGCGGTGTCTGCGAACGTGTACAGTAGGCGCATCGCCGGGAGGCGGAAACGCGGGGCTATAGCTCAGTTGGTAGAGCGCTTGCATGGCATGCAAGAGGTCTGGGGTTCAATTCCCCATAGCTCCACAAGACGAGATCGAAGGGCCGGTATCCGATACGGATGTCGGCCCTTCGGCATGTGTGCCGGCATGCGTCCCGATGCGCGTGCGGGCAGGCCTGCGGGAGCGTCCGTGCAGACAGGCCGACAAGTAGCACGAACTGATGAATAATCAGTCGATCATCGGCGCGATCAGCCGCAGCGCTGCAGCGACCCCCCTCACAAAGCGCATCCTCCAGTCGATCGCATGTCCGCACCGGGTCGGACCTGCACGACAAGAGAGGTGTTCGTCCCATGCGACGTGTAAGGCTCCTGGCGGTCACGGCCGCCCTGGTGTGCGCGGGCGTCACGGCCGCTGCCGCGCTTCCCGCGGGCGCCGCCGCGGACTCGTCCCGCCCGGAGCGGATTCCGCTGCCCGGCTCCGCCCCCGCCTGGACCGCGGCGCAGGCTCACGACGAGGGCCGGGTCCCCGCCTCCTCCGCGGTCACCGTCCGCGTCTACCTCGCCGATCGCGACAGTGCCGGGCTGGCGGCCCGCGCCCGCGCCGTCTCCGATCCCCGATCGCACATGTACGCGCACTATCTGACGCCGCAACAGATCCAGCAGCGGTACGCGCCGACCCAGGCCCAGCGCGACGCGGTCGGCGCCTGGCTCACCGGCGCGGGCTTCCGCGTCGTCGCGACCGACGCCCACTACGTGACGGTCCACGGCGACGCGGGCTCCGCGCTCCGCGCCTTCGGCGCCCGGCTGCACGCCTATCGCAAGCACGGCCACGTCTGGACCGCTCCCGACGGGCCGGCCAGCGTCCCCGCCATCGTCGCGGGCGACGTCCTGGCCGTCACCGGTCTGGACACCTCCCCGCACGAGGTCCGGCACGGCCGCCGCGACACCCTCCCCGGCCCGGCCACCGCGTTCGTCAACGCCCCGCCGACGTCCGCCTACTACGGGCAGAACCCGGCGAGCAGCACCCCCAAGGCGTACGGGCGCACCATGCCGTACGTGGTCAAGGGCTACACCGGCGCCCAGTTGCGCAGTGCCTACGGCGCCACGGCGAGCGGCCTGACCGGCGCGGGCGTCCGGGTCGCGGTGGTCGACGCCTACGACTCCCCGACGCTGCTCTCCGACGCCGCGCGGTACGCCTCCGCGCACGGCGACGCCGCGTACACCGCGGGCCAGCTGGTCCGCGACGACGCGCCGACCTGGACCAACACCGAGCCCAACACCCCGAAGACGCCCGACGGCTGCGGTGCCTCCGGCTGGTACGGCGAGCAGACGCTCGACGTCGAGGCCCTGCACGCGATGGCTCCCGCCGCCGGCGTCACCTATGTCGGCGCGGCCTCCTGCCAGGACAATGACCTGGTCGACGCGTTGAACAAGATCGTCGACAGCAAGCTGGCGACCATCGTCAGCGACTCCTGGGGCGAGCCGGAGAACGCCAGCGACCCCTCCCAGGACCCCGTCTACGACCAGATCTTCGAGACCGGCGCCAACGAGGGCGTCGGCTTCTACTTCTCCAGCGGCGACAACGGCGACGAGCAGGCCGCGACCGGCACCAAGCAGACGGACGTCCCCGCATCGCTCCCGTGGGTCACCGCCGTCGGCGGGACCTCGCTCGCTGTCGGCGCCAACGGCCAGTACGAGTTCGAGACCGGCTGGGGCACCGACAAGGCGCTGCTCTCCGCGTCCGGCAAGACCTGGGCGAGCCTGCCCGGCGCGTTCCTCTCCGGCGGCGGCGGCGGGGTCAGCGCCCGTACGGCCGAGCCGAGTTGGCAACAGGGTGTGGTCCCGTCGACCCTGGCCGGCGGCCACCGCACCGTCCCCGACGTCGCGGCGGACGCCGACCCCAACACCGGCTTCGTGGTCGGCCAGACCCAGACCTTCCCCAACAACACGACCGCCTACAGCGAGTACCGCATCGGCGGCACGAGCCTGGCCGCCCCGCTGTTCGCGGGCATGCAGGCCCTCGCCGAGCAGGCCGCCGGCCGCCCGCTCGGTTTCGCCGACCCGGCGATCTACCAGCGGTACGGCACGCAGGCGCTGCACGACGTTACCGACACCCCGTACGGCAAGAACGTCCAGCTGGCGGATGTCCGCGTCGACTACCGCAACAGCGTCGACGCGATGGACGGCACGGTGACGTCGCTGCGTGCGCTGGGCCACGACTCGTCGCTCCACGCGACGGCGGGCTACGACGAGGTCACCGGCGTCGGCTCCCCGTCGCAGGACTACTTGGCATCCTTCGGCGCGAGCAAGGGCGTTCCCGCGGCGAGGTAGCCGCACGTCGTTTGGGGGCGTGAGGCCCGCGCAGTTCCCCGCGCCCCCAAACTGTGCAACTGACCGCCCTGCTACCCTTGCGCCATGCGAACCGCGCGCCTGCTCCTTAGCCGGCCGCGCTGACAAGGACCGGCCAGGAAGAAGAGACGGCCGGAGTCAGCGTGGCGACCCCTCCTGGACGAGGGGTTTTTTCGTTTTCCGGCTAAATCCTTCTTTCCGAGCTGGCACCCCTGGAGTCTGAGGACGATGAGCGAGAGCACCCCCGAGGCGGCAGCCGCCGCTCCGTACCGGTACACCCACGCCCTGGCGGCGCAGATCGAGGCCCGCTGGCAGGACCGCTGGGAGAAGGACGGCGTCTTCGCCGCCCCGAACCCGGTCGGACCGCTGGCCGAGGCCGCCGGCCACGACACCGCCGAGCGTCCGCACGCGTTCATCATGGACATGTTCCCGTACCCCTCGGGCGCCGGTCTGCACGTCGGTCACCCGCTGGGGTACATCGCCACCGACGTCTACGCCCGCCACCTGCGGATGACCGGTCACAACGTGCTGCACACCATGGGCTTCGACGCCTTCGGCCTGCCGGCCGAGCAGTACGCGGTGCAGACCGGCACCCACCCGCGGGTGACCACCGAGGCCAACATCGCCAAGTACCGGGAGCAGCTGCGCAGCCTGGGTCTGGGCCACGACCTGCGGCGCTCGATCTCCACGATCGACCCGTCGTACTACAAGTGGACCCAGTGGATCTTCCTGCAGATCTTCAACTCCTGGTACGACCCCGAGGCCGCTTCGGCGCGCCCGATCAGCGAGCTGGTCGAGCTGTTCGCCTCCGGCGCCAAGGCCACCCCGGACGGCCGCGCGTGGTCCGCGCTGACCCCGGCCGAGCGGGACGAGGTGCTGAGCGAGTACCGCCTGGCCTTCGTCAAGCAGGCCCCGGTCAACTGGTGCCCGGGCCTGGGCACCGTGCTGGCCAACGAGGAGGTCACCGCCGACGGCCGCTCCGAGCGCGGCAACTTCCCCGTCTTCAAGGCCAACCTGCGCCAGTGGATGATGCGGATCACCGCTTACGCGGACCGTCTGATCGACGACCTGGACCTGCTGGACTGGCCCGAGGCCATCAAGCTGCAGCAGCGCAACTGGATCGGCCGCTCCGAGGGCGCCAAGGTCGACTTCACGGTCCACCGGACCGCCGGGGCCGACGGCGCAGCGGACGGCGAGGCGGCGATCACCGTCTTCACCACCCGTCCTGACACCCTGTTCGGCGCCACCTACATGGTGCTGGCGCCCGAGCACGAGCTGGTCGAGTCGATCATGCCGGCCGCGTGGCCGACGCAGCCGTCGGGGAACCTGCCGACCGAGTGGACCGGCGGCTTCGCCACACCCGCCGAGGCCGTCGCCGCCTACCGCCGTACCGCCGCCGCCAAGTCCGACATCGAGCGCCAGGCCGACGCCAAGGTCAAGACCGGTGTCTTCACCGGCGCCTACGCGGTCAACCCGGTCAGCGGCGAGCAGGTGCCGGTCTTCATCGCCGACTACGTGCTGATGGGCTACGGCACCGGCGCCATCATGGCCGTCCCGGCGCACGACAGCCGCGACTTCGCCTTCGCCCGCGCGTTCCGGCTGCCGATGCGCTGCGTCGTCCAGCCGAGCGACGAGCGCGGCACCGACCCGTCGACGTGGGACGACTCGTTCGACTCCTACGACGCCGCCATCGTCAACTCCAAGAACGACTTCGTCTCGCTGGACGGCCTGGGCGTCGTAGACGCCAAGAAGGCCGTCACCGAGTGGCTGGACTCCCAGGGCATCGGCGAAAGCACCGTCAACTTCAAGCTGCGCGACTGGCTGTTCAGCCGTCAGCGCTACTGGGGCGAGCCGTTCCCGATCGTCTACGACGAGGACGGCGTCGCGCACTCGCTGCCGCAGTCGATGCTGCCGGTCGAGCTGCCCGAGATCGAGGACTACTCGCCGCGCACCTTCGACCCGGACGACGCCGACACCCGGCCGGAGACGCCGCTGTCGCGCGCCGAGGAGTGGGTCAACGTCACCCTGGACCTGGGCGACGGGCCGAAGCAGTACCGCCGCGAGACCAACACCATGCCCAACTGGGCCGGTTCGTGCTGGTACGAGCTGCGCTACGTGGACCCGGAGGACGACACCGAGGTCGTCAACCCGGTCAACGAGTCCTACTGGATGGGCCCGACCGAGGCCAAGCAGGCCGGCGGCGTCGACCTGTACGTCGGCGGCGCCGAGCACGCCGTGCTGCACCTGCTGTACGCGCGCTTCTGGCACAAGGTGCTGTTCGACCTGGGCCACGTCAGCTCCTGCGAGCCGTTCCACAAGCTGTTCAACCAGGGCATGATCCAGGCCTACGTCTACCGCGACGAGCGCGGCTTCCCGGTCCCGGCCGCCGAGGTCGAGGAGCGGGACGGCGTCTGGTACTTCGAGGACAAGCCGGTCAGCCGCGAGATCGGCAAGATCGGCAAGTCGCTGAAGAACGTCGTCGCGCCGGAGGAGGTCACCTCCGAGTACAGCGTCGACACGCTGCGCCTGTACGAGATGGCGATGGGCCCGCTGGACGTCTCCCGTCCCTGGGACACCCGCGCCGTGGTCGGCTCGTTCCGCTTCCTGCAGCGTCTGTGGCGCACCGTGGTCGACGAGGAGACCGGCGCGGTCGTCGTCACCGACGAGACTCCGGATGAGGAGACACTGCGCGCGCTGAACAAGGCGATCGACGGCGTCCGCACCGACATGGCCAACCTGCGCTTCAACACGGCGGTCGCCAAGGCCACCGAGCTGAACAACTTCCTGGTCAAGCGCGGCTCGACGCCGCGTGCCGTGGCCGAGCAGGCGGTGCTGCTGGTCGCCCCGCTGGCCCCGCACATCGCCGAGGAGCTGTGGGAGAAGCTGGGCCACGAGGACTCGCTGGTCCACGCCCAGCTGCCCGAGGCCGACGCGGCGTACCTGGTCGAGGACTCGGTGACCTGCGTCGTCCAGGTCAAGGGCAAGGTCAAGGCCCGCCTGGAGGTCCCGCCGGCGATCGGCGACGCCGAGCTGGAGGCGCTGGCGCTGGCCGACCCGGCCGTCGTCGCGGCCCTGGGCGGCGCGGAGGTGCGCAAGGTGATCGTCCGCGCGCCGAAGCTGGTCAACATCGTCATCTGAGTCGTCCGGCTCGCTCTCCCGTCCGGCTCGCTCGTCGGTCCGGCTCGAATTCTCGGCCGGTTCGATCTCGTGTCCGGCCGTCGCAAGCCGGTCGGAGAAAACGATAAATATCCCTCCGGAAGGGGCAGGTTCGCCTGTCCCTTCCGGTCCATCGGCGGGTAACCTCCAGGCCATGTCCCTCGCGATCCTCACCGACTCCACGGCGTACCTTCCGGCCGACGCGGTGGACCGCTACGGGATCTCCGTCGTCCCGCTCAGCGTGGTGATCGGCGACCGGGTCCTGGCGGAGGGCACCGAGGTCTCGCCCGGCGAGGTCGCCGCCGCGCTGCGCGCCAAGGGACCGGTCACCACCTCGCGTCCCAACCCCGAGGAGTTCGCGGCGGCCTACCGCGCGGCGGCCGAACGCGGCGCGACGGAGATCGTCTCACTGCACCTGTCGGCGGAGTTCTCCGGCACCTACGAGGCGGCCCTGCTGGCCGCGGAAGACGCCCCGCTGCCGGTACGCGTGGTGGACACGCGGATGGTCGCCATGGCGCTCGGCTTCTGCGTCCTCGCGGCGGCCGAGGTCGCCCGCTCCGGCGGCACCGCCGACCAGGCGGTCGAGGCCGCGTCCACCCGTGCCAAGGGCACGGCGGGCTTCTTCTACGTGGACACCCTGGAGTACCTGCGGCGCGGCGGCCGGATCGGCGCGGCCCGCGCGATGCTGGGCTCCGCCCTCGCCGTCAAGCCGCTGCTGCACCTGGCCGACGGCCGGATCCAGCCGCTGGAGAAGGTCCGCACGGCGGGCCGCGCCATCGCCCGCCTGGAGGAGCTCGCCGTCGCCCACGCGGGCGCCGCCGAGGTCGATCTGGCGGTCCATCACCTCGCCGCCCCCGAGCGTGCCGAGGCGCTCGCCGAACGGCTGCGCGAGCAGATCCCGCACCTCGGCGAGCTGACGGTCTCGGAGGTCGGCGCGGTCATCGGCGCGCACGTCGGCCCGGGGCTGCTCGCGGTGGTCGTCTCCCCGCGCTGAGCCGCTTCGCGCGCTGCGCGTCCCGCCGTGCGCATCGTGCGGCACAGGAGTGGGCAACCTCCTCGCAGGAGGAGGGAGGAACCCATGGCCTTCGCCTGCCCCCGGTGCGGTCTCCCCGGACAGGTCTTCAAACTGGACGCCTTCTGGCGGTCGCTGGCGCAGGACGCCGAACTCAAGGCCGCCCTCGCGCCGCCGCCGACCCGTGCGGTCGGCTACGCTGGTCCGGCTGCGGTCGCCGTGCTGGGCGTGTTCGCCTTCGCCTCGGGGAACACGGTGCTCGGGATGCTGCTCCTGCTCACCGGCGCGGTGGTCGGCTTCGTCGTGTCCCGTGCGGTGGACGGCGCGAGGCGGATCCGCGCCGACTGGGAGCGGCAGCTCTACTGCCGCCACTGCGCCTGCCAGTTCCTGCCGGAGGACGCCGCGTTGTAGTTGTTCTCCCCTGGCTCCTCACTCCTGCGGGTGAGCGGGTTTTCCACAGGGCCGGGTTGTCCACAGGCCGTCAGTTCACTTGCCCGGTACGGGGGTCGCGGCTCCTAACGTCTGCGGCATGCGAACCCTGCTCACCCCCGCCGCCCGGGCCCGTCGCGAGGAGACGGCCGCGCTGGTCCGCCACCGCGTCGACACCCTCTTCGGCCCGCAGCAGCCGCTCCCGTCCGTCAGCCCGCCCATCGACCAGCCGTCCCTCGCCCAGCCGTCCCTGGGCCCGGCGACCTCGGATCCTCCCCACTCGCCGTCACCACCCCACTCGCCCACCTCACCGCATGCGCCCACCTCACCGCGCGTTCGTCTCTCCTTCGGGCTCGCGCTCAAGGAGCGCTGGGATCTGGACCGGCGCGCCGTCATCGGCTTGGCCGTGCTGCTGGTCCTGGCGCTCGGGTACGGCGTGCAGCACTTCTGGGCCGGGCGGCCGGAGCCGGTCGCCGTGCCTGCCCCGGCTGTGGAGGGGGCGGCCGTGGCGGTGGCGCCGACCTCGACGAGCTCGCCGGCGGCGGGAGCGCCCGTGCCGCCGGCGCAGCCCGGGCCGCCCGGATCGCCCGCGCCGTCGACGACGGCCATCGCCGAGCTGGTCGTCGACGTCTCCGGCAAGGTCCGCGCGCCGGGCCTGCGGACGCTGCCGCCGGGCTCACGGGTCCAGGACGCGATCAACGCGGCGGGAGGCCCGCTCCCCGGCACCGATCTGACGGGGCTGAACCTCGCCCGCAAGGTCAACGACGGCGAGGAGATCATCGTCGGCCCGGGCGCTCCGGCCGGTCAGGGCGGGCCCGGAGCGTCGCGCGCCTCCGGGCCGCTCAGTCTCAACGCGGCCACCGGGGCCCAGCTCGATGCGCTGCCCGGGGTCGGCCCGGTGCTGGCCGGGCGCATCATCCAGTTCCGGGAGCAGCACGGCGGTTTCCAGTCCGTCGACCAGCTCCGCCAGGTCCCCGGCTTTGGCGAGCGCCGACTCGAGGACCTCCGTTCCCAGCTCCGCCCATGAGCGGCAAAGCTGTGAGCGGCAGGGCCACGCGCGGCAAGGCCACCCGCGCGACGGCGAAGGCCGAGCCGCCGCCGCTGGACCTGCGGCTCACCGGGCCCGCTGCCGTCGTCTGGGCGGTGACCGCCCTGCTGCTCTGTCTCCACGGCTCCCACACCGACGCGATGTTCGTCGCCGCGGGTGCGTTCGCCGTCGGCGCGGCCCTGCTGCTGCGACGGGCGCGTTGGCGCTCCGTCGGCGCGCTGCTGCTCAGCGCCGCCGCCGCGTGCTTCAGTACCGGCCTCGCCGGGGTGGCGCTGCACCGGGGCCCGGTCGCGGAGTTGGCCAGGACCGGACGCCCCGCCGAGGTGCGGCTGTTGGTCAACACCGACCCGCACACCCGCGACGCCGACGGCTCCACCGCGCTGCGGGCGGCCGTGGTCCGCGTCGGCGGGACGGCCACCCGCTCGCCCGTCGCCGTGGTGGTGCGCGGCCAGGCCGCCCGCGCCTGGCTCGGGCTGCTGCCGTCCACCGAGGTCGTCGTCACCGCCCGTGCCCGGCCGCCCGGTCCGAACGCCACACCGGACCTGGTCGCCACCCTGCTGACGACCGATCAGCCCCGCGTGCTCGGCCCGCCCAACGTCGTCGAGCGCGCCGCCGGATCACTCCGCGCCGGACTGCGTCGCGCCGTCGCGCCGCTCGACCCGGACGAACGGGCGCTGCTTCCGGGCCTGGTCGACGGCGACGCCAGCGCCATGACCGCCGACCTGGACGACGTCTTCTCCGCCACCGACCTCAGCCATCTGGTGGCCGTCAGCGGATCCAACCTGTCGATCCTGATGGTGCTGCTGATCGGACGCGCCTCCCGCGCCCGGACCCCGGAGCGTGGTGGCCTCGCCGCCCGGCTCGGCCTGCGGTTGCGCGTCGGCGCGGTCGGCGGCGTGCTGCTCATCGGCGGCTTCGTCGTCCTCAGCCGCCCGGAGCCGTCCGTGCTGCGGGCCTCCGCCACCTGCCTGGTGATGCTGCTGGGCCTCGCCACCGGCCGCCGGGCCGCGCCGCTGCCCGCCCTCTCCGGCGCGACGCTGCTGCTGATCCTCGCGGATCCGGCGCTGGCGCACTCCTACGGCTTCGCCCTGTCCGCCCTGGCCACGGCCGGGCTGATCACCGTCGGCCCGCGCTGGACGGCTGCGCTCCACCGGCACGGCATGCCCGAGCGGTTCGCCGAGCCCCTCGGCGCCGCGGCCGCGGCCCAGGCCTGGGTCGGTCCGCTGCTGGTGCTGCGCGCGGCACGGATCAGCCTGGTCGCCATCCCCTGCAACCTGCTGGCCGAGCTCTGCGTCGCCCCTGCCACCGTGCTGGGCTTCGCCGCCCTCGCGGCAGCCCCCGTCTCGCTCACCCTCGCCCAGTGGATCGCCAGGCTCGCGGCGCTTCCCGTCGCCGCACTCATCGCGCTGGCCCGGTTCGGGGCCTCGCTGCCCGGCGCGGAGATCGCCTGGCCCGGCGGCTGGTGGGGCGCGCTGCTGCTCGTGGCCGTCACCTGCGCGCTGGTCGCCGCCGCGACCGTGCTGCGTCATCCGGTGGTCGCCGGCGTGCTCGCGTTGGCCCTGGTGCTCGCCCTGCTCCGGCCCGCGCCGCTGACCCGCTTCGCCACCGGCTGGCCGCCGGAGGGCTGGCGGCTGGTCGCCTGTGACGTCGGCCAGGGGGACGCACTCGTCCTGTCGTCGGGGGACGAGCCGTCCACGGCGCTGCTGGTCGACGCCGGTCCCGATCCCCACGCCGTCGATGCCTGCCTGCGCACCCTCGGCGTGACCACCCTCGCCCTGGTGATCCTGACGCACGATCACGCGGACCACGTCGAGGGCCTGCCTGGCGTGCTGCGGGACCGCCACGTCGGCGCGATCGAGACCACCACGGTCGACGACCCGCCCGCCGAGTACGCCCGCGTCCGCCGCTGGGCGGCGGCCGACGGCGTCCCGGTGCTGCGCGCCTCGCGCGGGGAGAACCGGAGCATGGGGCGGCTCCGCTGGCAGGTCCTCTGGCCCGACGCCGCCCGGCTTCCGCCGCACGGGCCCAACAACGCCTCCGTCGCCCTCCTGGTCACCCTCGCGCTCGGCGACCCCGGCTCCCACCTGCCGCCGCTGCGCATCGCCCTCCTCGGCGACCTCGAACCTCCCGCCCAGCAGCGCCTGCTCGCGGACCTGCCCGCCTACCCGCAACTGCGCGACGTCGACGTGCTGAAGGTCGCCCACCACGGCTCCGCCAAGCAGGACCCGGCGCTCCTCGCGGCCCTCCACCCGCGCCTCGCCCTGATCTCCGTCGGCGCCGATAACACCTACGGTCACCCGGCGCCGAGCACCCTCCAGCTGCTCCACGCCTTCGGCGCGACCGTGCTGCGCACCGACGTCTCCGGCGACCTCGCCGTCCTCGACTCCTCCGGCCACCTCGCGGTCGCTGTGCGGAAGGAGTAGACGCGTGCCGGAGAATGAGTCCTGTGAACTCGAATGACCACTACGTGCTGGTGCTGCCCGACCGCGACGTCGCCGGGGAGCTCGCGCAGAAGCTCGCCGCCGAGTACCCCGGCCTGCCCGAGCCGGAGCTGCACCGCGACGCGCTGGCAGGTGAGGACGACGCCGAGGACGCGCAGTGGCTGGTCGTGCTGGAGGCGCCGCTCCCCTCCGGGCTGACCCCGGCCGCGCTCGACGCCCTCGCCGCCGACCACGACGGCTGGCTGGAGAGCTGAACCCAGCGGGTGGACCGAACCCCGTCCGGGGCCGGACTGTCGGTGGCCCCGGATAGGGTGGGGTGCGATGGCCAGGAAACCCACCGAAGACCTGCTCTCCCCGCTGACGCTGATCGTCGGTCAGGAGGAGCTGTTGCTCGACCGCGCCGTGGCGGAGATCGTCGCCGCCGCGCGGGCCGCCGACGCGGACACCGACGTGCGGGATCTCGTGCCCGGCACACTGCAGCCCGGCATGCTGAGCGAGCTGACCAGCCCGTCGCTCTTCTCGGAGCGCAAGGTCATCGCGGTCCGCGCCGCCCAGGACGTCGGCGCCGACGTGGTCAAGGAGATCAAGGCCTACATCGACGACCCGGCCCCCGACGTCATGCTGGTGCTGGTCCACGCGGGCGGCGCCAAGGGCAAGGGACTGCTCGACGCGGGCAAGAAGGCCGGGGCTCGCGAGGTGGCCTGCCCCAAGCTGACCAAGCCCACCGACAAGCTCGCCTTCGTCCGCGCCGAGTTCCGTGCCTCGGGCCGCTCCGCCAGCGAGGACGCCTGCCGAGCCCTGCTCGACGCCGTCGGCGGTGACCTGCGCGAGCTGGCCTCGGCCTGCAGCCAGCTGGCCGCAGACACCGAGGGCACCATCGACGAGACCGTCGTCGCCCGCTACTACACCGGCCGCGCCGAGTCGACCGGCTTCCAGGTCGCCGACCTGGCCGTCGCCGGACGCACCGCCGACGCGCTGGGCCAGCTCCGCTGGGCGCTGGCGGTGGGGGAGAAGCCCACCGGCATCGTCTTCGCGCTCGCCTCCGGCGTCCGGGCCATCGGCCGCGTGGCCACCGCCGACCGCTCGCTGCGCCCGGCCGACCTCGCCCGCGAGCTCGGCATGCCGCCGTGGAAGGTCGACCGGGTCCGCCAGCAGGTCCGTGGCTGGACCGGCGACGGGGTCGCCGCCGCGCTGCGCGCCATCGCCGAGGCGGACGCCGCCGTCAAGGGCGGCTCCGGCGACCCGGCGTACGCACTGGAGCAGTGCGTCGTCGCCGTCTCCCGCGCCGCCCGCTCCACGCAGAGCCGGTAGCCGCGTCGGTAGGGGCGCCCGGACGGAAAACCAGAAGGGCCCCGTGATCCGAGTGGATCACGGGGCCCTTCCGTCAGCTTCAGCTACTGCAGCCCACCCGCGTGGCGAACGCAGGCCGCGTGGGCTGCTGGTTGTGCGGCCCGTCCGGCGCGTTTGAGAGGGAACGCAGTCCGGTCGGGCGGTCGATCAAGGAGTTTCAGCCCTTGAGCGCGTCAACCTTGGTGGCCAGCGCGGACTTCTTGTTCGCGGCCTGGTTCTTGTGGATGACGCCCTTGCTGACGGCCTTGTCCAGCTCACGGGACGCGACACGGGCCAGCTCGTCGGCCTTCGCGAAGTCGCCGGCCTCCACAGCCTCACGGGTCTTGCGGATGGCGGTCTTCAGCGAGGACTTGACAGCCTTGTTGCGCTGACGAGCCTTCTCGTTGGTCTTGATGCGCTTGATCTGGGACTTGATGTTCGCCACGAATGAGCCTCAGTCTGAGTTGATTCTTCTGTCTTCCGGGACTGCGTCCGCGCCGGGCCAGGTTAGAGGGCATGGCACAGCACAGACACGGTGCTCCACGATACCAGAGCTGTTCAGGGCCCCCGTAACCCGGTCAGACGCAACCCGGTCGGACGTGACCCGGTCAGACGTGACTCGGTCAGAGCACCGACTCGCCGAAGTGCTCGACCAGCGGGAACGGGTCGTAGTAGCGGTGCAGCAGCGCGCGCCACTGCTCGTACTCGGCCGACCGGCGGAAGCCCTCGGTGTGGTCGGTGAGCCGCTCCCACTCCACCAGCAGCAGGAAGCGTGCGCTGCTCCCCTCGGCCCTCTCGTCCACACAGCGGCGCAGCTCCAGGGACCGGAATCCGGGCTGTACCGCGATGAGCGGCCGGGCCTCGGCGAACGAGGCGAGGAAGGCGTCCTCCTGGCCGGGGCGGACGTCGAGCAGAGCGGATTCCATGATCATGGCCCAGGATTCTGCCGCACGGCCGGGCCATGGGACGATGGGTGGGAAAAACTTGTCCCGGCCGATCAGAAGAACTGGATCCTTAGTGTCCGCCATTCCGTCCAACGTTCCGCAGCCGAGCAACACCGATCCGGCGCTGATCCGCAACTTCTGCATCATCGCCCACATCGACCACGGCAAGTCCACCCTTGCCGACCGGATGCTGCAGATCACCGGCGTGGTCGACCCCCGCCAGATGCGGGCGCAGTACCTGGACCGGATGGACATCGAGCGTGAGCGCGGCATCACCATCAAGTCGCAGGCGGTCCGGCTCCCCTGGGCCCCGCGCACGGGTGCGAGCGCCGGCGCCACGCACATCCTCAACATGATCGACACGCCGGGCCACGTCGACTTCACCTACGAGGTCTCCCGCTCGCTGGCGGCCTGCGAGGGCACCCTCCTCGTGGTCGACGCCGCGCAGGGCATCGAGGCGCAGACCCTCGCCAACCTCTACCTGGCGCTGGAGAACGACCTCACCATCATCCCGGTGCTCAACAAGATCGACCTGCCGGCCGCCCAGCCGGAGAAGTACGCGGACGAGATCGCCCGCATCATCGGCTGCGAGCCGACCGACGTGCTGCGGGCCAGTGCCAAGACCGGCCTGGGCGTCGAGGACATCCTGGACGCCGTCGTCGAGAAGGTCCCGGCCCCGGTCGGCGTCAAGGACGCCCCCGCCCGCGCGATGATCTTCGACTCGGTCTACGACGCCTACCGCGGCGTGGTCACCTACGTCCGTGTGATCGACGGCCAGCTCAACAAGCGCGAGCGCATCCAGATGATGTCGACCGGCGCGACGCACGAGCTGCTGGAGATCGGCGTCATCTCGCCCGAGCCGATCCCGTCCCAGGGTCTCGGCGTCGGCGAGGTGGGTTACCTGATCACCGGTGTGAAGGACGTCCGCCAGTCCCGCGTCGGTGACACCATCACCTCGATGCACAAGGGCGCCACCGAGGCGCTGGGCGGCTACAAGGACCCGAAGCCGATGGTCTTCTCCGGCCTCTACCCGCTGGACGGCTCGGACTACCCGCTGCTGCGTGACGCCCTCGACAAGCTGCGCCTCAACGACGCCGCGCTGGTCTACGAGCCGGAGACCTCCGTGGCGCTCGGCTTCGGCTACCGCTGCGGCTTCCTCGGCCTGCTGCACCTGGAGATCATCCGGGAGCGCCTGGAGCGCGAGTTCAACCTCGACCTGATCTCCACCGCCCCGAACGTGGTCTACCGGGTCGTCATGGAGGACGAGTCCGAGCACACGGTCACCAACCCGAGCGAGTTCCCCAGCGGCAAGATCGCCGAGGTCCACGAGCCGATCGTGCGCGGCACGATCCTCGCGCCCAACGAGTTCGTCGGCGCCATCATGGAGCTCTGCCAGGCCCGACGCGGGGTGCTCCAGGGCATGGACTACCTCTCCGAGGACCGCGTCGAGATCCGCTACAACCTGCCGCTCGCGGAGATCGTCTTCGACTTCTTCGACCAGCTGAAGTCCAAGACCCGCGGCTACGCCTCGCTCGACTACGAGCCCATCGGCGAGCAGAGCGCCAACCTGGTCCGCGTGGACATCCTGCTCCAGGGCGAGCAGGTCGACGCCTTCTCCGCGATCGTCCACCGGGACAAGGCCTACAGCTACGGCGTGATGATGGCCGGAAAGCTGCAGAAGCTGATCCCGCGCCAGCAGTTCGAGGTGCCGATCCAGGCCGCCATCGGCTCGCGCGTCATCGCCCGTGAGACCGTCCGCGCCATGCGCAAGGACGTCCTCGCGAAGTGCTACGGCGGTGACATCTCCCGTAAGCGGAAGCTGCTGGAGAAGCAGAAGGAAGGCAAGAAGCGTATGAAGATGGTCGGCCGCGTGGAGGTCCCCCAGGAGGCCTTCATCGCCGCGCTGTCGACCGACGACAACGCTGCCGCCGTCGAGAAGAAGAAGTAGCCGGGAGCGTTCGTACCGGACCGTTGGTGAGACCCCCGCACGGAAGTTGTGCGGGGGTCTCACCTTTGTCCGATGATCTGCACGACTGCGGTAACCTCCCCCTGCTTGAATGACCGTATTTCTGTATGACCGTTAGCGCGCGCGGCAGGGGCCGCGCCCAAGCCGGGGGCCTGCCGTTATGACCGAGCCGAACAACATGTCGCCGGACGTGTTCGCCGACCCCAGACTCTTCGGCTCGACCGGGCTCGACCGCGTCGGCGCGTCCCCGCTGCGGGCGATGGACCCCCGCCGGGTCGGCCCCTACTCCGTGCTCGCGCTGCTGGGCGGCGGCGGGATGGGACGCATCTACCTGGGGCGCCCGACTGACGGGTCGTCAGGTCTGGCTGCGGTCAAGGTGATCCGTCCCGAGTATGCCGAGGACTCCGGCTTCCGCAAGCGCTTCGAGCGCGAGTCCGCCGCCCT
Source organism: Streptacidiphilus sp. MAP5-3 (assembly GCF_041262505.1). Taxonomy (NCBI): domain Bacteria; kingdom Bacillati; phylum Actinomycetota; class Actinomycetes; order Kitasatosporales; family Streptomycetaceae; genus Streptacidiphilus; species Streptacidiphilus sp. MAP5-3. The sequence continues at coordinate 289,299 of NZ_JBGCCL010000003.1, forward strand.
GGCCCGGGTGCGCGGCGAGCAGGCGGCCGTGCTGCTCGGCAGTGGCTACGACGGCGACCTGCTCTGGATGGCCACCGAGTACATCCCCGGCCCGAGCCTCTCCGAGGCCGTCGTAGGCTTCGGTCCGCTCAGCTCCACCGCGGCCTGGCGGGTCGCCCTCGAACTCGCCCAGGCGCTCTCCGCGATGGAGCGCGTCGGGGTGGTCCACCGCGACATCAAGCCGTCCAACGTCATTCTGGGACCGGCCGGTTGCCGGGTCATCGACTTCGGCATCTCGCAGGCCGCCGACACCAGCTCCATCACCACCACCGGCCAGCAGGTCGGCACCCCCGCCTACATGTCGCCGGAGCAGGTGCGCGGCCAGTCGGTCGCCACCTCCTCGGACATCTTCGCGCTCGGCTCCGTGCTCGCCTTCGCGGTCACCGGCCACGGCCCCTTCGGGGACGGCACGACTGTGGACGTGCTGCACCGGGTCGCCTTCGAGGAGCCGAAGGAGGAGATCCTCGGCCAACTTGCCGAGATCGACCAGGAGTTGGCCGAACTGGTCCGCTCCTGCCTGAGCAAGACCCCGGACGGCCGCCCGACCGCCGAGGCGGTCGTCGAGCGCGCGGCCTCGCGGCAGGTGGCCGCGCCCTGGTCGGCCGAGCTCAGCGGCGCGATCATGACCCGCGTCGAGGTGGCCATCGCCGCGCAGCAACTGCCGCTCCCGGCAGCGCCGCCGGAGGGCACCATGCTGCTCGGCGGTCGCGGCGACGCGGGTGCCGGTGGCGTGGCAGGAGCGGCGGGAGCGGTCGGCGCAGCGGCGGCGTTCGGCATGCCGGGCACGCCCCCCATGGGGCACACGCCCCCGCACATGGGCCAGCACACCCCGCCGACCGCGCAGGCGCCGGTACAAGGCACCCCGCCGACCGTTCCCGTCGTGGACAACCACGCCCCGACCGCGGCCGGTTATCCGGCCCAGCCGGGTTATTCGGGGCAGGGGAGCTTTCCCGGGCAGGGCAGCTTCCCGGGCCAGGGCGGTTACCCCGGGCAGGGCGGTATGCCGGGGCAGGGGAGCTTCCCGGGCCAGGGCGGTATGCCGGGCCAGGGCCCCGCACCGGTGCTGCCCGCCTACGTGCACGTCTCGCCCGACGGCGCGCCGCCGGAGCAGCAGCCGAACCGCAACAAGCGACGCGGCGTGCTGCTCGCCGTCGCCGCCGTGCTTGTCGTGGGGGCGCTGACCGGTACCGCGATCGCCCTGACGGGCGGAAGCCCCGGCAATCACCCCGTCGCGTCCGTCACCACCGGCGGCGGCACGCCGAGCGGCAGCGCGGGCAGCGACACGGCCTCCGGCTCCGCCGCGCCGAGCAGTTCCGCCTCCGGCCCGGCGTCCGCCTCGCCCGGCTCCCCGTCGGCCACCCACCCGGGCCCGAGCGGATCCACCGCGTCAGGATCGTCGGGCAGTTCCGGCTCCGGCTCCCAGGGCGGCACCTCTGGTGGCGGCAAGACCGGTGGGAGCACCTCGGGTGGTGGGACCTCTGGCGGCGGCACTTCGGGCGGTGGGACTTCCGGCGGTAGTACGTCCGGTGGCGGCACTTCGGGCGGTGGGACCGCCAGCGGTGGGACGTCCGGTGGCACTTCCGGCGGCAACACCCCGCCGCCCCCGCCCCCGACCCCCGTCTGGGACCAGAAATGCACGTACTACTCCGGCAGCGCTGAGACCGACCCGGGCACGACCGGTGCCCGGGTGCAGGAGGTGCAGTGCCTGCTCTGGTACCGCGGCGGCAGGTACCAGAGCATCATCACCTCGAGCGGCGGGATCGACGGCCAGTTCGGCAATGGCACCAAGCAGGCGGTCGAGGACTTCCAGAGCTGCATGGGCCTCAGCGTCGACGGCGGCGTCGGTCCGCAGACCTGGCCGGCCCTCCGGAGCAGCTCCAACTGCTAGTGGCTCCACCCGGGCCTCCGCCCTGACAGGGCCAGCGCACGGTCGAAGGCCGGGGCGTCGTCCGCGACCTGGACCGCCTCGGCGAAGCCGTCGTACTGCCGGAACATCGGCGCGTACTGCTCGACCTGCGCGAGCACGGCTGCGACCGTCACGTCGTCCAGCACGTACTGCTGGCCGGAGCCCCGGGTGGCCTCCCAGCCGTGGAGGGCGAACTCCAGCAGCATCATGCCCGCGATCGCCGTCGCGGGCATCGTGCTGTCGCCCACCTTCATCTCCCTCTTCCAGACGGCCGGTTCGGACCACGCCTGGAGCGCCTTCTCCACCTGCGTTGCGTAGTCCTCGGCCCAGCCCGGCTCGGCGGTGAAGTCCCGCTCGTACCACTCCGACGGCACCAACCCGCCCTCGGCGCGTAGCGCGAAGTTGTACGCGGTCCACAGCGTCAGGTGGTTCACCACGGCGCGCAGGTCCCACTCCGCACTCGGAGTGGGGGAGCCCAACTGCTCGGGCTTGATGCCCCGGATGACGCGGACGGTCTCCGTCGCCGCGTTGGTCAGGTGCTCGTGCATCTCGTGCTGTGCGTCATTCACGTCCATACACACGAATCTAGGAACCCGTGACGCTGCTGTCTTGAAGAAACGCGACAGCTGAGCCCTAAGCTCGATCATGTGGCAGCGGCGGAAACCGGCGGGCGGCGCGGCGTGCTCCATCCCGAGCAGGGGGCGAGCCGGTTCACGGTGACGCCCGTGGCTCCGGGCCCGACGCTCGTGCCCTACCTCGAGTACCACTGGATCGTCCGCTGGGACGTCACCGGCCAGCCGCCCTACGAGCAGCAGGTGCTCTCCCACCCCAACGTCCACCTGGTCTTCGAGGAGTCGGGCCCGCTGGTCTACGGCGTGATCCGGGGCGTCTACACGCGACGGCTGACGGGCGCGGGGCAGGTCCACGGCGTCAGGTTCCGGCCCGGCGGATTCCGGGGCTTCAGCGACCGGCCGGTGCAGAACCTGGTCGACCAGGTGCTCCCGGCCGCCCGCTTCCTCGGCCCGGAGATCGATGCCCTCTGCCCGCGCGTGCTCGCCTGCGCCGAAACGGACGAGATGGTCCGGCTGGTCGAGGACTTCCTGCCGACCGTGCCGACCTTCCCGACCGCGCTCCCCGATCCGCAGGCGGCGCTTGCGGCCACCGTCGTCGACGAGATCACGCGGGACCGGGCCCTGCTCCGGGTCGAGCAGCTGGCGGACCGGTTCAACACCTCACCGCGCACGCTGCAACGGCTCTTCGCCGAGTACGTCGGGGTGTCGCCGAAGTGGACCCTCCGCCGCGCCCGTCTGCACGAGGCCGCGCAGCGCGCGGACGGGGAGGCCGACATCGACTGGGCCGCCCTCGCCGCCGACCTCGGCTACGCCGACCAGGCCCACCTCACCCGCGACTTCACCGCCGTCGTCGGCGTCTCCCCGGCCCGTTACACGCGCGGCCGTCCGCACTAGCCTCACGGCATGGACAGCAGAAGCCCCGGCAGGAGCACCCGCGACCAGCAGGAGCCGGAGTCCCCGCGCAACCCGTTGCTGGACCCGCGCCTGGCGGGCGCCGGCGGGATGTTGGTCGCCGCTGCGGCGATCGCCTGGCTGCTCACCCACGGGACCGGCGGAAACCCGTCCGGACCTGCGCCGTTGCCACCCCCGTCGGCCACGGCGGTGGTGACCGGATGAGCAGGAATCGAGAAGTCGGGTGACGTGGCCGCGACCTGGCGTGGGCGCCAGCCGATCGACCAGCCCTGGGGCCCGCGCGACTGCGCCTTCCACGACCCTTCGGGCAACACCGTCCGGATCCAGGCCGCCGCCAAGAAGTAGAACGCCACAGCGGGGCCCGCTCCCCATGGCGCGGGCCCCGGCTGCCGGTTCGGCTCGACGCCCGCTCAGCCCAGTGCCAGGGCCTGGACGCGGGTGATGTCGCCGTTGAACTTGTCGTGGTCGCCGACCGTGGGCCCGGAGTCGGTGTACTGCCACATCGTGTAGTAGCCCCAGCCGGCCGGGAGGGTGCCAGGCGTGCCGTTGTAGTCGGCGATCCAGAGCGGGTCGTTCGCGGCGAAGCCGGAGTAGTTGCCGGTGCACTCCGTCCACCACGAGGTCGCGGTGTAGATCACCGGGTACCGGCCCGTGCGGTTCAGGTACTCGTCGACGAAGCTCCAGATCCAGTTGACCATCGCGCTCTGGGACAGGCCGTAGCAGGCCGCGCCGTACGGGTCCCACTCGATGTCCAGCGTCCCCGGCAGCGTCTTGCCGTCGGCCGACCAGCCGCCGCCGTGGTCGACGAAGTAGTCCGCCTGGGCCGCGCCCGTCGTGGTGTCCGGGGTGGCGAAGTGGTAGGCGGCGCGGATCATGCCGACGTCGTACGGGCCGTTGTACTGCTGGGCGAAGTCGGGGTTGGTGTAGTAGGTCCCCTCGGTGGCCTTGGTGTAGGCCCAGCGGACCCCGCTGTTCCACAGCGTCGTCCAGTCCACCGTGCCTTGGTAGCTGGAGACGTCGACGCCTTCGGTCTGCGTCACCAGCGGCTGGACGGTTCGGCCGCGGCCACCGCCTCCGTGTGCGCGCACGCCGATGCCCATGTACGCGGAGCCGCGCGGGAGTTTGGCGCTGGGGGACCGGGCGGCGGCGTTCGCCGCGCCGGTGGGTGCGAGAGCGAGCAGGAGCAGTGCCCCGACCAGGGTCGAGGCCACTCCCAGTCGACGGCCGTGTCTGTGCCGGAAGTTACGGGTGTTCATTGCGTCGCGCCTCCGTGGTGTCGTCGTGCAGGACGGCAAAGCACTTGCGAGAACGCTGAACTGACGGCATGCCGGCATGCGACACGGCAGCCGTGGCGCGGTCATGCCACCTGAATGCTACGCAGGTAGACGCGGTTCCGGAAAGGGTCGCTCGTGCACCGACCGTACACAAACACCGGTGCCCGCCTCCTTCGGGAAGGAAGCGGGCACCGGTCCTGCGGTGTCACGGAAGTGACGTGGCGTCAGTCCACCTCGGCCACGGCCTGCGCGAACTGCGCCTTGTACAGCCGGGCGTACGCGCCGTCCTGCTCCAGCAGCGAGGTGTGGTCGCCCTGTTCGACGATCGCACCGTTCTCCATCACCAGGATGGTGTCCGCGTCGCGGATCGTGGAGAGCCGGTGCGCGATCACGAACGCCGTGCGGCCCGCGCGCAGCTTGGCCATGGCGCGCTGGATCAGCACCTCGGTGCGGGTGTCGACCGAGCTCGTCGCCTCGTCCAGGACCAGGATCGACGGCTCCGCCAGGAACGCCCGCGCGATGGTGATCAGCTGCTTCTCGCCCGCGCTGACGCCGGTGCCCTCGTCGTCGATGACGGTGTCGTAGCCCTCCGGGAGGGTCCGCACGAAGCGGTCGACGTGGGCGGCCTTCGCCGCCGCGACGACCTGGTCACGGGTGGCGCCCTCGGACCCGTAGGCGATGTTGTCGGCGATGCTGCCGCCGAACAGCCAGGTGTCCTGGAGCACCATGCCGATGTGGCTGCGCAGCTCCTCGCGGTTCATGGCCGCGATGTCCACGCCGTCGAGCGTGATCCGACCGCCCGTCACCTCGTAGAACCGCATCAGCAGGTTGACCAGCGTGGTCTTGCCCGCGCCGGTCGGACCGACGATGGCCACGGTGTGGCCGGGGTCGGCGACCAGCGACAGGTCCTCGATCAGCGGCTTCTCCGGCTCGTAGCGGAAGGCCACGTGCTCGAAGGCCACCTTGCCCTGGACGATCTCCGGACGCTCCGGCTGCTCCGGCTCCGGCGACTGCTCGGGTGCGTCCAGCAGCTCGAAGACGCGCTCGGCCGAGGCCACACCGGACTGCACCAGGTTGGCCATCGCCGCGACCTGCGTCAGCGGCTGGCTGAACTGCCGCGAGTACTGGATGAACGCCTGGACGTCACCGATCGACAGCGCCCCGGAGGCCACCCGCAGACCGCCGACGACGGCGACCGCGACGTAGTTGAGGTTGCCGATGAACATCATGCAGGGCTGGATCAGACCGGAGATGAACTGCGCCCGGAAGCTGCTCGCGTAGAGCTTCTCGTTCTCCTCGTGGAACTGCGCCGCGGACTCCTCCTGACGGCCGAACACCTTGACCAGCGAGTGGCCGGTGTACATCTCCTCGATGTGGCCGTTCAGCTTGCCCGTGGACTTCCACTGCTGGACGAACTGCGGCTGCGCCCGCTTGCCGACCTTGGCCGCGATCACGGCCGAGGCCGGGATCGACACCAGCGCGATCAGTGCGAGCAGCCAGGAGATGTAGAACATCATCGCCAGCACGCCCACCACGGTCAGCAGTGAGGCGATGATCTGCGACATCGTCTGCTGCAGCGTCGTGGCGATGTTGTCGATGTCGTTGGTGACCCGGCTCAGCACCTCGCCGCGCGGCTGCTTGTCGTAGTAACTCAGCGGCAGCCGGGACAGCTTGTCCTCGATGTCGCTGCGCAGCCGGTTGGCGGCACGCTGCACCGCCACGTTGGCCAGCCGCGCCTGGATCACGCCGCACAGGCCCGCGACCGCGTAGATCAGCGCCACCCAGAGCAGCACCGTGCCGACCGCGCCGAAGTCGATGCCCACACCCGGCGTGAAGTGGATGGTGGAGAGCAGTTCCTGCTGCTGGTGCGTCGGCGGGTGCCCGGCCGTGGCGCCCGGCGCGCCGGACGGGTGCTTGCCGAGCAGCTTGCCGATGTAGCCGCCGAAGATCAGGTCGGTCGCGTGACCGAGAATCTTCGGACCGATCACCTGAAGCGCGACGCCGACCGTCGCCAGCGCCAGCACGCCCAGGATCAGCGGCCGTTCGGGCCGCAGGCGGCCCAGCAGCCGCTTGCCCGAGACCTTGAAGTTCATCGACTTCTCGGCGGGCTGCGCACCCATCCACCGCCCGGGGCCCATGGCCGGTCCGGGTCGGCGGCTCGCCGCCGCCTTGGCTTCGTCGCCCCCCGCGCTCATGCGGCCTCCTCCTCGGTCAGCTGCGAAAGGACGATCTCGCGGTACGTCTCGTTGTCGTCCATCAGTGAGTGGTGCGTGCCCTCGCCGACGACCGCGCCCTCGTCCATGACGATGATCCGGTCCGCGTCGCGGATCGTGCTCACCCGCTGGGCGACGATGACGACGGTCGCCTCGGAGGTCTCGTTCGACAGCGCCGCCCGCAGTCGGGCGTCGGTGGCGTAGTCGAGCGCCGAGAACGAGTCGTCGAACAGGTAGATCTCCGGCCTGCGGACCAGCGCGCGGGCGATGGCCAGGCGCTGCCGCTGACCACCGGAGACGTTCGTCCCGCCCTGCGCGATCGGGGCGTCGAGACCCTCGGGCAGCGCGCTGACGAAGTCCCGCGCCTGCGCGGTCTCCAGCGCGGCCCAGAGGTCTTCGTCGGTCGCCTCCGGGTTGCCGTAGCGGAGGTTGGAGGCGACGGTGCCGCTGAAGAGGTACGGCTTCTGCGGGACGAGCCCGACCGTCCGGGCCAGCAGCGCCGGCTCCAGCTCGCGCACGTCGACGCCGTCGACGAAGACCGAGCCGTCGGTCGCGTCGGAGAGCCGGGGGATCAGGTTGAGCAGCGTGGTCTTGCCCGCGCCGGTCGAGCCGATGATCGCCGTGGTCTCGCCCGGACGCGCGGTGAAGCTGACGTCACGCAGCACCGACGCCTCGGCGCCCGGGTAGCGGAACTCCGCGCCGCGCAGCTCCAGGAAGCCACGACGGGACAGCTCGCGCACCGGGCTGCTCGGCGGGACGACCGTGGTCTCGGTGTCCAGCACCTCCTGGATGCGCTCGGCGCAGACCTCGGCGCGCGGCACCATCATGAACATGAAGGTGGCCATCATGACCGACATCAGAATCTGCATCAGGTAGCTGAGGAACGCGGTCAGCGCGCCGATCTGCATGCCGCCGCTGTCGATCCGGTGCGCACCGAACCACATCACGGCCACGCTGGACAGGTTCACCACCATCATGACCAGCGGGAACATCAGCGCCATCAGCCGACCGACGCGCAGACCGGTGTCGGTCAGGTCGTCGTTGGCGGCACGGAAGCGGTCCTTCTCGTGGGTGTCCTTGACGAAGGCCCGGATCACGCGGAGACCGCTGATCTGCTCGCGCAGCACCCGGTTGACCGTGTCGATCCGCTCCTGCATCGAGCGGAACAGCGGACGCATCCGGCTGACGATGATGCCGATCATGATGCCCAGGATCGGGACGATGGCCACCAGCAGCGTCGACAGCTGGACGTCCTGGTTGAGCGCCATGATGATGCCGCCGACGCACATGATCGGCGCGGAGACCATCAGCGTGAAGGTCATCAGCACCAGCATCTGCACCTGCTGCACGTCGTTCGTGCTGCGGGTGATCAGCGAGGGCGCGCCGAACTGGCCCACCTCGCGGGTCGAGAACTCCTGGACCCGGGTGAAGACGGAGGCGCGCATGTCGCGGCCGAGGGCCATGGCGGTACGGGCGCCGAAGTACACCGCGCCGATGGCGCAGACGACCTGGGCCAGCGTGACCCCGATCATCACGCCGCCGGTCTGCAGGATGTAGCCGGTGTCGCCTTTGACCACGCCGTTGTCGATGATGTCGGCGTTGAGGGTGGGAAGGTAGAGGGTCGCGATCGTCTGGACCAGCTGGAGCAGTACCAGCAGGGTGATCGGCCTGGAATAGGGCCTCAGGTGGGCGCGCAGGAGTCGGATCAGCACTCGGGTCTCTCAGTGAAGCTCGGTAGTGCTCGGGCGTATGGGGCGTGCGGGCGGTTCAGGAAGCTCAGACAGTTCAGGCATTTCGGGCGTGCTGCTCGTGGAGCCGGTGGGCGGAGTTTGTGTGGATGTCACACGGGGCCGATGGAGCGATCCCCATCTGCGTACACCGTACCCGGTTGACGGGCGGGCGGCTATGCATTTATGCGCCTCGCGGGAGCGCATGCTACGTGCGCGCGGTGTACGGTCGGATTCCGGTGCGCGGCGGCTCATCGTAGATAGCTTACCTGCCGACCGGCAAGCAATGTGGTCCACACCACAATTCCCCCCTTACGTACGGGGCGATAACGGCCTACTCTGATCGTTGCTTGCCAGTTACTGGTGAGTTAAATAAACATCAGCAGGCACAGCATCCTCGGGGTCAGCCCGGGATCGCACCGCCTCACTTCGGCACCGCCTTACGTAGTACCGCCCCACCTCAGCAACGCCCCCGCCGTCCGCACCGCATCAGCCCTCCCGCCGCCCCATACCGGCCGGACGGGCACCGGAGGAAGCCGTGAGCTTGAAGCCGCTCGTCGCAGAACCCCTGCTGGACAACCGCCCCGAGTCCGTTGCCCAGCTTTTCCTGGCCCGCGTGGCAGCCACCCCGGACCGGGTCGCCTACCGCTACCCCGTGCCGGTGGACGAGCATGCCGCAGACGGTGCCCCGGGCGCGGAGCAGTGGCGGCCGATGACGTGGGGCCAGGCTGCGGAGCGCGTGCAGCACATCGCGGCCGGGCTCATGTCCCTGGGGATCGAGCCGGAGCAGCGCGTCGGCATCTCCTGCTCCACCCGGGTCGAGTGGATCCTCGCCGACCTCGGCATCATGTGCGCGGGCGCGGCGGTCACCGCGGTGTACCCGAGCACCAACGCCGAGGAGACGGCGTTCATCGTCTCCGACTCCGGCAGCCGCGCCATCGTCGTCGAGGACGCCAAGCAGCTGGCCAAGATCCTCAGCGTGCTGGCCGAGACGCCCGAGCTGCGGACGGTCGTCACCATCGACGGCAGCAAGCCCGACGCCGAGGCGGCCTCCGCCGCCGCTGCCGCGGGCGTCGAGGTGCTCGGCCTGTCCGAGCTCGAGGAGCGCGGGGCCGCCCACCTCAAGGACCATCCGGACGAGGTCACCGACGCCGTCGCCGCGATCAAGCGCGAGCAGCTGGCCACGCTGATCTACACCTCCGGCACCACCGGTCGCCCCAAGGGCGTCCGCCTGGTCCACGACTGCTGGTCCTACCAGGCCGCGGCGCAGAGCTCCCTGGGCCTGACCGACGACACCGACGTGCAGTACCTGTGGCTGCCGCTGTCGCACGTCTTCGGCAAGACGCTGACCTCGGGTCACATCCAGCAGGGCTCGGTGATCGCCGTCGACGGTCGCGTCGACAAGATCATCACCAACCTGCCGGCGGTCCAGCCGACGTACATGGCTGCCGCGCCGCGCATCTTCGAGAAGGTCTACAACGGCATCGCCAGCAAGGCCCGGGCCGAGGGCGGCGCCAAGTACAAGATCTTCATGTGGGCGGCCGGTGTCGCCCGCGAGTACGCCGAGACGGCGCAGAAGAACCAGATCGCCACCGGTTCGCGGACCGTTCCCTTCCCGCTCCAGGCCAAGCACGCGGTCGCGGACAAGCTCGTCTACGCAAAGATCCGCGACGCGTTCGGCGGTCGGCTCCGCGCCTGCGTCTCCGGCTCGGCGGCGCTGGCACCGGACATCAACTTCTTCTTCTCCGGTGTCGGCGTCCACATCCTCGAGGGCTACGGCCTGAGCGAGAGCAGCGCCGGCTCCACGGTCAACCCCGGCGAGGGCTACCGCGTCGGCACGGTCGGTCGCCCGCTCCCGGGCACCGAGGTCCGCATCGCCGAGGACGGCGAGGTCCTGCTCCGCGGCCCCGGCGTCATGCGCGGCTACCACAACCAGCCGGAGAAGACCGCCGAGGTCCTGGAGTCCGACGGCTGGTTCCACACCGGCGACATCGGCGAGCTCGACCAGGACGGCTTCCTGCGGATCACCGACCGCAAGAAGGACATGTTCAAGACCTCCGGTGGCAAGTACGTCGCCCCGAGTGAGGTCGAGGGCCGGTTCAAGGCGGTCTGCCCGTTCGTCAGCAACATCCTGGTCATCGGCAACGGCCGCAACTTCTGCGCCGCGCTGATCACCCTGGACGAGCCGGCCATCATGCAGTGGGCGGCGGACAACGGCCAGGCCGGCAAGGACTACGCCGACGTCTGCACCTCGCCGCAGACGCACACGTTGATCGGCGGTTACGTCGACGAGCTCAACGGCCAGCTGCAGCGCTGGCAGACGGTCAAGAAGTTCACCGTCCTCCCGCGCGACCTGGACATCGAGCACGGCGAGCTGACGCCGAGCCTGAAGGTCAAGCGCCCGGTCGTGGAGCGCGAGAACGCGGCGCTGATCGAGGCGATGTACGAGGGCTCGCGCGAGGCCTGAGCCCGGCCCGGTGGGGCGGAAACCCCCGTCCCACCTCCTCGGGGAGCGGCCCGTCGGCATGTCCACGCGCGTGATCACGGACAATGGGTGTCATGCCTTCCGCTCTGCCTGACGGCGAAGCCGTCCCGGCTGACGGTTCGCTTCCCGAAACCGCCCTCGCCGGGCTCGGGACGCGTCCGTTCGGCTTCTACGTCCACGTGCCCTATTGCGCCACCCGCTGCGGGTACTGCGACTTCAACACCTACACCGCGACGGAGCTGCGCTCCTCCGGCACAGTGGCGTCGCAGGAGACGTACGCCGAGCATCTGGTCGCCGAGATCCGCCTCGCGCGCACGTTGCTCGGGGACGCGGACGTGCCGGTGGAAACCGTCTTCCTCGGCGGTGGCACGCCGACGCTGCTGCCCGCCGCCGACCTGGTCCGGATGCTGGCCGCGATCCGCGAGGAGTTCGGCCTCGCGCCCGGAGCCGAGGTGACCACCGAGGCCAACCCGGAGTCGGTGGACCCCGCGTACCTGGCGGAGCTGCGCGAAGGCGGCTTCAACCGGCTCAGCTTCGGGATGCAGAGCGTCCGCCCGCACGTGCTGCAGCTGCTCGACCGGCACCACACTCCCGGGCGTCCGCAGGCCTGTGTCGCGGAGGCACGGGAAGCCGGGTTCGAGCACGTCAACCTCGACCTGATCTACGGCACGCCGGGGGAGTCGGACGACGACTGGGCCGCCTCGCTCGACGCGGCGCTCTCGGCGGAGCCGGACCACATCTCCGCCTACGCGCTGATCGTGGAGGACGGGACCCGACTGGCGGCCCGGATCCGGCGCGGGGAGATCCCGATGACGGACGACGACGTCCACGCCGAGCGCTACCTCCAGGCCGAGGAGCGGCTCACGGCTGCCGGAATGGAGTGGTACGAGGTCTCGAACTGGGCCACCTCGAAGGCCGCGCGCTGCCGCCACAACGAGCTGTACTGGACCGGCGCGGACTGGTGGGGCGCCGGACCGGGCGCGCACAGCCACGTCGGCGGCGTCCGCTGGTGGAACCGCAAGCACCCCGCCGCCTACGCCGCAGCCCTCGCGGCGGGTGAAACTCCGGCGCAGGGACGCGAGCGGCTCGCGTCGGAGGACCGCCGCGTCGAGCGGATCCTGCTGGAACTCCGCCTCTCCGAGGGCTGCCCGCTGGACCTCCTCCAGCCGGACGGCCGCACTGCGGCGGACCGCGCCCTCGCCGACGGCCTGCTGCAGCCCGAGCCCTTCGCTCAGGGCCGCGCCGTCCTCACCCTGCGCGGTCGCCTCCTTGCCGATGCCGTCGTCCGCGACCTGGTCGACTGAGCAGGCGGGATTGGGCGTGACCAGGCGGGATCGAGCGGGATCAGGCAGGGTTGAGCGCGTCGCGCAGGGCGCGCAACCAGTGCGCCGTCGTCCGTCGGGTGACAGACGTCTCCGGCGCGTAGGCCTCGAAGAGGTGCCACGCACCGGGGACGTCCTTGATCTCGACCGGGACGTCCGCCTCGATGAGGCGGCGCGCGAAGTCGAGGCCCTCGTCGCGGAGCGGATCCAGGCCGCAGGTCAGCACGTAGGCGGCGGGCAGGCCGCGCAGGTCCGTGGCGCGGGCGGGTGCGGCGTAGGCGGGGGCGTCGCCGCGGTCCGCGCCGAGGTAGGTGTCCCAAGTGCGGGGGATGCCGGGGCCGTTGGTGAAGCGCCGGTCGGTCACCCGCCGCCGGGACGGGCAGTCGTCCCGGTCGTCCCGCGGCGCATCCTCACGCTGGCCGCCGCGCACGAGCGGGCCTATGTGGACTACTGGGAGTCCTTGGCCGCCGAAGAGGGTGAGTAGGGAGCCAGGGGTCAGCTGGTGACGAAGTCGATGAGCTCCTCGACCCGGCCGAGGAGGGCCGGGTCGAGGTCCTTGTAGGAGTGGACCGAGCCGCGGATGCGCTTCCAGGCGGCGGACGTGTCGAGGGGCCAGCCGAGGCGGGAGCAGATGCCCGTCTTCCAGTCCTCGCCGCGCGGGACGTCCGGCCAGGCGGGGATGCCGACGGCGGCGGGTTTGACGGCTGCCCAGATGTCGATGAAGGGGTGGCCGACCACCAGCACGTGGTCGCCCGTCACCTGGGCGGCGATCCGGGACTCCTTGGAGTCGGGGACCAGGTGGTCGACCAGCACGCCGAGGCGGCGGCCCGGTTCGGGGCCGAACTCGGCGACGATGGCGGGGAGATCGTCGATGCCCTGGAGGTACTCGACCACGACGCCCTCGATGCGCAGGTCGTCGCCCCAGACCTTCTCCACCAACTCGGCGTCGTGGACGCCCTCGACGTAGATCCGGCTCGGCAGCGCGACCCGTGCCTTCGCGCCCTGGACGGCGACCGACCCGGACGCGGTCCGGCCGGGTCCTGCGGAACCACCTGCGGGACCCGGGGCAGAGCCGCCCGTCGGGCGGACCAGGGTGACCGGTCGGCCGTCGATCAGGAAGCCGCGCGGCGTCATCGGGAATACGCGGTGCTTGCCGTGGCGGTCCTCCAGGGTGACCGTGAAGCCCTCCGCCGTCTTCTCGCAGCGGACGACCGCGCCGCAGAAGCCCGTGGACGGCTCCTCCACCACCAGGTCCCGTTCGGCGGGGACCTCCGGCACCGCGCTCGGGCGCTTCCACGGGGGCGTCAGATCGGTCATGCCACGGGCGTCGTAACGGCTCACGGGACGATCATTACAGACCGGGCGCGCCCCAGACCGGGAACCAGCGGGTCAGGTCCTGCTCGATCCGGAGGTCGTTGCCGATCATCGCCTTGATCTGCAGCTCCAGCGGGTTGTCCCGCTTCTCGCCGGGGAGCGGGGCGAACGGGTAGAAGGCGCCGCGCTTGTAGAGGTAGACCAGGGCGAACCGGCGGCCCTGCGCGTTCTCGAAGTTGACGAGGGTGCAGAGCAGCTGCGGGCCGAACCCCTGGGACTCCAGCGCCGAGTTGACCGCATGGACGTCGTTGACCAGCGAGACGATGTCGTCCGGGTCCTGGCGGGCGGTGATCCAGGAGTAGCCGTACGAGTCGCGCGGGGTGACCTCCACAGGGCGGCGGCCACGGCCCGTGTCGGCGTCCAGCAGGGCCTGGACCTCCTGCTGGACCTCGGCGAACGCCCCGCCCTCAGCGGGGGCGAAGCAGACCGAGCCGACGCCGGTGGGCTTGTAGCCGGCCGCGGCCTCCAGGGTGATGGCCGCCGAGGGCAGGCCGAAGAGCTGGTCCAGATCCGGCTTGACCGGCTTGGTGCGGCCGAGCAGGGCGTCCAGGAAACCCATCGCTCAGTGGTCCTCTCTACTACGCGAGTGCAGTCAGGAGTGTTCAGCTGCGGCCGAGCTCGGCGGAGATCTTGCCGAGCTGCTCCAGGCGCTGGTCCAGCGTCGGGTGGCTGGAGAAGGCGTTGCCGACCGCCTCGCGGGCCGAGAGGGCCGGGGCGAAGTAGAAGGCGTTGAACGGCTGGGACTTGCGCAGATCCTGGGTCGGGATGGCGCCGATGTCGCCGGTGACCTTGGTGAGCGCGGAGGCCAGCGCCGACGGCTTGCCGGTGAGCAGCGCGGCCGAGCGGTCCGCCGAGAGCTCGCGGTAGCGGGAGAGCAGGCGGGTCAGCAGGAAGCTGATGGCGTAGACGATCGCGCTGACCGCGATCACGGCCAGAATTGCCATGCCGGTGTTGTCGTTGTCGCGGTTGTCCCGGCGGTCGAAGCCGCCGAACATGCCGAACTGCAGGCCGACGCGGGTGATGATGCCGGCCAGCACGCCGAGGAAGCCGGCGATGGTCATCACCGCGACGTCGCGGTGCGCGACATGGGACAGCTCGTGCGCGAGGACGCCCTCGAGCTCCTCCGGCTCCAGGCGCCGCAGCAGACCGGTGGTGACGCACACCACAGCGTTCTTCTCGTTGCGGCCGGTGGCGAAGGCGTTGGGCATGTCGCTCTGGGCCACGGCGACGCGCGGCTTGGGCATGTCGGCCAGTGCGCACAGGCGGTCGACCGCCCCGTGCAGCTCCGGGTACTCCTGTGGCGACACCTCGCGCGCGCCCATGCTGAACGCGGCGATCTTGTCGCTGAACCAGAACTGCACCACGAACAGGCCGCCCGCGATGATGACGACGATCGGCCACGCGCCACGCAGCACGACCAGCAGCACGCCCACGAAGACCACGAACAGCAGGCCGATCAAGAACATCGTGATCAGCATGCGGCTGGTCAGGCCGCGGTCCGGCGCGAAACGAGTCCTGGACATGGTGTCCCTCCTGGGCGGTGAACTGCGGCTGCAATTCTGCCTTGCCGCACTCGGTATGTGGGCCGCCCTCGGTATGTGGTACGTCTGACGAGGTCCAGTCGTTCCGGTCGCGGACCGTCGCGCTTTACACTGACAGCTGACCGATCCTGGCACTCGTATGTCCAGAGTGCCAGAGCTGATGTAGTGACGAGATCAGTACGAGCGGTGCTTGCAGCAAGAGCAGCGCTGCGACAAGCACAGCAAGCCGACCGGACCGACTGGAGGTGCGTACCGTGCCCGAGGAGCGCCGGCTCGACGACCGCAAGCTTGCGGTGCTGCGGGCCATCGTCCAGGACTACGTCGGCACGGAGGAGCCGGTCGGCTCCAAGGCGCTGGTGGACCGGCACAGCCTCGGTGTCTCGTCGGCCACGGTCCGCAACGACATGGCCGTCCTCGAGGAGGAGGGCTACATCCACCAGCCGCACACCAGCGCCGGCCGGGTGCCCACCGACAAGGGGTACCGGCTGTTCGTGGACCGGCTGACGGAGGTCAAGCCGATGTCGGTCGCCGAGCGCCGGGCCATCACCAACTTCCTCGACCACGCCGTCGACCTGGACGACGTCGTGGCGCGCACGGTCCGGCTGTTGGCGCAGCTCACCAGACAGGTGGCGGTGGTCCAGTACCCCTCGCTCACCCGTTCCACGGTGCGGCACGTCGAGTTGGTCCCGTTGACGCCGACCCGGGTGATGCTGGTGCTGATCACCGACACCGGCCGGGTCGAGCAGCGCATCGTCGACTGCCCGGGGCAGGTGGGCGAGGTCATGCTGGCCGACCTGCGGACCAGGCTCAACGCCCGGGCGGCGGGACAGCGCTTCGCCGAGGTGCCGACCTTGCTGCAGGACCTGCCCGAGACCTTCGCGCTCCAGGACCGGGCCTCCGTCACGACCGTGCTCTCCACTCTCTACGAGGCGCTGGTCGAGCAGACCGAGGAGCGCGTGGTGATGGGCGGCACGGCCAACCTGACCCGGTTCCCGCACGACTTCCCGCTCACGATCGCGCCGGTGCTCGAGGCGCTGGAGGAACAGGTGGTACTCCTTCGACTACTCGGGGAGACCGCTGATCCTGGTGTGATGGTCAGGATCGGTCACGAGAACGCCTATGAAGGGCTCAATTCCACGTCCGTCGTCTCGGTGGGCTACGGTTCCGGCGAGGAGACCGTCGCCAAGCTCGGGGTGGTCGGGCCGACTCGGATGGACTACCCGGGAACCATGGGGGCCGTCCGGGCGGTTGCACGGTACGTGGGTCAGATCCTGGCCGCGTCCTAGTGGCAGCACGGCAGTAGCACGCAGGTGCACGGCAGGCGCACGGCAGGCGCACGAGCCTCAGACGGAGAACAGCGGAGCATTTTGGTGGCCACGGACTACTACGCGGTACTCGGCGTCCGACGGGACGCGGGTCAGGACGAGATCAAGAAGGCTTTCCGCCGACTGGCGCGTGAGCTGCATCCTGACGTCAACCCGGACCCGAAGACCCAGGAGCGGTTCAAGGAGATCAACGCCGCCTACGAGGTGTTGTCGGACCCGAGCAAGCGCCAGGTCTACGACCTGGGCGGCGACCCGCTCTCGTCCACGGGCGCCGCCGGTGGCGCCGGCGGCTTCGGGACCGGCGCGGGCTTCGGCTTCAGCGACATCATGGATGCCTTCTTCGGCGCGGCCGGTAACCAGCGCGGCCCGCGGTCGCGGACCCGGCGCGGTCAGGACGCCATGATCCGGATCGACATCGATCTGGAGGAGGCGGCCTTCGGCACCACCAAGGAAATCCAGGTCGACACCGCCGTCGTCTGCAACACCTGCAACGGCGAGGGCGCGGCCCCCGGTACCTCCGCGCAGACCTGTGACATGTGCCGCGGTCGCGGTGAGGTCTCCCAGGTGACCCGGTCCTTCCTGGGCCAGGTCATGACCTCGCGTCCGTGCCCGCAGTGTCAGGGCTTCGGCACCGTCGTGCCCACCCCCTGCCCGGAGTGCGCCGGCGACGGCCGGGTCCGCGCCCGCCGCACGCTGACCGTCAAGATCCCGGCCGGTGTCGACAACGGCACCCGGATCCAGCTGGCCGGCGAGGGCGAGGTCGGCCCCGGCGGCGGCCCGGCCGGTGACCTCTACGTCGAGATCTCCGAGAACGCCCACGAGATCTTCCAGCGGCGCGGCGACGACCTGCACTGCACGGTGACCCTGCCGATGACGGCGGCCTCGCTCGGCACCAAGGTCCCGCTGGAGACGCTGGACGGCGCGGCGGAGATCGACATCCGTCCCGGCACCCAGTCCGGCCAGTCCATCCCGCTGCACGGCCGGGGCATCACGCACCTGCGCGGCGGCGGACGCGGCGACCTGATAGTGCACGTCGAGGTCCTGACGCCGAGCAAGCTCGACGCCGAGCAGGAGGACCTGATGCGCAAGCTCGCCAAGCTCCGCGGCGAGGAGCGCCCGTCGGGCCAGTTCGCACCGGGTCAGCAGGGCCTCTTCTCGCGCCTCAAAGACGCATTCAACGGTCGCTGACGCGTTCAACGGTCGCTGACCAACCCTCAAGAAGCACGTCGGAAAGAGCACGCACGTGACCGCGCCCGTCTTCCTGCTGGACGCCGACCGCTTCGCACCCGTGGGCGGGCTGGTCCGCCTGGACGGGGCGGAGGGGCGGCACGCCGTCTCGGTCAAGCGGTTGACCGTCGGTGAGGAGGTCGTCCTCACCGACGGAGCGGGCCGGGGCGTGCGCGGCGCCGTCGCCTCGGTGGAGGGCAAGGACGTCCTTGCCGTCACCGTCACTGAGGTGCTGGACGAGCCGGAGCCGGAGCTGCGGATCACCGTCGTCCAGGCGCTGCCCAAGGGCGACCGGGGCGAGCTGGCCGTCGAGTTGATGACCGAGGTCGGCGTCGACGAGGTCGTGCCGTGGGCCGCGTCGCGCTGCATCACGCAGTGGAAGGGCGACCGGGGCGCCAAGTCGCTGGCCAAGTGGCGGGCCACCGCGCGCGAGGCGGGCAAGCAGTCGCGTCGGCTGCGCTTCCCCGTGGTGCAGGACCTGATGACGACCCGTCAGGTCTGCGCGCTGCTCGCCTCGGCCACCGTCCCGGGTGTCCTGCACGAGGAGGGCGCCGCTGCGCTCGCCTCCGCGCCGCTGCCGGTCTTGGGCTCGGTGGTCCTCGTCGTCGGGCCGGAGGGCGGCGTCTCCCCGGACGAGCTGGACGCCTTCACCACCGCCGGTGCGGGGGCGTACCTGCTCGGGCCGTCCGTGCTGCGCACCTCCACGGCGGGCGTGGCCGCCGGCGCGCTGCTGCTGGGGCGCAGCGGGCGCTGGGGGTAACCGCCGACTACGCGTGCGGCAACTCGCGTGCGCTAAATGCGCGTGCGCGGAGCGGGTGCCTCGGCTAGCTTGCGCGTGATGCTTACAACAGACGGATATCTCAGCTACCCGGACATCCACGGTGACTTGGTCGCCTTCGTCGCCGAGGACGACATCTGGCTGGCGCCGGTCGGGGGCGGCCGTGCCTGGCGGGTCAGCGCCGACCGGGTTCCGGCGGCTCGGCCCCGCTTCTCGCCGGACGGAACCCAGTTGGCCTGGGCGTCGACCCGCGACGGCGCGCCGGAGGTGCACGTCGCGCCCGTTGCCGGAGGCCCGGCCCGACGCCTGACCCACTGGGGCAGCGCCAAGACCAGCGTCGTCGGCTGGAGCGAGACCGGCGAGGTGCTGGCACTGAGCACTCAGGGCCGGCGCTCCCGGGCGCACACCTGGGCCCACGCGGTCCCGCTGGACGGCGGCCCGGCCCGGACGCTGCCCTACGGCCGCGTGGGCGGCGTGGCCTTCGGGGCCGGCGGCGTGCTGTTGGCCTCGGCCGGGATGGGACGCGAGCCCGCGCAATGGAAGCGCTATCGCGGCGGCACGGCGGGCAGGCTCTGGATCTCCGCCGGGGAGGACGGCGAGTTCAGCCGGATCCACGCGGAGCTGGACGGCAACATCGACTCGCCGATGTGGGTCGGCGACCGCATCGCGTTCCTCTCCGACCACGCGGCCGGCGAGGACGACGGCGAGCCGGTGGGCCGGCTCTGGTCCAGCCTGCCGGACGGCAGCGATCTGCGCTGCCACACCGAGCACGGCTTCTACGCCCGCAACGCCGCCACCGACGGTCGTCGCGTGGTCTACCACTGCGCCGGTGAGCTCTGGCTGTTGAACGACCTCGACGAGGGCACCCGGCCGCAGCGGCTGGAGATCGCCCTGGGCGGGCCGCGGACCGATCGGCAGACGTACCCGATCGCCGCGTCCGACCACCTCGGCACGGTCGCCCCGGACGCGCAGGCGCGGGCCAGCGTGGTCGAGGTGCGCGGCACCGTGCACCTGCTGACCCACCGTGACGGCCCGAGCCGCGCGCTGGCCGTCACGTCGGGTGTGCGCAACCGGCTGCCGCAGCTGCTTCCTGACGGCTCGTCGGTGTGGGTCACCGATGCCGAGGGCGACGACGCGCTGGAGTTCTCCGACGGCCGTCGCGTGCTGGGCGGGCGGCTGGGGCGGGTCGAGGAGCTGGCCGTCTCCCCGAACGGCAGCCTGCTGGCGGTGGCGGACCGGCTCGGCCGGATCCTGCTCGTCCCGGTCGCGGAGCCGGAGGCGCTGCGCGAGGTCGACCGCAGCAGTTTCGAGCAGGCCGAGGGGCTCGCCTTCTCGCCCGACTCACGCTGGCTGGCCTGGTCGCACTCGACCGCGGCCGAGGGGATGATGCGTCAGATCCGGCTGGCGCGCACGGACGGTGGCAGCGAGTCGACCGAGCCGATCGAGGTGACGCCGGTCCGGTTCCGCGACTGGTCGCCCGCGTTCACCGCGGACGGCAAGCACCTCGCCTTCCTCTCCGCCCGTGACTTCGACCCGGTCTACGACCAGCACGTCTTCGACCTGTCGTTCCCGCTGGCCGCCCGTCCGTACCTGCTCACCCTGGCTGCGGAGACGCTGTCCCCGTTCGGCCCGCAGCCCGACGGCCGGGCCACGGGCGGGGGAGCGGACGCCACGGCCGACGCCGACAGCGCCGCCCGGACCGTGGCAGACACGGTGGTCGACACCGACGGCCTTGCGGCCCGGATCGTGCCGTTCCCGGTGCCGTCCGGGCGCTACGGAGAGCTGAAGGCGGTCAAGGGCGGTGTCGCCTGGCTGCACCACCCGCTCGTCGGAAGCCTGGGCACCGGTAGGGCCACGCCGGACGCGAGCGCCGAGCGCAGCTCGCTGGAGCGGTTCGACCTCGGGAAGCTGCGGGTCGAGACCCTGGTCGACGCGCTGGACGGCTACTCCGTCTCCGGTGACGGCAGCCGACTGGTGGTCAGGGACCACGGTGAGCTGACGGTGCTCCCCGCCGACCGCAAGGTCGACAAGGACGAGAAGGACGACCGGGTCGCGGTGGACCTCGGCCGGATCCGGGTGACCGTCGACCCGACCGCCGAGTGGCGGCAGATGTTCGACGAGGCCGCCCGGCTGATGCGCGACAACTTCTGGCGCGCCGACCTCGGCGGCGTCGACTGGGACGCGGTCCAGGCCCGCTACCGACCGCTGGTGGAGCGGTTGGGCAGCCACGGCGACCTGGTCGACCTGCTCTGGGAACTCCAGGGCGAGTTGGGCACCTCGCACGCCTACGTGACCCCGCCGGGCGGTGGGGCACGAGGCGGGCAGGGACCGGACAAGGCGCGTCGGCAGGGATTCCTCGGCGCCGACCTGGCCCGTGACGAGCAGGGCGTCTGGCGGGTGGCCCGGGTGCTGCCCACCGAGTCCTCCGCCCCGGAGGCGCGGTCCCCGCTGGCCGCCCCCGGCGTCGCGGTACGGGCCGGGGACGCGCTGCTCGCGGTCGACGGTCGGGCGGTCGACCCGGTCACCGGCCCGGCCCCGCTGCTGGTCGGCGCTGCCGGGAAGCCGGTCGGGCTGACCGTCCGGCGCAGCGGTGAGAGCGACTCCCGCACGGTGGTCGTGGTCCCGCTGGCGGACGAGGAGCCGCTGCGCTACCACGCCTGGGTCGCGGACCGCCGGGCCCACGTCCACGCCGTCTCGGGCGGACGGCTCGGCTATCTGCACGTGCCGGACATGGTGAGCAACGGCTGGGCGCAGCTGCACCGCGACCTGCGCACCGAGATCGGGCGCGAGGGCCTGGTCGTGGACGTCCGTGAGAACCGCGGCGGCCACACCTCGCAGCTGGTGATCGAGAAGCTCCACCGCCGGGTCGTCGGTTGGGACTTCCCGCGCGACAGCGTCCCGACCACGTACCCGTTCGACGCCGCGCGGGGACCCATGGTGGCGGTGACGGACGAGTACGCCGGCTCGGACGGGGACATCGTCGGGGCGGCCTTCCAGGCGCTGAAACTCGGTCCGGTCGTGGGCGTCCGCAGCTGGGGCGGCGTGGTCGGCATCGACGGCCGCTACCAGCTGGTCGACGGCACGGGTGTGACCCAGCCGCGTTACGCGATCTGGATGGAGGGCTACGGCTGGGGCCTGGAGAACCACGGCGTCGACCCCGACGTCGAGGTCGTCTGCACCCCGCAGGACTGGGTGGCGGGACGCGACCCGCAGCTGGACGAGGCGGTCCGGATCGCCCTCGCCGCCCTGACGGAGCACCCGGCGGCCCAACCCCCGGCCCTGCCGGAGCTCTAGTCCCTTCAGGGCTCAGGCAGCCTCTTCGGAGCTCCGGCCCAGTCTGTCGGCAGTCCTCGGTACGATGCACGCGTAGCGAGGACTGCTGACGCGAGGAGCGTGCGGGATGATCGGCGAGGTCCAGGCGGACTGCCTGTTCTGCAGGATCGTGGCGGGCGAGATCCCGTCCACCAAGGTGCGCGAGACCGAGCACACCCTCGCCTTCCGTGACATCAACCCGCAGATGCCGACCCACGTGCTGGTGGTGCCGAAGGCCCACTACCCGAACGCCGCCGCGCTGGCCGAGGCGGACCCGGCGCTGGCGGGTACGGTGCTGGCCGAGGCCGGGCGGGTGGCCGAGGACGAGAAGGTGGCCGACAGCGGCTACCGGCTGATCTTCAACACCGGCAGCGGCGCGGGGCAGACCGTCTTCCACGCCCACGTGCACGTGCTGGGCGGCGGCAACGGCGAGCTGCACGAGCGGCTGGTCTGACGGGGTGTCGGCTCGTGAGCTGGTCGTGCTGGGCACGGCCAGCCAGGTGCCCACGCGCCACCGGAACCACAACGGCTACCTGTTGCGCTGGGACGGCGAGGGCCTGCTGTTCGACCCGGGCGAGGGCACGCAGCGGCAGATGCTGCACGCCGGGGTCAGCGCCCACCAGATCACCCGGATCTGCGTCACCCACTTCCACGGCGACCACTGCCTGGGCCTGCCCGGCG
Organism: Streptacidiphilus sp. MAP5-3; assembly: GCF_041262505.1. Taxonomy (NCBI): domain Bacteria; kingdom Bacillati; phylum Actinomycetota; class Actinomycetes; order Kitasatosporales; family Streptomycetaceae; genus Streptacidiphilus; species Streptacidiphilus sp. MAP5-3. The sequence goes on from NZ_JBGCCL010000003.1 coordinate 311,987, forward strand.
TGATCCAGCGGATCAACCTGGACAGGGTCCCGCACCCCGTCACGGCCTACTACCCGGAGTCGGGCGGTCACTGGTTCGAGCGGCTCCGGCATGCGAGCGCCTTCCACGAGACGGTGCCGCTGGGGTCCGAGCCGGTCGCGGGCGAGGGAGCGGCCTTCCCCGGCCCGCGCTTCGAGCTCCAGGCGATCCGGCTCTCCCACCCGGTCGAGTCCTACGGCTACCGCCTCGTCGAGCCGGACGGCCGCCGGATGCTGCCCGGGAGGCTGCGCGAGCTGGGGATCGCCGGTCCCGAGGTCGGGCAGCTCCAGCGCGAGGGCCGGCTCCAGCGCGACGGCCAGGCACCGGTGACGCTGGACGACGTCAGCGAGGGCCGGCCGGGGCAGCGGGCCGCCTTCGTCATGGACACCCGGCTCTGCGACGGCGTGCACGCCCTGGCCGAGGGAGCAGACCTGCTGGTCATCGAGGCGACCTTCCTGGACGCGGACGCGCACCTGGCCGAGGAGCACGGCCACCTCACCGCCGCCCAGGCCGCCCGCGTGGCCGCCGAGGCGGGCGTGCGGACGCTGGTGCTGACGCACTTCTCGCAGCGCTACCCGGACCTGGACGGTCACCTCACCGAGGCCCGCAAGCACTTCGACGGCGAGATCGTGGTCGCCGAGGACCTGATGCGGGTGCCGGTTCCCGCCCGTACAACGGGCCGTAAACCACTGGCGAATCCGCGCTGAGCAGCGCAGCATCATTGTTCCCGGCCGTTCCGTCCGTCGTACCCTTTCCCTATCAGACGGACCCGACAGTGAAATGGGATGAGGCAGGCCCGAGCGGCCGACCCATGGTTTCTCAAACTGGCGAGACTCGCACCAAGACGGATGCGCAGCCGAAGCAGAACCAGGCACGCATCGTCATTCCGGAAAAGCACCCGATGGTGACCGTGCTCGGCACCGGGGACTCACTCCTCCGCGTGATCGAGAAAGCCTTCCCCGCCGTCGACATCCATGCCCGTGGCAACGAGGTGACCGCCACCGGTGACCCGGCCGAGACGGCTCTCGTCCAGCGCGTGTTCGACGAGATGATGCTGGTGCTGCGCACCGGCCAGCCCCTGACCGAGGACACCGTGGAGCGTTCGATCGCCATGCTGCGCAAGGCGGTGGAGGACCCGAACAGCCCGGAGGCTCACGAGAGTCCGTCCGCCGTCTTCACGGCGAACATCCTCTCCAACCGGGGCCGGTCCATCCGCCCCAAGACGCTCAACCAGCAGGGCTACGTCGACGCCATCGACCGGCACACCATCGTCTTCGGCATCGGCCCGGCCGGTACCGGCAAGACGTACCTGGCCATGGCCAAGGCGGTCCAGGCGCTGCAGGCCAAGCAGGTCAACCGGATCATCCTGACCCGCCCGGCCGTCGAGGCCGGCGAGCGGCTCGGCTTCCTGCCGGGCACGCTCTACGAGAAGATCGACCCGTACCTGCGCCCGCTCTACGACGCGCTGCACGACATGATCGACCCGGACTCGATCCCGCGGCTGATGGCCGCCGGGACCATCGAGGTCGCCCCGCTCGCGTACATGCGTGGACGGACCCTCAACGACGCGTTCATCATCCTCGACGAGGCGCAGAACACCAGCGCCGAGCAGATGAAGATGTTCCTGACCCGTCTCGGCTTCAACTCCAAGATCGTGGTCACCGGTGACGTCACCCAGATCGACCTGCCGGGCGGTACGACCAGCGGTCTGCGCGTGGTCCAGGACATCCTGGCCGATGTGGACGACATCCACTTCACCCGCCTGACCAGCGCCGACGTCGTCCGTCACAAGCTGGTCGGCCGGATCGTCGACGCCTACAGCCGCTACGACGCGCTGGGCGAGTCAGGTCGACCCGGCACGAACGGCGCCGCGCCGCACCAGGCCCGGCACTCCAAGTAGCCCCGGTACAACGAACAGCACCGCCACAACACACAACCCAGGCACCACCCCGCTTCCCGACGAGAACTCAGAAAGCCGAGACCCGCACCCGCCATGGCGATCGACATCAACAACGAATCCGGCACGGAGGTCGACGAGGAGGCGCTCCTCGACGTCGCCCGCTTCGCGCTGGACCGGATGCGCATCCACCCGCTGTCCGAGCTCTCCGTCATCGTCGTCGACGAGGAGGCCATGGCAGCCCTGCACGTGCAGTGGATGGACGAGCCCGGCCCGACGGACGTGATGTCCTTCCCGATGGACGAGCTGCGGCCCGGCAAGGAGGACGAGGAGCTGCCGCAGGGTCTCCTCGGCGACATCGTGCTCTGCCCGGAGGTGGCGACCACGCAGGGCGCCGCCAACGGGCACTCGATGGACGCGGAGCTGCAACTGCTCACGGTCCACGGGGTGTTGCACGTGCTCGGCTACGACCACGAGGACCCGGAGGAGGAGCGCGAGATGTTCGGCCTCCAGAAGCGGATCCTGGACGACTGGCGCGCCGCACGCGGCGAGACCGGCCCGTCCCCGGCTCCGACCACCCGATAACGCGGGGTAGTCGGACATGAGCGGCTTCAGTACCAGCTTCCTCGTCGGGGCGGTGCTGCTCGTCATCTGCGCGTGGCTGGCCGCGTGCGCCGAGGCGGGTATCTCGCGGGTCTCCCGGTTCCGGGCGGAGGAGGCGGTCCGGGCGGGCAAGCGCGGGTCGGAGCGGCTGCTGGCGCTCGCGCGTGACCCGATCCGCTACCTCAATCTGGCCACGCTGATCCGGGTCACCTGCGAGATGGCGGCGGCCGTGCTGGTCACCGTGGTCTGCGTGCGCGGCTTCCACCACACCTGGCAGGCGGTGCTGGTGTCGATCGGCGCGATGGTGCTGGTGTCCTTCGTCGCCGTCGGCGTCTCGCCGCGCACCATCGGCCGCCAGCACCCGCTGAACTCGGCGACCGCGGCCTCCTACGTGCTGGTGCCGCTGGCCCGGGTGATGGGCCCGATCCCGCGGCTGCTGATCCTGCTCGGCAACGCGCTGACGCCGGGCAAGGGCTTCCGCGAGGGCCCGTTCGCATCCGAGGCGGAGCTGCGTGCCCTGGTCGACCTGGCCGAGAAGGACGACCTGATCGAGGACGACGAGCGGCGCATGGTCCACTCCGTCTTCGAGTTGGGCGACACCATCGTCCGCGAGGTGATGGTGCCGCGCACCGACCTGGTGCTGATCGAGCGCGGCAAGAACGTCCGGCAGGCCCTGACGCTGGCGCTGCGCAGCGGCTTCTCCCGGATACCGGTGGTGGGCGAGAACGAGGACGACGTCGTCGGCATCGCCTACCTGAAGGACCTGGTCCGCCGTACCCACACCAACCGTGACGCGGAATCCGAGCCGGTCGGCCAGGTGATGCGCCCGGCCACCTTCGTCCCGGACAGCAAGCCGGTCGCGGACCTGCTGCGGGAGATGCAGCGGGACCGGATCCACGTCGCGGTCGTCATCGACGAGTACGGCGGGACGGCGGGTCTGGTCACCATCGAGGACATCCTGGAGGAGATCGTCGGTGAGATCACCGACGAGTACGACCGCGAGGCCCCGCCGGTCGAGCCCCTCCCGGACGGCTCCTACCGGATCACCGCCCGGCTGCCCGTGGAGGAGCTGGGCGAGCTGTTCGGTATAGAACTCGACGACGAGGACGTGGAGACCGTCGGCGGTCTGCTGGCCAAGGCTCTGGGCAGGGTCCCGATCCCCGGTTCCCAAGCCGAGGTCCTGGTCCCTGCCGCAGACGGGCTGCCGATCGCGGCGATCCGCCTGACTGCGGAGAGCACGGCGGGCCGCCGCAACCGGATCGGGACGCTGCTGGCGTCCCCGGTCCTGCGGGCGGCCCACCACTTCGCGGACGAGGCCGAATCCGGCGCCGACGCGGACTGATCACTTCCTGCGGGCCGCGGCGCCCAGGCCGGCGGCCACCGCGAGGGCGAGGACGGCCAGCGCCACGGCGTCCGCGCCCAGGCCCAGCTTGACGCCGCCCAGCACGTCCGCGTGCGTCGAGGCGAGCGCGCTCAGCAGCGGGATGCCGACGGTCATGCCGACCTGCTGCGTGGTCGTGGCCAGTCCGGTCGCGAGACCCTGCTCGGCGTCCGGCAGGCCGGAGGTCGCGGTGACGTTGTAGCCGACGATCGCCGCCATGTGGCCGATTCCCGCCAGCGAGATGACCGTCAGGAACAGCCAGGTGCCGCGCGTTCCGGCGCTGATGCCCAGCAGCCCGAAGGTGAGCGCCGCCTGCAGCAGCAGGCCGCCGACCAGGACCTTGGCGGAGCCGTGACGGGAGACCAGACGCGGTGCCACCGTCCCGGTGACCGCGCAGACCACGCCGAGGGCGCCGAAGACCAGCCCGGTCAGCACCGGCGACAGGTGGTTGACCTGCTGCAGGTAGAGCGTGCCGAGGAAGACCGCGCCGGGCATGGACGCGAGGGTGGCCAGGCCGCCGAGGTTGCCGAAGGCCACGGTCGGGCGACGCAGGATCCGCAGCGAGACCAGCGGCTCGGCGGTACGGGCCTCGATCACGACGAAGGCGGTCAGCAGCACGGCCGCCGCGATCAGGGTGACCAGTACGGACGTGTCACCGAAGCCGTGCTGCGCGGCCGTGGAGAGGGCGTAGATCAGCGACAGCAGGCCGCCGGTGACCGTCACCGCGCCGGGCACGTCGATCCGCGGACGCACCTCGTTGCGCGACTCGGTCAGCAGCAGCGGCGCGGCGACCAGCACGGCCGCGCCCATCACCACGTTCAGGCCCATGGTCGACCGCCAGGTCAGCAGCTGGGTCAGCACCCCGCCCAGCACCATGCCGCAGGTGAAGCCGATCGCCATCAGGCTGCCCATGATGCCGAGCGCCCGGTCGCGCTGCGGGCCCTCACGGAAGGTCGTGGTCAGCAGTGCCATCCCGGACGGTACGATCGCCGCCGCGCCGAGTCCCTGGAGCGCCCGGCCGATCAGGAAGCTGGTCGGTGACCAGGCGAGGGTGGCCAGCACGGACGCCGCGGTGAAGAGCGACAGCCCGGTCAGGAAGATCCGGCGTCGGCCGACCGAGTCGGCGATCCGCCCGAAGAGCAGCAGGAACCCGCCGGACGGCAGCGCGAAGGCGGTCATGCCCCACTGCAGGTTCGCCTGCGACAGGTGCAGCGCGCGGCCCAGCGTGGGGAGCGCGATGTTGAGGATGGAGAAGTCCAGCGCCACCGCGAACTGGGCGGCACAGAGCACGAAGAGGACCAGCCGGGTCCGTCCGGAGAGCCTGCCTGTGGACGGAGCGAAGGGGTCTTCGGTGAGAGCGTCTTCGGTCAGAGGGCCACTGGTGCGGGAGAGTGTCGAGTCGATCGCCATGACCAGCATCGTGCTGCGGTTCAACAGGTGGTGGAGAGAGGGCGCTTGTCCTGTTGGTGGGAACACCAGGCAACCAGGGTCGGTTAGTCTGGGCACGCAGCCGGACGGCATGGGGGAACAGGGGAGTCCGTGGACGTTCGTACCAGTACTGCTGACGCACGCCGCCGGGCGGATCTGCGCGAGTTCCTGATGAGCCGACGGGCGCGGGTCAGCCCCGCCGAGGCCGGGCTGCCGGACGGCGGAGCGCGGCGGCGGACGCCGGGGCTGCGCCGCGAGGAGGTCGCGGTGCTGGCCGGGGTCGGCGTGAGCTGGTACCAGTGGCTGGAGCAGGGCCGCGACATCACCGTCTCCGGCCAGGTGCTCGACTCGGTCTCGCGGGTGTTGCGCCTGGACGAGCCGGAGCGGCGGCACCTCTACGTGCTGGCCGGTATCAACCCGCCGCTGGAGGCGGTCCCGGAGACGAACACGCCGGTGGCCGAGTCGATCCGACGGCTGATCGACTCCTGGATGCCGATGCCGGCCAACGTCATCGACCGGTACTGGAACAGCATCGCGGTCAACGACGCGGCGGGGTCCGTCTTCGACATGACCGACTCCTGGCGCAACTGCCTGATCGCGTACTTCACCAACCCCATCTACCGCGCCCGGAACGTCGGTTGGGACCAGGACGCGGCGGCTGCCGCGGCCGAGTACCGAGCGGTCGCGGCGGAGTTCCCCGGGGACGAGGGGTTCCTCCAGATCGTCGAGGAACTGGCGGGAACGAGCGAGGAGTTCGCCGCGCTCTGGGCACGCGGCGACGTCCGCCGTCCGGGCACGCGCTCCAAGCTGATCGACCATCCGCTGGTCGGCGACCTGCACTTCGAGAGCACCCAGCTGCGGGTGCCGGAGCGGCCGGACCTGACCGTCGTGCTGCACAACGCGGTCCCGGGCACGGACACCATGGCCAAGCTGGAGTGGCTCGCCTCCCCGGAGGGCCGCCGCTCGACGTTCCGGCCGCTCGCGGGCTGATCCGTGCATGTGGCGGCCTCGTCCGGTTGATCCGTGCACAGAGGTGGTGCCCGATGGGCGGCGGAGGAGCATGTGCCTGCACGAGCAGCCGCACGAGCAGTCAGCACGAGTCGCCGGAGACGTCCATGGCCCCCACCTTTGCCGAGTCCGCAGCCTTCCTGCAACTGGAGTTGGCCGCGTTGCGGCGGGAGATCCACCGGGAGCCGGAGATCGGCCTGGACCTGCCGAAGACGCAGGCGCGGATCGTCGCGGCGCTGGACGGTCTGGGGTTGGACGAGCACAGCCTTGAGGTGACGCTCGGGCGGAAGCTGAGCAGCGTCACGGCGGTGCTGCGTGGCGGGCGTCCGGGTCCTGCGGTGCTGCTGCGGGCGGACATGGACGCGTTGCCGGTGCAGGAGACGAGCGGTCTGCCGTTCGCCTCGCAGATCCCGGGGGCGATGCATGCCTGTGGTCATGACCTGCATGTGGCCGGACTGGTGGGCGCGGCGCGGCTGTTGGCGGAGCGGCGGGAGGAGCTCGCCGGGTCGGTGGTCTTCATGTTCCAGCCCGGCGAGGAGGGCCAGGGCGGCGCGCAGCAGATGATCGACGAGGGCGTGCTGGACGCGGCAGGCGAACGCGTGGTCGCCGCCTACGCGTTGCACGTCGCCGCCGCGCTGCTCCCGGCCGGGTGGGTGGCGGGGCGTCCCGGGCCGATCATGGCCGCGTGCGACAAGCTGCAGGTCACCCTGCGTGGTCGCGGCGGGCACGGTTCCAGCCCGCATTCCGCCCTGGATCCGGTCCCGGCGGCGTGCGAGGCGGTGCTGGCGCTCCAGTCGATGGTGACCCGGCGGTTCGACGCCTTCGACCCGGTGGTGCTGACCGTGGGCACATTCCACGCGGGCAGCGTGGAGAACGTCATCCCGGAGACGGCGACCTTCGCCGCGACCATCCGCTCGTTCTCGGTCGAGGCGCGGGCACGGGTCTTCGAGGAGTCGCTGCGCGTGGTGCGCGGCGTGGCCGAGGCGCACGGGCTGACCGTGGAGGCCGAGATCGAGCCCGGCTACCCGGTCACCGTCAACGACCCGGCCGAGGCCGCCTTCGCCGCCCGGACGGTGGCGAGCACGCTGGGGGAGGGCCGGTACGCCGAGATGCCGCACCCGGTGGCCGGATCCGAGGACTTCGGCGTCATCGGCGCGCTGGTGCCGTCCGCGTACGTGATGCTGGGCGCGTGTCCGGCGGACCGGGATCCCCTCGCGGCCCCCTACAACCACGCCCCGGAGGCGGCCTTCGACGACGGCGTCCTGGCCGACGGCGCCGCGCTGCTCGCCGCGCTGGCCTTCGACCGCTTGGCTTAGCCGCCGAGGTCAGTCCAGGCGTTGGGGCCAGGTTAGCCGCCGAGGTCAGACAGGCGTTGAGGTCGGGTTAGGCGTCGATCGGCACATAGCCGACCGCGCGTCCCTCGGGGTCGAGGAGGCGGCCGACGAGTTTGACCGTGCGCAGCGTGACCTGACGGTCGATCACCCGGGCCGTCGGGAACGCGTGGCCGAACGCGGCTTCCACCCGGCGGGCCTCGCCGACCTGGTGGGTCATCACATACGCCACCACATTGGCCTCCGCGCCCGCGACCACGCCGCACATCCGGGTCTGGGCGAGGTCGCCGAGCCAGCGGCAGGCGGCGTCGAGGTCCGCCGACGGGACGTCCAGCCACAGCGTGGTGCCGACCGCGTGGCCGCCCAGGCGCGGGCTCGCGTCGCAACGCAGCACCAGGCGGCCGGAGCGGCGCAGTTCGTCGACGCGGCGGCGGACCGTGGTCGGCGGCAGCCCGGTCCGCTCCGCCAGCTCGGCGAAGGTCATCCGGCCGTCCGCGCCGAGCGCCTGCATCAGCGCCCGGTCGGTCGGGCCGAGGCGTGCGGGGCTGCCGTCGGTCGCGGGCCGCTCGCTGTCGAGCAGGTCCCCGTCGGGCCGGTCGCCGATGGCCTCGCGCTGCTCCGGGTCGAGTGCGCCGTCGCGCCAGGTGCTGCCCTCGCGCAGGGTGCGTTCGACGAAGGCGGTCCGGGTGCGCAGCACGCCGGGGACGTGGCTGACGCGGTCCAGCACGTAGGCCGTGAGCTGATGCGGGGTCAGCGCGGCCACGGTGACGATCACGTCCGCGCCGCCGCTCACCAGGTCGACGGTCGGCGCCTGCGGGTCCCTCGCCAGCGTCGCGGCCACCTGGGTGACGGCGTCGGCCCGGCACTCCACCGAGACCAGTGCCGTGAGGCCCCTGCCGATCCGCTCTGCGGACGGGTAGCAGGTCACCCAGGCGTCGCCGTCGGCGGAAAGCCGGGCCCAGCGCCGGGACAGCGTCGCGGGGTCGACGCCGAGCGGCCCGGCCAGCCGGGACCACGGCGCCCGCGGGTCGGCCCGCAGCGCGTCGACCAGGGCCAGGTCCAGTTCGTCGATCACAGCCGCCATGATGGCCGATCCGTACTGCCGTGTCCCCGCACGAACGGTGTCCACACTCGAACGGTGTCCCTGCACGAACCGTGTCCCTCCGGGCCCGCGAGGGCTAGCCTCGGAATCGATGTGATCATCGAGCTCGGGAGGTCCGTCCATGACCACGACACCCACCGCCGCCCTTCGCGAGTCCGCCGCCTCGCTGCAGCCGGAGTTGGCCGCGCTGCGGCGGGAGATCCACCGGGAGCCGGAGATCGGCCTCGACCTGCCGAAGACGCAGGCCCGGATCCTCGCGGCGATCGCGGGACTGGGTCTGGACCAGCACAGCCTGAAAGTGACGCTGGGTCAGAAGCTCAGCAGCGTGACGGCGGTGCTGCGTGGCGGGCGTCCGGGTCCTGCGGTCGTGCTGCGCGGGGACATGGACGCGTTGCCGGTGCAGGAGACGAGTGGTCTGCCGTTCGCCTCGCAGATCGCGGGCGCGATGCATGCCTGCGGTCATGACCTGCATGTGGCCGGACTGGTGGGCGCGCTGCGGCTGTTGGCGGAGCGGCGGGAGGAGCTGGCCGGGTCGGTGGTCTTCATGTTCCAGCCCGGCGAGGAGGGTCAGGGCGGCGCGAAGATCATGCTCGACGAGGGCCTGCTCGACGCGGCCGGGGTCGAGGTCGTCGCCGCTTACGGGCTGCACGTCGTCGCCGGGGTGCTGCCCGGCGGTGTGGTCTCCGGCCGCCCCGGACCGGCGATGGCGGCGGCCGACAGCCTCTACGTCACCATGCGCGGTCGCGGCGGCCACGGCTCGGCCCCGCAGGCCGCGCTGGACCCGATCCCGGCGCTCTGCGAGGCGGTGACCGCGCTGCAGACGATGGTGACCCGGCGGTTCGACGCCTTCGACCCGGTCGTCGTCACCGTCGGACACATCCAGGGCGGCACCATCAACAACGTCATCCCGGACGACGCGTCGTTCGAGGCCACCGTCCGCTCCTTCTCACCCGAGGCACGGGCCCGGGCCGAGGAGGAGACGCTGCGGGTGGTGCGCGGGGTCGCCGCCGCGCACGGGCTGGAGGTGGACGCGCGCTACGAGCGGCTCTACCCGGTCACCATGAACGACCCGGCCGAGGCCGAGTTCGCCGCCCGGACCGTCCGTGAGCTGCTCGGCGAGGACCGCTTCCGGCCGATGCCGCAGCCGCTCGCGGGCGCGGAGGACTTCTCCTTCGTCTGCGAGCGGGTCCCGTCCGCGTACTTCTTCCTCGGCGCCTGCCCGCCGGGCGGCGACCCGGAGACGGCCGCCTACAACCACTCGCCGGAGGCGCTCTTCGACGACTCGGTCCTCGCCGACGGCGCCGCCCTGCTGGCCCAGCTCGCGCTCGGTCGGCTCAGTCGCGAGAGCTAGTGCCTGGGCCTAGCCGCGCAGCTCCTTGAGCACGGTGGCGACCTGCCCGAGCGGGTCGGGGCCGACGGGCCGCAGCACCACCGTTCCGGCGCCCGCCGCGCCGAGCGCGCGGACCCCTGCCGCGGCCTTGGCCGGGGTGCCGGAGAGGGCGAAGGTCTGCTCCACCGGGCGTCCGAGCCAGGCGGCGTGCTCGGCCACGGCGCGGTGGAGCTCGGTCTCGGCGTCCGCGCCGACGCCGAGGTAGGCCAGGACGGCCAGCAGGTACGCAGGTCCCGCGCCGCCGCGCTCGGCGAGGGCACGGGCGGCGCGCAGGTCGTCCGGGCCCATGCCCTCGACGGCCAGCGTCCCGTCGGCAACCCGGCCCGCCAGCTCCAGCGACTTGGGCGAGACCACGCCGGCCAGCACCGGCGGCATCGCGTCCGGCGCGGGCGGGTGGACCAGCTCGACACCGTCCATCCGGAGCTCCCGGCCGTCGACGGTCACCCGTTCGCCACGCAGCAGTCCTCGGACGGCGGTCACCGTCTCCTCCAGCAGCGCGAGCGGTGACCGCGGCGCGACGCCGACCTGCCGCATCCACTCGCGGACGCCGTGCCCGATCCCGGCCGTGAACCGCCTGGGGAAGGCGCGCGCTAGCGTGGCGATCTCCATGGCCAGGAGGGCGGGGCTGCGCAGGGGTGCAGGCGCGATGCCGAGCCCGACCCGTATGCGTTCGGTCGCCCCCAGCGCCACGGCTGCGGCGGTCATACCGCCGTTCCAGCCCAGGTCCTCGACCACCCACAGATCGTCCACCCCGAGCGCCTCCGCATCGCGGGCGAAGGCGGCCAACCCGGCCGGGTCCCACGAGCGGTCGAACATCACACCGATCCGAAGGTCAGTCATGCCCGTATTCTCGTGCCATGAGCGAGCAGCCCGTCGAGCTTGACGCAGAAGACAAGAAGATCATCACTCTGGCCCGGTCCGCCCGGGCCCGTAATGGCGTCGCCGAGGGCGCGGCGGTCCGTGACGAGACCGGCCGCACCTATGTCGCCGGCACGGTCGCGCTGCCGTCGCTGCACCTCAGCGCGTTGCAGACGGCCGTGGCCATGGCCGTCGCCAGCGGCGCCAAGGGCCTGGAGGCAGCCGCGGTCGTCTCCGACGCCAATCACCCGGCCGACGAGGACGTCGCCGCGGTCCGCGACCTCGGCGGTGCCGGGACGTCCGTTTTCCTGGCCGGTACCGACGCCGTGGTGCGGCAGACGGTCGTCGTGGAGTAGGGCGAGTCCGGTGTAGGTCTCTTGTCGGGAGCCCCGGTCCGTTCAGGGTCGGGGCCGATGGCTCGGTGTCAGTGCGGCTTATTTCCAGTGTGGCTCGGTGTCGGTGACGGTCGGCGAGGGGGACGGGTGCGGGGCGTCGGGATCGTCTGCGGAGTGCTGTTCGTGCTCATGGGCATGGGCCACTGGCAGCAGAACCACAACTGGGGCTGGCTCGCGGCGTCGATCGCGGTCGCCCTGTTCACGCTCGTCTCCCTCTTCCAGCGGGGGAAGTAGGCGGGGGAAGTAGCCGGTGCCTCGGCGGGTGTTCCGGTCGGCGCCTTGGCGGCTCTGATCACGTCCGCTCCCCGCGTAGGGGACAATGGCCGCATGAGTTCTAGCTCCACCCAGCAGCACCGCTCGGGATTCGCCTGTTTCGTCGGGCGGCCCAACGCCGGCAAGTCGACGCTGACCAACGCGCTCGTCGGCACCAAGGTTGCGATCACCTCCGACCGTCCACAGACCACTCGGCACACCGTGCGCGGCATCGTGCACCGCCCCGAGGCGCAGCTCGTTCTGGTCGACACGCCCGGCCTGCACAAGCCCCGCACACTCCTCGGTGAGCGTCTCAACGACGTGGTGCGCGCGACCTGGGCCGAGGTCGACGTCATCGGCTTCTGCCTGCCCGCCGACCAGAAGATCGGCCCCGGCGACAAGTTCATCGCCAAGGAGATCGCCGGGATCAAGCGCCGGCCGAAGGTCGCCATCGTCACCAAGACGGACCTGGTCGACTCCAAGCGCCTGGCGGAGCAGTTGCTCGCCGTCGCGCAGCTGGGCGCGGAGTTCGGCATCGAGTGGGCCGAGATCATCCCCGTCTCCGCCAAGGACGGCCACCAGGTCGACCTGCTCGTCGACCTCCTGGTCCCGCTGCTGCCCGAGGGCCCGCAGCTGTACCCGGACGGCGACCTGACAGACGAGCCCGAACAGGTCATGGTCGCGGAGCTGATCCGCGAGGCCGCGCTGGAGGGCGTCCGCGACGAGCTGCCGCACTCGCTCGCCGTCGTGGTCGAGGAGATGCTCCCGCGCGAGGACCGTCCCGCCGACCGCCCGCTGCTCGACATCCACGCCAACGTCTACATCGAGCGGCAGAGCCAGAAGGCCATCGTCATCGGTGCCAAGGGCGCGCGGCTCAAGCACGTCGGCACGGTCGCCCGTAAGCAGATCGAGGCCCTCCTCGGCACGCCGGTCTTCCTGGACCTCCACGTCAAGGTCGCCAAGGACTGGCAGCGCGACCCGAAGCAGCTGCGCAAGCTCGGCTTCTGACGCACGGTCAAAACCGCTGCTGCGCAGCCGGTTTGGCGAAGTGCGGGGGAGCACGAAAGGATGACGGGGAGACGACCCCGGAGGTGCCTCTCCCGGGTTTGACGCCCGGCGACCGGACCCGTCCCTGAGCAGTGCCTGGCCCAGGGGTGGGACCGGTTCCGGTTCCACCCCTCGCGTTCTCCGGAGTTGTGCGGAGTTCTCCAGGGCCCTCCGGATCAGACGGTGCTCAGGACCAGTCCTATCAGGGAGCGCTGACTCTCCGTCAGCTGTGGCTCCGTGCAGTAGCCCGTGGGGCGGCCGTCCACCGTGATGGCGTACTGGTAGCCGTGCGGCCCGGCCAGGATCGGGTTGCGGGTGCAGGCGCCGAGGGCCTCCCGGACGATGGCGTGGATGTGCGGGGCATCCGGCCGCCCCTCCGTGTCCAGCAGGGCCCGGTGCTCGTTCGCGGCGGACCCGTCCGTACGGGTGACCAAGATGCGCATAGTAATCAGTGTGCTCCGTGCAGCAACGAAAATGGAGCCCCGAAAGGCCTTGACTCTTGCTGAGTGATCACTCGATCACCAATCGCTCAGGACTCGCTCACCGCTTGACCGTTCCGGACGGGCGTCTCACAGAGCGGAACGCTCGCCTCATGAACTCGGTGTCGCGAAGTCGTTGGGTTACTCTGGGCTGCATCATGCGTTACGGGCTGCTTCTTCTTAGCTGCCGCGGCGAGGGCCCGAGTTGATCGAGGCCGACTCCCTCGCCGCGGGGGTGGGTGCTGCGCGTTTGTGACTCCGCAGCTCGTCGGCCGCCTCTCGGAGCGACAGACGCCACAGGAGACGAACCCACCATGACCCAGCAGCCCTTCAACGAGCGCCCCACCCCGATCACCGCCGCGACCGTCCGGCAGCAGCCCTCGGGGATGCCGTTCCAGCGCTACGTACCGTTCGGCGCCGTCGACCTGCCGGACCGCACCTGGCCGGGCAAGGTCATCACCAAGGCGCCGCGCTGGCTGTCCACGGACCTGCGGGACGGCAACCAGGCCCTGATCGACCCGATGTCGCCGGCGCGCAAGCGGGCCATGTTCGACCTGCTGGTCAAGCTGGGCTACAAGGAGATCGAGGTCGGCTTCCCCTCGTCCGGCGCCACCGACTTCGACTTCGTGCGCTCCATCATCGAGGAGGGCGCGATCCCCGAGGACGTGACCATCTCCGTCCTGACCCAGGCCCGCGAGGAGCTGATCGAGCGCACGGTGGAGTCGCTGCGCGGCGCGCCCCGGGCCACGGTCCACCTGTACAACGCCACCTCGCCGCTGTTCCGCCGGGTGGTCTTCCACGCCTCCAAGGACGAGATCAAGCAGATCGCCGTCGACGGCACCCGTCTGGTGATGGAGTACGCCGAGAAGATCCTGGGCGACGACACGATCTTCGGCTACCAGTACTCGCCGGAGATCTTCATCGACACCGAGCTGGACTTCGCACTGGACGTCTGCGAGGGCGTCATGGACGTCTGGCAGCCCGGCGAGGGCCGCGAGATCATCCTGAACCTGCCGACCACGGTCGAGCGCTCCACGCCGAACGTCTACGCCGACAAGATCGAGTGGATGTCGCGCAACCTGTCGCGCCGCGAGTTCGTCGCGCTGTCCACCCACCCGCACAACGACCGCGGTACGGGTGTCGCCTCCGCCGAGCTGGCCGTGATGGCCGGCGCCGACCGCGTCGAGGGCTGCCTGTTCGGGCAGGGCGAGCGGACCGGCAACCTGGACCTGGTCAACGTCGCGCTGAACCTGTTCTCGCAGGGAGTCGACCCCGAGGTCGACCTGTCGCAGATCGACGAGGTCCGGCGCACCTGGGAGTACTGCAACCAGATGTCGATCGCCGAGCGCCACCCGTACGTCGGCGACCTGGTCTACACGTCCTTCTCCGGTTCGCACCAGGACGCGATCAAGAAGGGCTTCGACGCGCTGGAGGCCGACGCCAAGGCGGCGGGCCACCCGGTCGGGGAGCACACCTGGGGCGTCCCGTATCTGCCGATCGACCCGAAGGACGTGGGTCGCTCATACGAGGCGGTCATCCGGGTCAACAGCCAGTCGGGCAAGGGCGGCGTCTCCTACGTCCTGAAGAACGACCACAGCCTGGACCTGCCGCGCCGGATGCAGATCGAGTTCTCGCGGATCATCCAAGCCAAGACGGACGCCGAGGGCGGCGAGGTCACCCCGACGCAGATCTGGGACTCGTTCGAGAACGAGTACCTGCCCACCCCGGCGACCCCCTGGGGCCGGATCCAGCTGCGTTCGCACCAGGCGTCCTCGACGGCCGACGGCACCGACACCATCACCGTGGACGCGACGGTCGACGGCGCGGACATCACCCTGTCCGGCACGGGTAACGGCCCGGCCGACGCGTTCGTCGCCGCGCTGGCCCAGGTCGGCGTCGACGTACGGGTCCTGGACTACGCGGAGCACACCATGAGCCAGGGCGCGGACGCCCGCGCCGCGGCGTACTGGGAGTGCGCGGTCGACGGCAAGGTCGTCTGGGGCGTCGGCATGGACACCAGCATCGTCCGCGCGTCGATCAAGGCGATCGTCTCTGCGGTCAACCGCGCACAGCGGTAGTCACCCCGTACGTACGCCCGCACCAGGGGCGTGGGATCCCGCACACCGCGCGGTCCCGCGCCCCTGGTGCGCGTCCGGGCGGGGCGACACAAGGCCCGAGACCTGCCGTCCCAAAGCGTTCCCGGGGTACTGACAGGCCGTCATCCGCGTGGCAGCATCTTTGGTCAACCGACATCGAGGTCGGCCGACGCAGTCGGGAGCGCGCCGTGACGCACGTGGTCGCTGTCTCAGCCCGGTGGCACACCGAGCTTCTTGGGGAGTTCTACTGCCTCGCCTGCGGAGGCGACCGTAACTACCGCAGACAGCGCGGGCGGAACTGGCTGCGGGTGGCGGGGATCCCGCTGCTGCCGCTGCGGCGGGCGGCCGCGACGCTCCAGTGCACCTCGTGCCGGGCGCGCTACGGGCTGGACACCCTGGCGCATCCGACCTCCAGCCAGCTGCTGTCGATGCTGCGCAACGCCCACCATGCCGTCGCGCTCGCGGTCCTGGCCGCGTCCGGCGGCGACTCCGCCGCGCCCGCGGTGCGGGACGCGGCTTTGGCGGGGCTGCGCGAGGCGGGCTTCACGGACCTGGACGCGGACGGGCTGCTGGCTGGGTTGGCCGGGTTGGCCGGGATGGCCGAGTCGGACGGCGAGGGCGACGGGGAGGGCGGCGCAGACCTGGACGAGGACGGGGACGACCTGCTCGGCGAACTCTGTGGCTGCGGCAGCGCCCTCGTCGTCGAACTGCACACCGCGATCGAGCCGCTCGCGCCGCACCTGCTCGGGCCGGGGCTGACCCGGCTACTGACCCAGGGCGCGGTGATCGCGCTCGCCGACGGGCCCTACCGGCCCGACGAGCGGGCCACGCTGCGGGCGGTCGGGCAGTGCCTCGGGCTCAGCAGCGACGAGATCGACGCCACCCTGGCCGCCGCCGCCCGGACCCCGCGCTCCTGAACCGTTAGGCCTCCTGAACCGGTAGGTCTCCAGCAGGGTCCAGAATGGTCCCATGAGTCTGATCCGGGATGACGGAGTGGTGCTGCGCACCCAGAAACTGGGCGAGGCGGACCGGATCATCACCCTGTTGACCCGGGAGCACGGCCGGGTCCGTGCCGTCGCGCGCGGTGTGCGCAAGACGAAGTCGAAGTTCGGCGCCCGGCTGGAGCCGTGCAGCCATGTCGACGTGCAGTTCTTCTGCCGGGGCGAGGAGCTGGTCGGTCGGCATCTGGCGCTCTGCACGCAGGTCGAGACGATCGCGCCCTACGGCGGCCGGATAGCCGTGGACTACGACCGGTGGACCGCCGCCTCGGCCATGCTGGAGACCGCCGAGAGGTTCACCGAGAACGAGGGCGAGCCCGCGGTCCAGCAGTACCTGCTGCTGATCGGCGCGCTGCGGACCCTGGCAGGCGCGGACCACGAGCCGCACCTGGTGCTGGACGCGTTCCTGCTCCGGTCGCTCGCGGTCAACGGGTACGCGCCCTCCTTCGCTGCCTGCGCCAAGTGCGGCCTTCCCGGGCCGAATCGGTTCTTCTCGGTGCAGACCGGCGGTTCCCTGTGCGGTGACTGCCGGGTACCGGGGAGTGTCGTACCCTCCCCTGAGACACTGGAGCTGCTCGGCGCGCTGCTGTCCGGCGACTGGGCGACCGCGGACGCGTGTGAGCCGCGCCACCGGCGTGAGGGCAGCGGCCTGGTCGCCGCCTACGTCCAGTGGCACCTGGAGCGGGGTCTGCGTTCCCTCAAGTACGTGGCCCACTGACAGGCACGCCCAGGAGTACGAGCAGGCACGCCCAGCAGTACCCAGCAGTACCGAGCAGTACCGAGAGAACACGAAGTACCGAGAGAAGAAGCAGGGGCACATGGCTACGGCACGGCGCGGACTCTTCGGCAGCAGGCGGACCCGGGAGTACCTCCCGCCCACCCCGCACCCGAGCGGTGCCCGGCCGCCCAAGATCCCGGGCGAGCTGGTCCCGGAGCACGTCGCCATCGTGATGGACGGCAACGGGCGCTGGGCCAAGGAGCGCGGCCTGCCGCGCACGGAGGGGCACAAGGTCGGTGAGGGCGTAGTCCTCGACGTGCTCAGGGGCTGCCTGGAGCTGGGAGTCAAGAACCTCTCGCTCTACGCCTTCTCCACCGAGAACTGGAAGCGCTCGCCCGACGAGGTCCGCTTCCTGATGAACTTCAACCGTGACGTCATCCACCGCCGCCGCGACGAGATGAACGCCATGGGCATCCGGATCCGCTGGGCCGGCCGGATGCCGAAGCTGTGGAAGTCGGTGGTCCAGGAGCTCCAGGTCGCCGAGGAGATGACCCGCGACAACGACGCCATGACGCTGTACATGTGCGTCAACTACGGCGGTCGCGCCGAGATCGCGGACGCGGCGGCGGCGCTGGCCAAGGACGTGGCCGAGGGTCGGCTGGACCCGTCCAAGGTCAACGAGAAGACCCTCGCGCGCTACATGTACCACCGCGACATGCCGGACGTGGACCTCTTCATCCGCCCGAGCGGTGAGCAGCGCACGTCCAACTTCCTGATCTGGCAGTCCGCCTACGCCGAGATGGTGTTCCAGGACGTGCTCTGGCCGGACTTCGACCGGCGCGACCTGTGGCGGGCCTGCGAGGAGTTCGCGATGCGCGACCGCCGCTACGGCGGGGCGCTGCCGAACGCGGTGTCGGGCGCGGAGTCGAGCGCGGAGTCGGATGCCGCCTCGGACGACACCGGCCCGAGCGAGTTGGCGAGCGTGCCTGCTCAGGCCTCGGAAGACGCCTGAGCCTGCGCCTGCGCCGAAGCCGCCTGAGCTGCGCAGTCGGCGCAGGTACCGAAGATCTCCAGGGTGTGGGCCACGTCGACGAAGCCGTGGTCGGCGGCCACGCCCTCGGCCCAGCGCTCCACCGCCGGGCCCTCCACCTCGACCGTCCGGCCGCAGGAGCGGCAGACCAGGTGGTGGTGGTGACCGCTGCTGCACCGGCGGTAGACGGCCTCGCCGTCGTCGGTGCGCAGCACGTCGATCTCCCCGGCGTCGGCGAGCGACTGCAGGGTGCGGTAGACCGTGGTCAGGCCGACCGAGTCGCCCCGGTGCTTGAGCAGGTCGTGTAGCTCCTGCGCGCTGCGGAAGTCGTCGATCTCCGCGAGCAGCGAGGCAACGGCGGTGCGCTGACGGGTCGACCGGGCGGGGGACGACGTGTTCGCGGGGGTCACCGGCTCTCCTGCGGCTCTCGAACGGATGGGGCGGGAAGGGAAACAGGGTGGGCGGGGCGGCTCCAAGGAGTCTCCCCGCCGCCATTCTGCCAGTTCGGGCCGTCGACAGCGCCGTACCTGCGGATGAGGCGGCGGATGAGCTTTCGGACGAGGTCCCGGACGGGCTTTCGGACGACGTTTCCGGATGAGGCGGTGTTCCCGGGCCGCCGACCGGCTGGAAATCTCCACCGCGAACGCGCGACCATCGATGTGAAACGTCCCCCGCGAGGGCCGGTAGCCTGTGGTATCCGCGTGCATGGAAATCCATCCTTGACCGCCTTCGTCGTACCTGAAGAGAGCACTGTGGCCGCCGACAAGATCGACACCATCGTCAGCCTGAGCAAGCGCCGTGGCTTCGTCTATCCCTGCAGTGAGATCTACGGCGGTCAGCGTGCCGCCTGGGACTACGGGCCGCTGGGCGTGGAGCTCAAGGAGAACATCAAGCGTCAGTGGTGGCGGGCGATGGTCACCGGGCGTGAGGACGTGGTGGGTCTGGACTCCTCGGTGATCCTGGCCCGCGAGGTCTGGGAGGCCTCCGGCCACGTCGCCACCTTCAACGACCCGCTGACCGAGTGCACCTCCTGCCACAAGCGCTACCGTGCCGACCACCTGGAGGAGGCGTACGAGGCCAAGCACGGCCGCCTGCCCGCCAACGGCCTGGCCGACGTGAACTGCCCGAACTGCGGCACCAAGGGCCAGTTCACCGAGCCCAAGCAGTTCTCCGGGATGCTGAAGACCCACCTCGGTGTGACCGAGGACGCCGCCGGCCTGGCGTACCTGCGCCCGGAGACCGCGCAGGGCATCTTCATCAACTTCGCCGCCGTGCAGACCACCTCGCGCAAGAAGCCGCCGTTCGGCATCGCCCAGACCGGCAAGTCCTTCCGCAACGAGATCACGCCGGGCAACTTCATCTTCCGTACGCGTGAGTTCGAGCAGATGGAGATGGAGTTCTTCGTCAAGCCGGGCGAGGACGAGAAGTGGCACGAGTACTGGCTGCAGGAGCGCTGGGACTGGTACACCGGGCTCGGCCTGCGCGAGGAGAACATCCGCTTCTACGAGCACGCCAAGGAGAAGCTGTCCCACTACGCCAAGCGCACGGTGGACATCGAGTACCGCTTCAACTTCGGTGGCAACGAGTTCGGTGAGCTGGAGGGCATCGCCAACCGCACCGACTACGACCTGGCCTCGCACAGCGAGGCCTCCGGCGTCGACCTCAAGTACTTCGACCAGGACGCCGGCGAGCGCTGGTACCCGTACGTCATCGAGCCGGCCGCCGGTGTGAACCGCGCCATGCTGGCCTTCATGATCGACGCCTACCGCGAGGACGAGGCGCCGAACGCGAAGGGCGTCATGGAGAAGCGCGTCGTCATGCGCCTTGACCCGCGTCTGGCCCCGGTCAAGGTCGCGGTCCTGCCGCTGTCCCGCAACGCCGACCTCTCGCCGAAGGCGCGCGGCCTCGCCGCGGACCTGCGCAAGCACTGGAACGTCGAGTTCGACGACGCCGGTGCGATCGGGCGTCGTTACCGCCGCCAGGACGAGATCGGCACGCCGTTCTGCATCACCGTCGACTTCGACACCCTCGAGGACAACGCGGTGACGATCCGGGAGCGCGACACCATGGAGCAGACGCGCGTGTCGCTGGACCAGGTGCAGCAGTTCCTGGCGCCGCGGCTCATCGGCTGCTGATTCTTCGCTCGTAGAGGTCGTTGCACTACCTAGTCGTTGCACTCCGCCAGGGGCGCGGGGAACTGCGCGACAAGCCACCGTGTGTGGTGAGTCGCTCAGCGAACAGGGCCATCCCGACAGGGTGGTTGTTCGCGCAGTTCCCCGCGCCCCTGTTCGCTATCGCGACCAGCCCGCGCGGACCCGCAGTTGCTCGGTGATCCCGGCCGCGCTCGTCGCCGCGACCCGGTCCGCGACGCACGGCGTGCCCAGCGCAAGCCAGAAGCCGCCCGCCGTGGTGATCGCCTCCGCGCTGACCTTGCTCGTCACGTGCCTGCTGCCCCTCGCGAAGAGGACCTGCGGTGGCTCGCCACCTCGCGGAACGTGTCCCCAGGCCAGGACCGAGCGGACGCCGTCGCGTTCGCCGCGTCGGGCGCCGCGCAGCAGGTGGGTGGCGAAGGCGGACTCGACCATCACGTCCAGCAACAGGCCGTTGTTGTAGATCTCCAGCGCGCGGCGTCCCCGCGTGCCCCGCGCGAAGCGGACCGACCAAGGGGAGTCGAGCAGGCGCAGGCCGCGGAACTCCAGGTCCAGCGCGCTGAGTTCGGAGCTGCCCACGGTGCCCTCCCAATGTTCGGTGCCAGTTCGCTGCCACCGTCGAACTCCACAGTGGCGGAGCAGGGTTGCCGGCGCGGTAGCGTGCGACCCCGAATCGGGGGTGGTGCCAGGTACACCCTGAGACGGTCTCAGGGTTCAGAGCGCCAGCCGATCTTCGCCCTCTAACCTGGGCGCATGCCCCTCCTCACGGCGACCCGCACGGCGGTGCGCACCCTCTTCGCCCCCTACGGGCGCCAGGGTCTGCGCGACATCGCCTTTCTCGCGACGGCGGTGTTGCCGACCCTGGTGCCGGCCGCCGTCTTCGTGAGCGGGCCGAGCAGCGTCACCGGGGTCCTGGTCCCGGCGCTCGTGCTTGTGCTGCTGCCCTGGCTGACCCTGATTCAGCGCAGCCGGTTCGCCTCGCTGCTGAAGCTGGAGATCCCGGCCATTCCCGCGCCCGAGCCGCGCTGGCGGTGGATCGTCGCCGAGACGACCTGGCGGCAGGTGCTCTACCACCTGCTGGTCAACGCGCTGGTCGCGGTCTACGCGGTGGGTGTGCTCTTCGTCTGGGCCGCCGGGTGGGTGCTGGTCAGCGTCCCGGCCTGGTACTGGGCCTTGCCGCGAGGCTCGCACACGGTGCTGACCAAGCACGGTGTGACCCTGGGCATCGTCCTCGGGGCGCTCGCCCTGGTGGTGGTGCCGTGGTTGGCATGGCTCGGGCGGTGGGCGGACACCCGCGCCGCCGCCGGACTGCTCGGGCCGAACCGGGTACGGGAGTTGGCCCGCCGGGTCGAGGATCTGGCGGAGAGCCGGGCCGAGGTCGTGGACGCCGCCGACGCCGAGCGCCGCCGGATCGAACGCGACCTGCACGACGGTGCGCAGCAGCGGCTGGTCTCGCTGGCGATGAATCTCGGGCTGGCCCGCCGGACGCTGAAGAACCTCCCGCCGGAGGAGCAGGCAGTGCGGGCGATGACCGTGATCGACGAGGCGCACGACGAGGCACAGGCCGCCATCACCGAGCTGCGCGACCTGGTCCGCGGCCTGCACCCGGTGATCCTGGAGGACCGGGGCCTGGATGCCGCGCTCTCCGGGATCGCGGCGCGGGCGCCGCTGCCGGTCCGGTTGGACGTCCGGATGGACCGCCGGGCGGACCCGGCGGTCGAGGCGGTGGCGTACTTCGTGGTGTCCGAGGCACTGGCCAACATCGCCAAGCACGCCCGGGCCTCGCGGGCGGAGGTCACCGTGCGGACGCAGGGACAAGGCCTGGTCGTCACCGTGGCCGACGACGGCGTGGGCGGGGCGGACCCGGCCAAGGGGAGCGGCCTGGTCGGGCTGCGCCAGCGCGCCGCGTCGGTGGACGGGACCCTGCAGATCACCAGCCCCCTCGGGGGCCCGACAACCCTGATTGTGGAGCTTCCGTGCGTGCTGTGATCGCCGAGGATTCCGTCCTGCTCCGGGCCGGACTGGTCAAGGTCCTTGAGGCCGTGGGCTACACGGTGGTGGCCGCCGTCAACGACGCCGAGCAGCTGCTGACGGCGGTGGACGAACACACACCGGACGTGGTGGTCACGGACGTGCGGATGCCGCCGGGCTTCACCGACGAGGGCGTGCGGGCGGCGCTGCTGATCCGCCGTCAGTACCCGGCCATGCCGGTGCTGCTGCTCTCCCAGTACGTCGAGGAGCGCTACGCCGCCGACCTGTTGACCGGCAACAACCGGGGCGTGGGCTACCTGCTCAAGGAGCGGGTGGCCAATGTCGACGACTTCCTCGACGCGCTGGAACGCGTGGCCGCGGGCGGGACCGCACTCGACCCCGAGGTGGTGTCGCAGTTGCTGCTGCGCCGCCAGAGCGGGCCGCTGGACCAACTGACCCCGCGTGAGCGGGAGGTCCTGTCGCTGATGGCGGAGGGCCGCTCCAACCAGGCGATCGCGCGGGGGCTGGTGGTCAGCGAGAGCGCGGTGGCCAAGCACATCAACAACATCTTCATGAAGCTCGGGCTGGCTCCGACGGACGGAGAACACCGCCGAGTCAAGGCCGTGCTCCGGTTCCTGGAGTCGGGGGACGGCTCGTGACGCCGCGGCGCGGCCTCTGGTACGGGCTGGCGACGCTGGTCGTGGTCGGGCTGTCCGCGAGCTTCGTCGTCAGCCTGCTGGTGCAGCAGCAGGCCACCGACGTCCGCAGCTACCCCCACGACACCGTCACCGCCGTCGACGTGGTCGCGCCGGGAGCGGCGGTGGTCATCCAGCCCGGGCCCGGCGGCCAGGCACAGGTCACGGAGAACCTGCGCTGGTTCACCGACCGGCCGCATGTGTCGCAGAGCTTCGACCCGAAGACCGGCATGCTCAGCATCCAGGCCGACTGCAAGAGCGCGAAGTTCCTCACCGGCGGTGGGTGCAGCGTCGAGTTGGACATCTCCGTGCCTCCGACGGCCTCGGTGCACGCGGTCAGCGACTCGGGCGCGACCACCGTCAAGCAGATGGCCGGACCGGTGGACGTACAGACCGCCTCCGGCGCGATCGAGTCGGACGGCGTCTCCGGGCAGGTGTCCGCCCGGGCGGACAGCGGTGCCATCACGGCCAATGCCCTGCTCTCCGACGACGTCGCGGCCACGGCGACCTCAGGCGCGATCACGCTGGACTTCGCCGCGCCGCCCGCCACCGTCACCGCCGGGGTGACCTCGGGCGCGCTCGACGTCCAACTGCCGCGCGGCACGCAGTACCGGGTGGTGAGCACCGCCGGGAGCGGGCCGGCAGACGTGGACCCGGGCCTCAGCTCCACCAGCGCGGTCGACACCGTCACCACCTCGTCGACCAGCGGTGAGGTCGCCATCGGCTACCGCTGACGCTGGGCGAACGGGTCAGGCCAGCCGCTCACGGGCCTCCATCAGCGCGAAGCCCAGCAGGTTGAGGCCACGCCAACGGTCGGGGGCGTTGGCCGCGTCGTCGGTGGCGGCGAGGCCGATGCCCCAGACCCGGTCCACCGGGCTGGCCTCGACCAGCACCCGGTTGCCCGTGCCGAGCAGGTACGCGCGCAGCGCCTCGTCCTGGCCGAACTTGGCGATGTTGCCCTGCACCACCAGCTCGAACCTCCCGGCCGCCCAGCGCTCCTCGTCGAAGCCGGAGACCTTGCGGCCCAGCACTTTGGCCTCGGCCGGTGTGCGGGCCGCGAGTATCGCCGGGACCGACGCCTCGTCACCGAAGAGGCGCGCCTTGGCCGCCATCATCCAGTGCTCGGCGCTGCGGTACTCGACGCCGTCGACGGTGAAGCGGCAGGGCCACCACTGACTCAGCGACCCCGGTCCGACGGAACCGTCCTTCTGCGGCCGATGCCCCCAGAACATCAGCCACTTAGGGCGGGCTCCCGCCGCGACCAGGGCCGCCAGCTGCTCCCGGCTACGGGCTCGTGCCGGGTGGTCGTGGGCCGAGTTCTCGCTGACCGGGGTCTCGTTCGCGTTCATGGGAGAGATCCTGGCAGCACCCACTGACAGGTCGCCAAGGGTTATCCACAGGGCTGCTCATCGTGGCTCACCCGACCTTGCGCGGCAGTCGCGTCGACAGGGCGATGACCACGAAGGTCGCCACGAACTGCAGGCCCAGCACCAGGGCCAGCGCGTCGTGCATGCCCATCGAGGGGGAGAGGGAGAGGAAGAGCGTTCCCAGCGTGGCGACGCCGAGGGCCAGCGAGGACTGCTGGGTGGTGGCCAGGATGCCGCCGCCCACGCCCGCGCGCTCCAGCGGGACCTGACTCAGCACCAGCCGGATGAGCGGCGGCATGACCAGACCCTGTCCGGTGCCCGCGATCGCCATACCGGGCAGCAGCGTCCACGGGCTCAGGCCGTTCCAGTCCTGGAACACCGTCACCGTCAGCACGGCCAGGCCGATCGCCTGGATCACCGCGCCGGTGACGATCACCCGGGAACCGAACCGGGCCAGCAGTCGCGGACCGGCCAGCGAGGCGACGAAGAAGCCGGTCGCCATCGGGACCATGGCCAGACCGGACGAGATCGGGCCCTCGTGCAGGCCCACCTGGAGGGCGACGGCCATCACCATCATGAAGCCGCCGAAGCCGGTGAAGAAGGGGACGGCCATGGTCAGGCCCAGGCGCAGGCCGCGCACCCGAAGCAGCGTCATCGGGATCAGCGGCACCTGCCCGGCCCGCTCACCGCGCCGCTCGACCAGCACGAAGCCGGCCAACAGGAAGGGGAACAGGGCCAGCAGCACCCAGGTCCAGACGGGCCAGCCGAGCGAGCGGCCCTCCATCAGCGGGACCAGCAGCGCCAGCAGCGCCGCCGCCAGCAGCACGGTGCCGGGGACGTCGACGCGGGCCGGGTTGGCCGAGCGGGTCTCCGGGACGGAACGGAACGAGAGGAGCACCGCCGCCAGCGAGAACGGGACGTTGACCAGGAAGATGAACCGCCAGCCGGTACCGAACAGGTTGGCCGAGAGCAGCACGCCGCCCAGCACCTGGCCGATCACCACGGCGATGCCGCCGACGGCGCCGTAGATGCCCATGGCCTTGGCCTTGCGCTCACCCTCGGTGGCGGCCTGGATGGTGGCCAGCGCCTGCGGCAGCATCAGCGCGGCGGACGCGCCCTGCGCGACGCGGGCGACGACCAGGGCCAGCGCGGTGGGCGCCAGACCGCAGGCCAGCGAGGTGAGACCGAAGAGCAGTGCCCCCGCGACGAACAGCTTCTTGCGGCCGTAGAGGTCGCCGAGGCGTCCGCCGAGGACGAGCAGCATCGCGTAGGAGATGCCGTAGCCGGCGACGAAGAGTTCCAGAGTCGCCGGTCCGGCCGACAGGTCGTGGTCGATGGTCGGCAGGGCCACGTTGACGATGAAGAAGTCCAGCATCGGCAGGAACGCGCCGAGCAGGACGGTGACCAGACCCAGCGTGCTCAGCCGCGGGTGCGCGGCAGCAAGGGGGCGGTCCGGAGCAGTGGTCTGGGTCGGCCCGGAGGCTCGGGTCTGCTGGGGTGTGGTGTGGATGCTCACGGGGACTACTGTCCGCCTCGCCGTAGCCTGGTACCAGGGTCTGCTTATCCTGGTACTCGGAGTACCTGGCAACGGGATGAATACAGGCGCATCCTGGAATACATGAGTACCGCACCGGTGTCCAGCCTGGAACTCGTCCTGCCGCCCGTCAGGCCCCTCCGGCCCGACGAGCTGCGACGACGCGAGCTCGGCGCGTTCCTGCGCAGCCGCCGCGAGCGCATCTCGCCCGAGCAGGTCGGTCTGCCCAGCATCGGCCGCCGCCGCACGCCGGGGCTGCGCCGCGAGGAGGTCGCACAGCTCGCCGCGGTCGGCGTCACCTGGTACACGTGGCTGGAGCAGGCACGCGACATCCAGGTCTCGGCCCAGGTGCTCGACGCGATCGCGCGCGGTCTGCTGCTGGACCAGGTGGAACGCCAGCACCTGTTCTCGCTGGCCGGCACCCCGGACCCGACCGGCTCGCCCCGGGACTGCCCGGTGGTCACGCCGCCGGTCCGCGCGGTCCTCGACCAGCTCTCGCCGATGCCCGCGGTGGTGCTCAACGCACGGTTCGACATCATCGGCTTCAACGACGTCTACTCCGCGCTCTGCGGCGGCCTGGAGCGGTTCGAGCCGGAGGAGCGCAACCTCCTGTGGTTGGCCTTCACGGATCCCGGCTGGCGCACGCTGCTGGTCGACTGGGAGACGGCGGCGCGCGGCATGACCGCCAAGTTCCGGGTCGCGTTGGCCGAGCACGTGGCCGAGCCCAAGTACAAGTCGCTGCTCAAGCGCCTGCAGCTGGCCTCGCCCGAGTTCGCCACGGCGTGGGAGCACCACGACGTCACCGCCACCGCGGAGGGCACCAAGCGCTTCCTCCACGGTGAGGTCGGCCTGCTGAACTTCGAGTACACCAACCTCTGGCTCGGTCCGCGTCCCGGCTACCGCATGATCACCTACATCCCGGCGGACCCGGTGACCACGGCCCGCGTGGCGCAGCTGGCGGCGGTGGGACAATAGAGGTTCTGTCCGGCCCCGCCCGTCCGCCGGACGTCCGACCAAGCGAAGGACCGCCCGGATGACCAGCACGGACACCGCCACGCCGGTGGCTCCCGCCACCGCCGCTCCGCTGCGCCTCGGCGCGCTGGAGGTGTGGCCCCCGGTCGTGCTCGCGCCGATGGCGGGGATCACCAACGCCCCGTTCCGCACGCTGTGCCGGGAGCAGAGCGGAGGCAAGGGCCTCTTCGTCTCGGAGATGATCACCACCCGGGCGCTGGTCGAGCGGAACGCCAAGACCATGCAGCTGATCCACTTCGACCCGAGCGAGCAGCCGCGGTCGATCCAGCTCTACGGCGTCGACCCGGAGACCGTCGGCCGCGCGGCGAAGATGATCGCCGAGGAGGACCTGGCCGACCACATCGACCTCAACTTCGGCTGCCCGGTCCCCAAGGTGACCCGCAAGGGCGGCGGCTCGGCGTTGCCGTACAAGCGGAACCTGCTGCGCGACATCCTGCGCCAAGCCGTGGGCAACGCGGGCGACCTGCCGGTCACCATGAAGATGCGGGTCGGGATCGACGACGACCACATCACCTACCTCGACGCCGGCCGGATCGGCGCGGAGGAGGGCGTGGCCGCGATCGCCCTGCACGGGCGCACCGCCATCCAGCACTACAGCGGCCAGGCCGACTGGTCCGCCATCGCCCGACTGCGCGAGACCGTGCCGGACCACGTCCCGGTGCTGGGCAACGGCGACATCTGGTCGGCGGACGACGCGGTCCGGATGGTCCGCGAGACCGGCTGCGACGGCGTGGTGGTGGGCCGCGGCTGCCTGGGGCGGCCGTGGCTCTTCAAGGAGCTGGTCAGCGTCTTCGAGGGCGAAGTCGACTACGCCCGGCCGGACTTCGGCTATGTGGCGCGGACGATGATCCGCCATGCCGAGCTGCTGGGGGAGTGGCTGGGCGACGAGAAGCGCGGCGTCGTCGACTTCCGCAAGCACGTCGCCTGGTACACCAAGGGCTTCTCGGTCGGCTCCGAGCTGCGCAACGCGCTGGCCACCACCTCCTCGCTCAGCGAGCTGGAGGAGCACCTGAGCCGGATCGACCACGACCAGCCGTGGCCGGACAGCGCCGACGGCCCGCGTGGCCGCAGCTCGGGCGCGACCCGGGTGGTGCTGCCGGCGGGGTGGCTGGACGACCCGTACGACTGCGCGGTGCCGTCCGCGGAGGCCGAGCTCGACACCTCCGGCGGCTGAGCCCGGCGGCCGGGTGACGGGTCAGTTATTGCGTGACGGGTCGGCCACTGAGCGTGGACATGCCGCGACGGATGGTGAGACCGGCTACGCACGAGGGGTGAGACGGCAGCCGTCGCGGCGCGTGACTCCGGCCACATTCCTCGTCACTTTGCGTCAGAAGGACGTAAAACTGCAGGTGGCAAGGGTCGTGAAACGCTTCCCGAACGAGCCGTGGCCAGTGGTCGGGCTGTTGTCTCCAGAGGATTGAACCAAGGAAACGTTGCCGTAGCGCAGGGTGTCCGTCTGATGGCCCAAAGATGACGAAGGTGCGACCCTGCCTTCAACCTTTGAAGACGAGCTAGCGTCAGGGCGACGATTTAACTTTCGCAGGCGAAGCCCGATTCCGGGGTTTCGATCTCGTGGGTTACCCGTTGGTACGAGACCCTGACGGCCTAGTGGGGGCAGCCAACCGCCTTTGATCTGGGTATGTTCTCCGGCGTCAGGGCAACCGTGCGGCAGGAGACCCTCTCGTGGCCACCAAGGACACGCTCACCAAATTCGTCTTTGATTTCACCGAGGGCAACAAGGACCTCAAGGACCTTCTCGGCGGTAAGGGCGCGAACCTCGCCGAGATGACCAACCTCGGCCTTCCCGTCCCTCCGGGATTCACCATCACCACCGAGGCCTGCAAGGTCTATCTGGAGACCGGCTCCGAGCCGGCCCCGCTGCGTGACGAGGTGAGTGCACACCTCGACGCGCTCGAGGCCACCATGGGCAAGAAGCTCGGCAACGCGACCGACCCGCTGCTGGTGTCGGTGCGTTCGGGCGCGAAGTTCTCCATGCCCGGCATGATGGACACCGTCCTCAACATCGGCCTCTCCGACGCCTCGGTGAAGGGCCTCGTCAAGCAGTCCGGCAACGAGCGCTTCGCCTGGGACTCGTACCGGCGCCTGGTCCAGATGTTCGGCAAGACCGTGCTGGGCGTCGAGGGTGAGCTCTTCGAGGAGGCGCTGGAGGACGTCAAGCGGGCCAAGGGCACGGTCAACGACCTGGACCTGGACGCCGCGGACCTCAAGGGCCTGGTCAAGACGTTCAAGAAGATCGTCAAGGACCACGCAGGGCGTGACTTCCCGCAGGACCCGCGTGAGCAGCTCGACCTGGCGATCCACGCCGTCTTCGACTCCTGGAACAGCGACCGGGCGAAGCTCTACCGCCGTCAGGAGCGCATCCCGCACGACCTGGCCACCGCGGTCAACGTCTGCTCCATGGTCTTCGGCAACCTCGGCGAGGACTCCGGCACCGGCGTGGCCTTCACCCGCGACCCCGCCTCCGGCCACCAGGGCGTCTACGGCGACTACCTGTCCAACGCCCAGGGCGAGGACGTCGTCGCCGGTATCCGCAACACGGTGCAGCTGTCCGAGCTCGAGCAGCTGGACAAGAAGTCCTACGACGAGCTCATGAGCATCATGCAGACCCTGGAGAACCACTACCGGGACCTCTGCGACATCGAGTTCACCATCGAGCGCGGCAAGCTGTGGATGCTGCAGACCCGCGTCGGCAAGCGCACCGCGGCCGCGGCCTTCCGCATCGCCGTCCAGCTGGTCGACCAGGGCCTGATCGACCTGGACGAGGCGCTGCACCGCGTCAACGGCTCGCAGCTCGCGCAGCTGATGTTCCCCCGCTTCGACGAGGACACCAAGGTCGAGAAGATCGGCCGGGGCATCGCCGCCTCCCCGGGCGCGGCGGTCGGCAAGGCCGTCTTCGACTCCTACACCGCCGTCAAGTGGTCCCGCTCCGGCGAGAAGGTCATCCTGGTCCGTCGCGAGACCAACCCGGACGACCTCGACGGCATGATCGCCGCCCAGGGCATCCTGACCTCGCGCGGCGGCAAGACCTCGCACGCCGCCGTCGTCGCCCGCGGCATGGGCAAGACCTGTGTCTGCGGCGCCGAGGAGCTCGAGGTCGACACCAAGAAGCGCCGGTTCACCACCGCCGACGGTCAGGTGATCGAGGAGGGCGACCTGATCTCGATCGACGGCTCCACCGGCAAGGTGTACCTCGGCGAGGTACCGGTCGTACCGAGCCCCGTCGTCGAGTACTTCGAGGGCACCCTGCACGCCGGCGCCGACGAGGAGGGTGGCCTGGTCAAGGCGGTCCACCGGATCATCTCCCACGCCGACTCGGTCCGCCGCCTGCGGGTCCGCGCCAACGCCGACAACGCCGAGGACGCGAACCGCGCCCGCCGCTACGGCGCCCAGGGCATCGGCCTGTGCCGCACCGAGCACATGTTCCTCGGCGAGGAGCGCCGCAAGGAGGTCGAGCGGCTGATCCTGGCCGACAACGACGCCGACCGCGAGGCCGCGCTCTCCGTCCTGCTGCCGCTGCAGAAGACCGACTTCGTCGAGCTCTTCACGGCCATGGACGGCCTGCCGGTGACGGTCCGCCTGCTGGACCCGCCGCTGCACGAGTTCCTGCCGGACATCACCGAGCTGTCGGTGCGCGTCGCCCTCGCCGAGGCCCGCAAGGACCCGAACGAGAACGACCTGCGCCTGCTCCAGGCCGTGCACCGGCTGCACGAGCAGAACCCGATGCTGGGTCTGCGCGGCGTCCGCCTCGGCCTGGTCATCCCCGGCCTGTTCGCGATGCAGGTCCGGGCGATCGCGGAGGCCGCGGCCGAGCGCAAGCTGGCCGGCGCCGACCCGCGTGCCGAGATCATGATCCCGCTCGTGGGCACCGTCCAGGAGCTGGAGATAGTGCGTGACGAGGCGGAGAAGGTCCTCGCCGAGGTCCAGGCCGCGACCGGGACCGATCTGAAGATCGCGCTCGGCACCATGATCGAGCTGCCGCGTGCCGCGGTGACCGCCGGTCAGATCGCCGAGGCCGCCGAGTTCTTCTCCTTCGGTACCAACGACCTGACCCAGACGGTCTGGGGCTTCAGCCGCGACGACGTCGAGGCCAGCTTCTTCACGGCCTACCTGGAGAAGGGCATCTTCGGGGTCTCCCCGTTCGAGACCATCGACCGCGACGGTGTCGGCGCCCTCGTCCGGAACGCCGCGATCGAGGGCCGCAAGACCCGTCCGGACCTCAAGCTCGGCGTCTGCGGCGAGCACGGCGGCGACCCGGACTCGGTCCACTTCTTCCACGAGGTCGGGCTGGACTACGTGTCCTGCTCGCCCTTCCGGATCCCGGTGGCGCGCCTGGAGGCAGGCCGCGCCGCCATCGAGACGGCGGGCAGCGACTCGCGCTGACAACCCTCACCCGGTGCGCAACCTGCCGGGTGCCAGCGCGGGGGCAAACCCCCTCCTCACCACGTCCCTGTCCCCGACCAAGGATGGGTAGAGCCGAGGGACCGGAGGGGGCTCGCTGCCCGCACCGCACGTCCCCTGCGGAGCTCGGCGCAGAGTAGCCGCAGGGGGCCCGCCGGGGGGGGGGGGCGCCCCCCCCCGGGGGGGGGCCCCCCGCCCCGGCTTTTCTGTTTTCCTCCGGGCCGCAGCGGGACGCGTGTAGACCCTGATTTCGCGTCAGTTCCGCCTGGAATCTGGCTGGTTCGCGGGTTTGTTTTCGCTGGTGGGAGCCGCAACGTGGCGGTTTTGTTTCCGGAATCTCTGAGTTCGCTCAGAGGGGGCTGTCCGGCTCTTGAACGGACAATGATCGGCCAGCTAAGTTCTCGCATCGCAAGAGCAACCCCCAATCGTGGTGACACCACTGCCGCTCGGCCAGCGGCGCTGCACAGCCCTCCCGTAATTCCCCCGTCGAGAAGGGCAACACCCGTGCTCCGTTCTGCACTCGTCGCAGGCTGCGCCACCGCGATCGCCGCTGCGGGCTTCCTCGCCGCGAGCCCCGCCAACGCCAGCGAGCTCGCTCCGCACCACATGAACGCCCACAAGGCGTCCGCTGCGGTGAGCACCACCGGCAACCTGGCGTACGGCGGCGGAAACGTCGTCACCTCCCCCACCGTCTACGTCGTCTACTGGGGCAACCAGTGGGGGACCGGCTCCACGGTCACCAACGACCCGTCCGGCGAGGCCGCCCTCCAGCTGAACTTCTTCCAGCACGCCTACGGCAGCGGTGACACCTTCTTCACCTCGCAGACCCAGTACTGCGAGGGCGTCGCCACCGGCACCACCCAGTGCAACGGCGCGGGCACCCCGGTCGGCCACCCGGCCGCCAACCCGGTCGGCGGCACCTGGCTGGACAGCTCCACCAAGGCGCCGACCAAGCCCAGCGACGCCCAGATCGCCGCCGAGGCGGTCAAGGCCGCGTCGCACTTCGGCGTCTCCGGCGACAACGTGCAGATCATCGTCGACGCCGCCCACGGCGTGGTGCCGTCCGGCTTCAAGACCCAGTACTGCGCCTGGCACGACCACACCACCACGGCGTCCGGTGCGGACCTGCCCTACACCAACATGCCGTACATCACCGACGCGGGCTCGTCCTGCGGTTCGGGCTTCGTCGCCACCGGCTCCTCCGGCGTGAACTCGACCGACGAGGGCATCACCATCGTCGGTGGCCACGAGTACGCGGAGACGCTGACCGACCCGGCGCCGAGCAGCGGCTGGGTGGACCCGTCCGGCTCCGAGACCGGTGACAAGTGCGCCTGGATCTCCAGCGGCCAGGGCGCGTCCGCGATCATCAGCCTGAACGGCGCCAACTTCGCGGTCCAGTCGCTGTGGAGCAACAACTACGGAGGGGGCGCGGGCAACTGCGTCACCTACTACGCTGGCGCGAGCAACCAGCACTGAGTTCTGAGCACCGAGTTCTGAGCACTGAGTTCTGAGTCCTACCGAGGCCGAGTCCGTCCCCCAGGGGGCGGGCCCGGCCTCGGGCCTTCCCGGAGGAGCGAGTGGTGAACCGAGTCCTGCGAATACTGCCTGTCCTGCTGCTGCCGTTCGTCGCCACGGCGTGCACGAGCGGATCGTCGTCTGCTTCCGCCCCGGCCTCGTCAGCACCGGCCTCGGCGGCTGCGTCGTCTGCGGCGGCAGCGGCGCCCGCGCCGGCGTGCACGCAGCTGCCGGCGGGTGTGCTGCCGCACTCCGCAGGGCAGCTGACGGAGCAACAGAACGGCGCCTACTGCCTGGCGAAGGGAGGCAGGGTGGACGTCTTCCTGACGGCGGTCAAGGGCAGCCAGTGGGGCCAGGTCCAGGCCTCCGGAGCGCAGATCCTCGCCCCGGCCAACACCGGCGTGATGACCGCGCCGCTCGGCGTCACCCCGGCGATGTTCGTCGGCACGGCGGACGGTACCGCCGTGCTGACCAGCACGACCAAGTCCGGAGGTAGCTGGAAGGTGACGATTGTGGTCAAGGGTTAGGGCAACGTCCCCCTACGCCGAGATCAGCGGTCGGTCAGGGGCCAGGGCGGTGGGGCGGCTCAGGGCCCTGAGCTCCAGCGCGGCCCGCGCCGCCGGCCACTCCTCGTCGAGGATGGAGTAGAACGCCGTGCCGCGGACCATGCCGTCCAAGCCGCGGGTGTGGTTGCGGTGGACGCCCTCCAGCACTGCGCCCAGGCGCTCGATCGCCACGCGTGACCGCATGTTCCGCGCATCCGCCCGGAGGGACACCCTGCGCACGCCCCACGTCTCGAAGGCGTGACGCAGCATCAGAAGCTTGGCCTCGGTGTTGATTCCGGTGCCCTGGGCGCGGGAGGAGAGCCAGGTGGCGCCGATCTCGGTGGCGTCGGGGGTGGCGGCGAGCGGGTCGCCGACGGGGCCACGTGGGCCGGGAGGCCAGATCACCGGGCCCTGCCAGTAGTCCAGCTCGGTGAACCGGGTCGACCCGACCACCAGGCCGTCCGAGGCTCTGACCGTGGCGAAGGGCAGCGCGCGCCCCGCCGCCTGGGCGGCGAGCGCGTCGTGGACGTAACGTGCCGTCGCTTCGACGCCGTGCGGAACCGGCGTGAAGGCATAACTGCTGCGGTCCTCGGCCGCAGCCGCGGCCAGGGGCTCGATGTGGTGCTCGGCGAGCGGCTCCAGCCACGCGGTGGTGCCGCAGAGGAAGACGGGAACGGGCACTTGGCCTTCGGTCCTTCGGCGGGTGGGGACGGGAGAGAGCACCCCGGCGTGCGCGGGTACGGCGACGGATCGCGTTCGCCGTGAGGCACGCGGGGAGCGGGGGGACAGTTTGTGTCCGGAAGATGGCCGAGGCGGAGACGAGAGCGCGAAGGACAGCGGGCGGCCAGATGAAGGCAAGGTGCGAAGCAAGGGGTGGTGCGGGCGCTCCACGCAGCGTACGCAGTGACGGGAGTGGAGTGCAGCGAGAGGACCATACCTGCACCGGGGGACTAAGTCATCCCAGCCGCGCGATTCCGGCATGCACGGCGTGTCATCGGGGGCGCACGTTTCCGCTCCGCGCACCGAATTGGGGAATGAACCAGGGTTCCGCAATGCTTGCACCAGGGTAGGGGAAGCCTTTTTCCGGGCACCCCGCGATCGGCGTGCACGCAGGCGAGCGAAGGAGTGGTACGCAGGTGCTGGAACCGCAGGGGCTGTACGCATTCGAGCCCGAAGCCGAGGAGCTGGCCGCGGACGCCTCGATCCTGCTCCACTTCTTCGAGGGCTTCATGGACGCCGGTGAGACGGGTGAGCAGATCGTCGAGGAGCTGCTCGCCGACCCGGAGAAGAAGCTGATCGCCCGCTTCGACGCGGACCGGCTGGTGGACTACCGGGCCCGCCGCCCGGCCATGGTCTTCGACCAGGACCACTGGGCCTCCTACGCGGCCCCGGCGCTCGACCTGCATCTGGTCCACGACGCCGTCGGCGTGCCGTTCCTGGTGCTGACCGGGCCGGAGCCGGACGTCGAGTGGGAGCGGTTCGCCGCGGCCGTGCTCCAGGTGGTGGAGCGGCTCGGCGTGCGCCTCTCGGTGACCTTCCACGGCGTCCCGATGGGCGTCCCGCACACCCGTCCCGTGGGCCTGACCCCGCACGGCAACCGCAAGGAGCTGCTGGGCGTCCACCCGCGCTGGTTCGAGAAGGTGCAGGTGCCCGGGAGCGTCGGCGGGATGCTGGAGTTCCGGCTGGCCGAGGCCGGGCACGACGTGATCGGCTTCGCCGCCCACGTGCCGCACTACCTCGCCCGCACGCCCTACCCGGACGCCGCTGTGAGCGTCCTGGAGGCCCTCCAGGGGGCCACCGGGCTGATGCTGCCCGGCACGGGCCTGCGCGGCCGGATCGACGAGGTCCGCGAGGACGTCGACCGTCAGATCGCCGAGGGCGACGCGGAGCTGCGTACCGCCATCCAGGGCTTGGAGCAGCAGTACGACGCGGTGGCGGGCGCCGCCGACCGGGAGAGCCTGCTCGCCGAGCCGGTGGACCTGCCCTCCGCCGACGAACTCGGCCGCGCCTTCGAGGAGTTCCTCGCCGAGCAGGGCGAGGGGGAGTGACCTTGTCGTGACCGCGTCGTGACGGCTCTGAGCCCGCATTCACACCGTGGTCATTACCGATACGAGAAGGGGTGGGGCCCGCTGGGCCCCACCCCTTCTGCGCTGTCCTGACGGTTCGTCTCAGCCCTGGCTACGGCCCGTCAGCAGGGCGTAGGTGCTGTCGAGTTTGGCGACCGCGTCGGCCTTGATCACCGGGGAGGGCGAGGGGCTCGGCGTCGCCGCAGGCTGAGGAGCCATCAACTGCTGGCTCAGCCACGGGAAGACCACCGGGTAGAGGCTCTTCCAGGTGTTCCAGTTGTGGCCGCCGTCGTTGAGGACGATCGGCTGCGGCATCTGCACCGGCCACTTGACCGTGTGGTACAGCAGCTGGGCGTTGGCCGGGGTGCTGAAACGGTCACTCTTGGTGGTGGCGATGAGTATGGACACGTCCGAGTTGGTCGCCTTCTTGGCGATCGCCAGCGGGTTCTGCGCGGCCAGGATCTTCTTGTCGCGGACGATGGTCGGGTCGCCGTGGAAGTCGTCGGGGCTCATGCCGACCGCGCTGCCGAAGACGGTCGGGTACTGGAGCACGAGCTTCGGTGCGCAGTAGCCGCCGGTGGAGTAGCCCACCAGGCCCCAGGCGTGCGGGTTGTTCATCACCCGGAACTGGTTCTTGATCATGCTGGGCACGTCCTTGGCCAGCCACGTGGCGTTCTTGTTCACGCCCACGTCCGTGCAGTCCGTGTTGACCCCGGACGGGGAGATCTCCGGGATCACCAGGATGGAGGGCTGCAGGGTGCCGTTGGCCATCATCCCCGAGATACTGTTCGGCACGCCGCCGCCGCCGATCCAGGACCACGGGCTGCCCGGGTAGCCGGAGAGCAGCGTGATCACCGGGAAGTCGTAGCGCGCGTACTGCGGCTCGTTGTACTGCGGCGGCACCCACACCAGCGCCTCGCCGGTCAGCCCGGACGCCTTGCCGAAGAAGTGGGCCCGCTGGAAGCCCGCCCGGTCCGCCGCGAACTGGATGTTCATGCCGTTGTCGGCGGAGGCGACCGGGACGCTGATCGGCTGCTGCTCGCCGAAGAGGTCCGCCCACGAGGTGTAGAGGCCGTTCGAGTTGTTGATCCAGACGGCGACCACCGAGATGGCGGTCAGCTGGCAGGCCGCGATCATCGCGACCCGGCTGACCCAGCGCAGCCACTGGGGGCCTCGCACCCGACCCCAGAGCACCAGAGTGCCCGCCATCGCGACGAGTGTCGCAATGATCAGGGTGTAGAAGAACGCTGTTCCGGTCAGGCTCACGTCTGGGTCTCTTCGTCTCTCGCGATTCGAGGTCGGGGGCAGGCCCGATGGCCTCTGTCTCTCTCTGAACACCCTGCGGCGGTGGACGCCGGAGTGGGGTGCCATCTTATTTGCACGCTAGCCAAGGCAGGTGAGGGCAGACCTCTTACCTGTACGTTCGTGACAGAACTGTCGAAAAAGCAGACAGTAGCCAC
This sequence comes from Streptacidiphilus sp. MAP5-3, assembly GCF_041262505.1. NCBI lineage: Bacteria > Bacillati > Actinomycetota > Actinomycetes > Kitasatosporales > Streptomycetaceae > Streptacidiphilus > Streptacidiphilus sp. MAP5-3. The sequence continues at coordinate 348,772 of NZ_JBGCCL010000003.1, forward strand.
GCCGCGCCTCTCGACAGCCCCCCCGAGCCGATGTCTATGATCCGACGGTGGACCGAGGACTGTTGCGACGAACGTCACGCTCCGTTGGGGCGCTGGCTTTCGTGGCGTGCTTCCTCGTGGTTCTGGTCCACGCGAGCACGGGTGCCGCCGGTGAGGCAGCCACCGAGCGCCGGGCCTCGGGACCGCTGGACGCATACAGCATGCCCCATCCGAAGGCGTCCGTACCGACAAGTCTCGCGGGGCCCCTGGCGACGCCGAACGGCCATGCGAGCGAGTTCGGGGGACTGCCCGCGGTCGGCGCGGTCTTCTCCGCCAGTGACACGTCGCTGTCCCACCACTTCTGCACGGCGAGCGTGGTCGACTCTCCCGGCGGCGACGTCATCGTCCTCGCTGCGCACTGCCTGAGCGACCCGGCCAACGGCTCGCCCACCCCCGGCCCGATCGCCTTCGTCCCCGGCTACCACGACGGCCAGCAGCCGTTCGGCGTGTGGTACTCCTCGGCGCTGCTGATCGACCCGCACTGGGCGGCCAACAGCGACCCGGACACGGACGTCGCCTTCGCCGTCGTCCACAAGAACGGTGACCCGAGCGCCCGGGTCGAGGACGAGGTCGGCGCCGAGAAGATCGCCTTCAACCAGCCGATGCCGGCGACGGTCGGGGTGGTCGGCTACCCGGCGGAGACGGACAAGCCGGTCTCCTGCCTCAACACGACCAAGATCTTCAGCCCCACCCAGGCGGAGTTCGACTGCACCGGCTTCACCGACGGGACGAGCGGTGGCCCGCTGCTCCGGGACATCGACCCGGTCTCCGGCCTGGGCACGGTCCTCGGCGTGATCGGCGGCTACCAGGAGGGCGGCGACACGGACGACGTGTCGTACGCGGCGTACTTCGGCGCCCCGGCCAAGGCGCTGTACCAGGCGGCGTCCGCAGCCGGAGCGGTGACGCCTTCGCCGTCGCGCTCCTGAGCCTTTTGCAGTGGGGGACGGCCTGGTGACCGAGCAGCCGCGCCGGAAGCGCCTGCTGCGAGCCTGACGCGAGCTGTCGGTCCGTCGGGTTACCGTGACGGGGATGGACGAAACCGCGCAGGTCACCAGCTACAGCCCCGCCGCGCAGGCGCGTTGGGTCGAGGAGCCGGACAAGCGTCCCGGCCGGACGGCCTTCCAGCGTGACCGCGCACGGGTGCTGCACTCCGCCGCGCTGCGGCGGCTGGCCGGGACGACGCAGGTGGTCGCGCCCCTGGAGAGCGACTTCCCGCGGACCAGGCTGACCCACTCGCTGGAGTGTGCCCAGGTCGGGCGGGAGTTGGGCGCGGCGCTGGGCTGTGACCCCGACCTGGTGGAGACGGCCTGTCTCTCCCACGACATCGGCCACCCGCCGTTCGGTCACAACGGCGAGGAGGCGCTGGACAAGGCGGCGCAGGTCTGCGGCGGCTTCGAGGGCAACGCGCAGAGCCTGCGCATCCTGACCCGCCTGGAGCCCAAGCGCTTCGTCCCGCACCCGGACGACCACGGCCGGACCACCAGCGTCGGCCTCAACCTGACCCGGGCCGCGCTGGACGCGGCCACCAAGTACCCGTGGGCGCGCGGCGAGCATGCCGAACTGCCGCACAAGTACGGCGTGTACCCGGACGACCTGCCGGTCTTCCGCTGGCTGCGCCAGGGCGCCCCGGCGGACCACCGCTGCTTCGAGGCGCAGGTGATGGACTGGGCCGACGACGTGGCCTACTCCGTCCACGACGTCGAGGACGGCCTGCACGCAGGCCATGTCCACCCGGCCGCGCTGGTGTCGACCGCCGAGCGCGCCGAGCTGTACAAGGTCGCGGCCCGCTACGCGCCCAACGCCGAGCCTGAGGAGTTCGCCGAGGCGCTGGACCGGCTGCGCGGCGAGGAGTGGTGGCCGCACAGCTACGACGGCTCCGCGCGGGACCGCGCCCGGATCAAGGACGCCACCAGCCAGCTGATCGGCCGGTTCTGTACCGCCGCCGAGACGGCCACCCGCGCCTCCTACGGCCCGGGCCCGCTGACGCGCTATCAGGCCGACCTGATCGTGCCGCGCTCGGTCAGGCTGGAGTGCGCGGTGCTCAAGGCGGTCGCCGACCGCTACGTCATGCAGCGCGACGACCAGGAGCTGTTGCGCCAGCGGCAGCGGGTGGTGATCGGCGAGCTGGCCGAGGCACTGGTCGCGATCGCGCCGCAGGGGCTGGACCCGGTCTTCCGCACGCTGTACGAGGAGGCCGAGGACGACGCCGGCCGGCTGCGGGCGGTCATCGACCAGATCGCCACGCTGACGGACGCGTCCGCGCTGGTCCGGCACCGGCTGCTGACCGGGCGTCAGTAGCCTCGGCAGGAGGATCCGAATTGACTCCCGCACGACGGACGGGTGACGCCCTCTTCACCTCCGGGTGCTCATGCGGGACTCTCGATGCCGAACACGGGAACTGCGCACACGGACCAGTGGCGCCGGGCACGGCACAGAGCGCCCGGCACAGAGCACACAGCTTCAGAGCACACAGCCGCAGAGCGAGTGAGTGATCCGACAGGCGGGAGAACGGAACATGGCGGACGCGCACGAGACGCACGTCATCGTCGGCGGAGGACTGGCCGGGGCCAAGGCCGCGGAGACGCTGCGGACGGAGGGCTTCTCCGGGCGGGTGATACTGCTCGGCGAGGAGCGTGAGCAGCCGTACGAGCGCCCCAACCTGTCCAAGAGCTACCTGACCGGGGCCTCGGAGCGGTCCGAGCTCTTCGTGCACGACTCCGCCTGGTACGCCGCGCACGAGGTCGAGCTGCACCTCGGCTCCGCCGTCGTGGGGCTGGACCGCCAGGCGCGCGAGGTGCAGCTGAGCGGCGACGGGGTGATCCGCTACGACCGGCTGCTGCTGACCACCGGTGCCGCGCCGCGAGTGCTGGACATCCCCGGCATCGACCTGGGCGGCGTCCACTTCCTGCGTCGCCTCGCCGACTCGGACCGGCTGCGGTCGACGCTTACGACGTTGGGGCGGGAGAACGGCACCCTGGTGATCGTCGGCGCGGGCTGGATCGGTCTCGAGGTGGCAGCGGCGGCCCGCGGCTACGGCGTCGAGGTCACCGTGATCGAGCCGCTGCCGACACCGCTCCACGCCGTCCTCGGTCCGGAGTTGGGCGAGTTCTTCGCCGAGTTGCACGAGGGGCGGGGCGTGAAGTTCCACTTCGGCGCCACGGTCACCGGCATCGAGGGCCGGGACGGCATGGTGCTGGCCGCCCACACCAGTGACGGTCAGGAGTACCCCGCGCACGCCGTGCTCGTCGCCGTCGGCGCGGCTCCCCAGACCGCGCTGGCCGAGCAGGCCGGGCTGGCCCTGGCGAGCCGCGAGGAGGGCGGCGGGATCGCGGTCGACGCGTCCCTGCGCAGCTCCGACGAGCGGATCTTCGCGGCCGGGGACGTGGCCGGGGCCTGGCATCCGCTCTTCCGTCGCAGGCTGCGCGTCGAGCACTGGGCCAACGCGCTGAACGGCGGCCCGGCAGCCGCCCGGTCCATGCTCGGACAGGAGGTCGTCTACGACCGCGTCCCCTACTTCTTCTCGGACCAGTACGACCTCGGCATGGAGTACTCCGGTTTCGTCGCGCCCGGCGACTACGAGCGGGTGGTGGTCCGCGGCGACGCGGGCAAGCGCGAGTTCATCGCGTTCTGGCAAAGCGCGGACGGCCGGGTGCTGGCGGGGATGAACGTCAACGTCTGGGACGTGACCGAGCCGATCCAGAACCTGGTCCGCTCGCAGCGCCCGGTCGACCCGGAACGGCTGGCCGACCCGGCGGTCCCGCTCGCCGAGCTGGCGGGGGAGTAGTCGGCAGGGGAGCAGTCGGCACGGGAGCGGTCGGCAGGGGAGCAGCCGCCGCAGCGGCGTGACCCTCGGGTGTCGTCGCACCCCCGTAGACTTCAGGCGTGGCCGGACGCATCAAGGACGAGGACGTGCAGGCGGTCAAGACCGCCCTGCGGATCGACGCCGTCGTCGGCGAGTACGTCCAGCTCGCCGGCGGCGGTGGCGGTCAGCTCAAGGGCCTCTGCCCGTTCCACGACGAGAAGTCCGCGTCCTTCTACGTCAACCCGGCCAAGGGCGTCTTCAACTGCTTCGGCTGCCAGGAGAGCGGCGACACCATCGGGTTCGTGATGAAGATCGAACACCTCTCCTTCGTGGAGACGGTGGAGCGGCTCGCGCCCCAGGTCGGCATCACGTTGCGGTACGAGGGCGGCTCCTACGTCCCCGGGCGTCAGCAGGGTGAGCGGACCCGGCTGCTGGAGATCAACAAGCTGGCCTCCGCCTGGTTCCAGGAGCAGCTGAACAGCCCCGAGGCCGAGATCGGCCGCCGCTTCCTCAAGGAGCGCGGCTTCGAGCGCGAGGCCGCCGCCCACTTCGGCGTCGGCTACGCGCCCGGTGGCTTCGAGAACCTGACCCGGCTGCTGCGCGGCAAGGGCTACACCGACCGCGAGCTGCTGCTCTCCGGCATCTGCTCGGAGGGCCGCCGCGGCCCGATGGACCGGTTCCGGGCCCGGCTGATCTGGCCGATCCGCGACCTGACCGGCGAGGTCGTCGGCTTCGGCGCGCGCCGCCTGCGCGAGGACGACAACGGCCCGAAGTACCTGAACACCCCGGAGACGCCGCTCTACAAGAAGTCCAACGTCCTCTACGGCATCGAGCTGGCCAAGAAGGAGATCGCCCGCTCCGGCCGGGCCGTGGTGGTCGAGGGCTACACCGATGTGATGGCCTGTCACCTGGCCGGGGTCCCCTCGGCCGTGGCCACCTGTGGCACCGCCTTCGGCGAGGACCACATCAAGATCCTGCGCCGGCTGCTGATGGACACCTCCGCCTGGAAGGGCGAGGTGGTCTTCACCTTCGACGGCGACGCCGCCGGCCAGAAGGCCGCGCTGCGCGCCTTCGAGGACGACCAGAAGTTCGCCGCCCGCACCTCGATCGCGGTCAGCCCCGGCGGGATGGACCCGTGCGAGCTGCGCCTGGCCGAGGGCGACGACGCGGTCCGCAACCTGATCGAACAACCGGTCCCGCTCTTCGAGTTCGCCATCAAGGCGGCCGTCGCCAGCCACAACCTGGACGCCGCGGAGGGCCGCGCTGCCGCGCTGGACCAGTCCGCGCCGATCGTGGCCCGGATCAAGGACCGCTCCATCCAGCACGAGTACGCGGTCCGGCTGGCCGGTCTGCTGGGCATCCTGGACGAGCAGTTCGTGGTCCGCCGCGTCGGCCAGCTGGCCCGGTGGGAGGCGTCGCGCCGCGAGTCCGGTGGCAACGCGCAGGGCGGCCCGCAGCGTCGGGGTGTCCAGCCCGCGCCCGTCCAGGCCGCGCCGCAGCGCCCGGCGTTCCGGCTGGACCCGCGCAACCCGGTGCAGTTCGTGGAGCGCGAACTGCTCAAGCTGGCCCTGCAGTTCCCCGCGCTGGTCGCCCCGGTGCTGGACCACTTCGGCGTCGACGAGTTCGCCACTCCGCCCTACAGGGCCGTGCGGGAGGCCGTCGTCGTGGGCGGCGGAGTCACCGTCGGCGCGCAGGCTCCCGACGTCTGGGTCGACGTGCTGCGCGAGGTCGCCCCGGACGACGCGGTGCGTGGGCTGATCACCGAGCTCGCCGTCGAGCCGGTGCGCACCCGTCGTGCGCCGGACGCGATCTACGCGGGCGAATTCCTGGTCAAGCTGCGGCTCCAGGCGGTGGCCCGTCGCGTCGCCGCCTGCCGCGGCCAGCTGCAACGCCTCGGCACCAACGGCGATCCGGAGCAGCTGGCGGCCGTCCAGGGCGAGCTGTGGGCACTCCAGCAGTACGAGGGCGCGCTGCGATCCCGTGGGGTCGCGGCACTCTGACGCCGCGTCGGCTGCGTGCCCGGAACCCGCGGCGCTTCACCCTGGGTGACCGCTTGGCCACAGAAACTCTGCGCACGGGTCTCTGCCCGGAGCCCCGGCCGGGAGCACACTGGTCCTGGTGCCCCACTATTCGCAGTCGCGGCCCGCCGACGACGGTGGTGCCGTGCCCCCGGCGTCCCGGACGGAGGGCGACGAGCCGCCCGACGTTCCGATGCCGCGTGTCCCGAACGCCGCCCCCGAGCAGGCGTCGGCCCCGCCTCCGGGGCCTCCTCCGACGCCGGAAGGGAAGGACGTGGACGTTGCCACGGCCCTCCATCCCACGACCGCGCCGCCCTCCGACCCGGTCCCGGTGACCGTTCCTGTTCCCCGCGCCCCTGTCATAGGGCCGGCCCCCGCACCCGTCCCGGCCACTCACGAGCCCACGGCCGAGCAGTTGCAGGCCGTCGAGGACGAGCCGGCCCCGGCACTGGACGACACCGGGGGCCCGTCGGCGGACCTCTTCCGCCAGTACCTGCGCGAGATCGGCCGGATCCCGCTGCTGACCGCGGCCGACGAGGTGGAGCTGGCCCGCAGGGTCGAGGCCGGGCTCTTCGCCGAGGAGTATCTGACGCTCCATCACGACACCGTCGACGTCCACGTCGCCGACGAACTCGACCAGCTGATCGTGCGCGGCCGGATGGCCAAGCGCCGCCTGATCGAGGCCAACCTGCGCCTGGTCGTCTCGGTGGCCAAACGCTACATCGGACGCGGCCTCACCATGCTGGACCTGGTCCAGGAGGGCAACCTGGGCCTGATCCGCGCGGTGGAGAAGTTCGACTACGCCCGCGGCTACAAGTTCTCGACGTACGCGACCTGGTGGATCCGCCAGGCGATGAGCCGCGCGCTCGCGGACCAGGCCCGCACGATCCGCGTCCCGGTCCACGTGGTCGAGCTGATCAACCGTGTGGTCCGGGTCCAGCGGAGACTCCTCCAGGAGAAGGGCTCCGAACCGAGCACGGCGGACGTCGCCGCGGTCCTGGAGCTGTCGCCGGAACGCGTCATCGAGGTCCTGCGCCTGGCCCAGGAACCGGTCTCCCTGCACGCCCCTGTCGGGGAGGAGGACGACGTCGCCCTGGGGGACCTCATCGAGGACGGGGACGCGGCGTCCCCGGTGGAGACAGCGGCGTTCATGCTCCTCCGCGAGCACTTGGAGGCGGTGCTCAGCACGCTCGGGGAGCGTGAACGCAAGGTGGTCCAACTCCGCTACGGCTTGGCGGACGGCCGTCCGCGCACGCTGGAGGAGATCGGTCGACTCTTCGGCGTGACGCGGGAACGGATCCGCCAGATCGAGTCCAAGACGCTGAACAAACTGCGCGACCACGCGTTCGCGGACCAGTTGCGGGGCTATCTCGACTGAGGGACGTCAGCGGTTCAGTTCGGGGTGCGTCTGCTTCAGCACGGCCTCGTACTGCGCCCGCACCGCCCCGCCCACCGCGGTCTCGTCGGACGGGTCCAGGACGGTCGCGGGCGCGGGGCGCTCCCAGGTGGGGGGTTCCGCGGTGCCCGCCAGGGCCCACGCGGCCTGGCGGGCAGCGCCGATCGCCGCGTACTCGGCCTGGGCCGGGACGACGACGGGGACGCCGAAGATGCCCGGCGCCGCGGCCTGGACCGCGGCCAGCCGGCCGGCCAGGCCGGTGAGGAAGACCCGGTGGACCGGGACCCCGGCCGTGCGCAGCACGTCCAGCGCGTCGGCGAGGCCGCACAGCATGCCTTCCACTGCCGCGCGGGCCAAGTGCTCCGGCTTCATCGAGTCGACCCGCAGCCCGGCCAGCGTCCCGGCGGCGTGCGGCAGCGGCGGGGTGCGCTCACCCTCCAGGAAGGGGAGCAGGACCAGACCGTAGGAGCCGGGGGTGGAGCGCAGCGCCAGCTCGCTGAGGCCCTGGAGGTCGGTGCCCAGCATCAATGCCGCCGCGCGCAGGACGCGGGCCGCGTTGAGCGTGACCACCTGGACGAGGAAGCGTCCGGTGCCGTCGGCGTAGGTGGCGACGGCGGGGTCCTGCAGGGCCTCGGTGTGCACGGCGTGGAGCGTGCCGTTGCTGCCGAGGGAGATCATCACGTCGCCCGGGCCGAGGTCGAGGCCGAGCGCGGTGGCCATGGTCGTGCCCGTGCCGGCCGAGATCAGCAGGCCCTCGGGGCTCTGACCGGCGGCCTCTGCGGGGCCGAGGACCTGCGGGAACTGGTGCAGTTCGTGGCCGAGCGCCAGCGCGGCCAGGTCCGGACGCCAACGCTCCTCGACGGTGGACCAGTAGCCCGTGCCGGAGGCGTCGCCGCGGTCGGTGGTGCGCCGGGCGGACTGGCCGAGGAGCTGCCAGACCAGCCAGTCGTGCGGGAGCAGCACCTCCGCGATCCGCTTGGCCGCGGCGGACTCGTTCTCCGCGAGCCAGCGGAGCTTGGCGACGGTCGACGAGGCAGGTGGGACGGCGCCGACCGCCTGGGCCCAGGCGGCGGGACCGCCGAGCTCGTCGACCAGGGCGAGGGCGGCGGTGGCCGGGCGCGGGTCGTTGCGCAGCATCGCGGGACGGACCAGCACGCCGCCCGCGTCCAGGCCGATCAGGCCCTGCTGCTGAGCGGAGACGCCGATGGCCGAGATGCCCTCCAGCAGACCGCCTTCGGCGGCGGCGCCGAGCGAGCGGAGCCACGCCTGGGGGTCGATCTCGGTGGGGGTGGAACCGGCGGGGACGCCGGGGTGCGGTGCACGGTTCTCCCGCAGCACCGCACCCGTGTCGGTGTCGCAGACCACGATCTTGGTGAACTGGGTGGAGCAGTCGATTCCCGCGGCGATGGCCATGTCGAGATCATGCCTCATCGGGTCGTCGCCACGCGGTAGTTCATGCCCTGCGAGTGTCCCAGTCGTCGAGCGTGGCGTTGTGGTTGTGCAGGTAGGGGATCCGGTCCGCCACCAGCGTGGGGATCCGGTCGCCGAACCGGTCCGCGACGGCCTGCCCGGCCTTGTTCGCCGCGTTGTTCGCGGCGAGCTTGGCGTTGCGCCCGGCGGTCTGGACCGCCTGCGTCTGGGAGAGGTCCCGCGCCGTCTTGCGCATCTGCTCGTAACGCTCCCGCCCCGCGCGGGTGCCCAGCACGTAGCCGACGGCCAACCCCGCGATGAAAGTGAGCTTGCGCATACCCTCCGCCCTCCTTGCAGCTGACTGCTGCGCTCTCCGGCCTGTGCCTGCGCCGGTCCCCATGGAGCCTAGGCGGGGGCGGTCGGGGCCGCCCGTTCGGCACGCCGCCGACGCCCGGCGAGAGCCCCGTCACAGGCGACTACCCGTGGTCAGCGGCCCTGAACCGCAATGGATTGGCGGAGCACCCCCCCACGTGCGCTAATGTATGACCCGCAGCAAGCGCAGCGGCCGGTCTCCGGGAGCGGCGCGGGCGCGACGAACGATCCCCCATAGCTCAATTGGCAGAGCAGCCGACTGTTAATCGGCAGGTTATTGGTTCGAGTCCAATTGGGGGAGCGCAACCACAGCGGTTTCCGCGGTGGTGCCGCGTTCAGCGGCATTGCATGGCAGTCCCCCATAGCTCAATTGGCAGAGCAGCCGACTGTTAATCGGCAGGTTATTGGTTCGAGTCCAATTGGGGGAGCCTCTCCTCTTCGACCGGCGCTCTGCCGGTTCGTCTCGCCGCGCGGAGCGCGGCGGTTGCTCGGACCATGGTCGGCATGGACCAATCTTCAGACCCCCTGTCGGGGGACATCCTCCCCGGGCCTTTGCAGCAGCTGGCCCGCATCGCGTGGCAGGCCGTGATGGTGCTGGGCGTGCTGACGCTGGCGCTGGGCATCGTCGTACTGGTCTGGCCCAAGGAGTCGCTGAGGGTCGTCGGCGTGATCTTCGGGCTCTATCTGCTGCTGGCCGGTGTGCTCCAGCTGATCGCGGCGTTCGGCACGCACGTCTCGACGGCACTGCGGGTGATGGCCTTCGTCAGCGGCGCGCTATCGATTCTGCTGGGACTCTTCTGTTTCCGCGGCGCGCTGGAGTCGATCCTGCTGCTGGCGCTCTGGATCGGCATCGGCTGGCTGTTCCGGGGGATCACCCACATCATGGCGGCGGCCTCCGACCCGTCCATGCCGGCCCGGGGCTGGCAGATCTTCATGGGCGTGCTGACCACGCTCGGCGGTGTGGTGGTGCTGGTCGCGCCGTTCGGGTCGATCGCGGTGCTGACCGCCTTCGCCGGAGCCTGGCTGCTGGTCATGGGTGTGATGGAGATCGTCACCGGCTTCCAGGTGCGCAGCAGGGCCAAGTCGATCCCGCACGGCGTGTGAGGCAGCACGGCATGTGAGGCGGCGGGGCTTGTGTGAGGCGGCAGCTGAGGCAGCGTCACCATCCCGGTACCGGGTGGGATCAGTACCCGGATAACCCCTGGGGGCCGCAGCTCCGGCGGCCTACTGTCGAACCATGGTCACCAAGCAACGCATCGACATCCCGGTCCCCGACGGTCCGCCGATGGGCGGTTACCTGGCCCGCCCGGACGGGCAGGGCGACCACCCCGGCGTCGTCGTCGCGATGGAGCTGTTCGGGGTGGACGCCCATGTCCGGGACGTCTGCGACGAGCTCGCGGCGCGTGGGTTCACCGCGCTGGCCCCGGACTTCTACCACCGGATCGAGCCCGGCGTGGAGTGCCCGCGCGACGAGGCCGGCCGGGCCCACGGGTTCGAGCTGCTGCCGCAGCTGACCCGCGACGGCGTGCTGACGGACGCCGGAGCGGCGCTGGACCACCTCCGTGCGCTCGGCGCGGAGCCGGTCGGCATGGTCGGGCTGAGCCTCGGCGGTCACCTCGCCTACCTCGCGGCGACCGGGCACGACATCCCGGTCACCGTGGTCTTCTACGGCGGCTGGCTGACCGGTACGGAGATCGCGGTGAGCCGGCCCGAGCCGACGCTCGCGCTGACGCCGAAGATCGCCGGTCGTCTGGTCTACATCGTCGGCGAGAACGACCACGTGGTCACCCCCGCGCACCGCGAGGAGATCGCTGCGGCGCTGGCCGGGGCTGGGGACCGTCACCGGTTCGTCGTCCAGCCGGGAGAGGGCCACAGCTTCCTCGGCAGTTCGCCGGAGGCGGCGGAGCAGGCGCTGGGGCTCGTCGAGTCGCTGTTCCGTCAGGAGCTCGACTCCTGACGGCGTGAAGGACGGCGGAGTGACAGGACGGCGGAGTAACAGGACGAATGGCAGGTACGCGCCCGTTCGGGTGAAAAAAGGCTCCCCGGTGCATGCACCGGGGAGCCTTTTCGCTAACGTACTGCCAGGTCAGCGCTTGCGCCTGACAGCGCTTCTCCTGGAGAAGCTGAAGAAGTGGGGCCGGTGGGACTCGAACCCACGACCAAGGGATTATGAGTCCCCTGCTCTAACCGGCTGAGCTACAGCCCCATCACCGCATCCGTGCCGCTGCCGTATGCCACCCTCGTGTGTGACTGTCGTACATCAGCACGAGCGGCCCTGTATTTGGGCCGCTCGCCGCAGCATAGCTGGTGAGACGCTGCCCGTGCGCGCGGGGTTCCATCCTTCAGGAGTGGGATCAGTCCTGACGCTGTGCCCCGGCCAGCATCCGCTGCAGCAGATCCCGGAGCTGGAGTCGCTCCTCGGGCGTGAGTGCGGCCAGCGGCTCGCGGGCGAAGTTGAGCGAGGCGCGGAGCTCGGCCGCGGCGGCGGCGCCGGGCTCGGTCACGGCGACGCGCTTGACCCGGCGGTCCTCCGGATCTGCCTGCCGCGCGACCAGTCCGCGGGCCTCCAGCCGGTCGACGATGCCGGTGATGTTGGACGGCTCGCAGCTGAGCGTCTGCGCGATCTGCCGCATCGGCATCGGCCCCCGGCGCAGCAGGGCCAGCACCTTGGCCTGGGCGCCCGTGAGCGAACGCGCGGAGGCGGCCTCCTCGTACTCCTTGTGGAAGACGCCCACCAGGGCGGCCATCAGGTCGACGACCTCGGGGGTCAGCGGGTCGGCCGGGATGCTCTCGTGGGGGTGCATGCCTCCAGGTTACCTGAAGGGTCTGAATATTTGACTTCCTTAACCTTTTGACCAAGCATTGCTTGAGATGGTCAATATTTCAGCTGTTCCAGCCGGTCCAGCTGTCCCCGCCGATGTGAAAGGCGTATCCATGGCCGAGCAGACCTTTCCCGCCGTCGCCCGCGAGTGGCAGCTGGCCGCCCGCCCCAAGGGCTGGCCGACGCCCGCCGACTTCGCCCTGGTGGAGGCCCCGGTCACCGCCCCCGCACCCGGCCGGATCCTGGTTCGCAACGAGTACCTCTCCGTCGACCCCTATATGCGCGGCCGGATGAACGACGTGAAGTCCTACGCCCCGCCGTTCCAGCTGGGCAAGGCCATGGACGGCGGCGCCGTCGGCCGGGTGGTGGCCTCGGCGGCCGAGGGCTTCGAAGTCGGCGACGCCGTCCTGCACGGCCTCGGCTGGCGAGAGTACGCCGACGTCCCGGCCGAGCACGCGGTCAAGGTCGACTCCAAGGCCGCGCCGATCGAGTCCTACCTCGGTGTGCTGGGCATGCCGGGCCTGACGGCCTACGCGGGACTGCTGCGGGTCGGCCACTTCAAGGAGGGCGACGCGGTCTTCGTCTCCGGCGCGGCCGGCGCGGTCGGCAGCATCGTCGGCCAGGTGGCGCGGCTCCGTGGCGCCTCGCGTGTGGTCGGCAGCGCGGGCTCGGACGAGAAGGTGCGCCGCCTCGTCGAGGACTTCGGCTTCGACGCCGCCTTCAACTACAAGAACGGCCCGGTTGCCGAGCAGCTGGCGGAGGTCGCTCCGGAGGGCATCGACGTCTACTTCGACAACGTCGGCGGCGAGCACCTGGAGGCCGCGATCGGCGCGCTCCACGTCCACGGCCGGGCCGTGCTGTGCGGGGCGATCGCGCAGTACAACGACACCACTCCGCCGGCGGCGCCGCGCAACCTCGTGCAGACGATCGGCAAGCGGCTGAGCCTCACCGGCATGCTGGTCGGCGACCACGCCGACCTCCAGCCCGAGTTCGTCGCCGAGGTCGGTGGCTGGCTCCGTGAGGGCCGCCTGCGCTTCGACGAGACGGTGGTCGAGGGCTTCGACCACGCGGTGGACGCGTTCCTCGGCCTGCTGCGCGGGGAGAACACCGGGAAGATGTTGGTGCGCATCTGACGTTCCCAGAGTGAGCGTGACGAGATCATCTGATGATCCGTCACCCTCCGTGCGACCACTCGGGCGGGATACGCGTGCCGTCCGGGTGGTTCCGCTGGACTGCGGCCCGCAGGGCATGCTTCGGCGGTACCGTCTCTATCTGGTCCCGTGTTTGCAGCCACCCGATATCTGGGTACTCGTCAGGCCAGAAACGGATCAAGCGGAACAACCGGACATTCCGGCAGGACGTGGCACGAGACCGCTGGGGAAGGCGCCCCTCGCACCACATTGGAGGTCCGGTGACGACACGTGGAGTTCTCTATCTGCACTCCGCGCCGCGCGCACTCTGCCCGCACGTCGAGTGGGCCGTGGCGGGTGTGCTCGGGCAGCGGGTGGGGTTGGACTGGATCAGGCAGCCCGCCGCGCCCGGTACCTGGCGTGCCGAGTTCTCCTGGCAGGGCGAGCCCGACACCGCCTCCCGGCTGGCGTCCGCGCTGCGCGGCTGGCACCTGCTGCGGTTCGAGGTGACCGCCGAGCCGATCACGGGGGCCGAGGGTGAACGGTTCAGCAGCACGCCGGACCTGGGCATCTTCCATGCCGTCATCGGCGTGCACGGCGACATCATGATCCCCGAGGACCGGCTCCGCGCCGCGCTGCTGCGGGCCCGGCTGGGGGAGAGCGAGCTGGAGCCGGAGATCTCCCGGCTGCTGGGCAGGCCCTGGGACGACGAGCTGGAACCGTTCCGTCATGCGGGTGAGGGCGCCCCGGTGCGCTGGCTGCACCAGGTGGTGTGAAGCTGACGGCGTGGAGCTGACGTGGTGAAGCTGGCGGTCTGACAGGTGTCGCGCTACGGGCGTAGCGTCGCCGTGTCCGAAAAATCCAGCCGGTCGGGGGCCCCCGGGTGGGGGGAGTGCGACCGTCGGGCTGCGCCGTGCAACTGCGCGTGATCCCACGCGCGTCATGGTCGGTCGAATGTCTGGGTATGCCCTGGATGTCGCAGGCCCTTGGCGCGGGCTGACCTCGAAACTGTCCGGAATCCGGTCCGTCGTGCGCTTTTGTCGGACGGTCAGTCCACCATTCGTCGGCCGGTCGCCGAATCCTCATCTGCACCCCCTTGTCGTGGTGTCATTCCGCGAATCTCCCCTGCCTGGACTCTTGCGTCCCAAAACGCGGCCCGTGTAGACAACCTCACGGAGTCGTGTCGAACATGTGCGCCTCCATCGATTCCTCTGACGGACCTTCACCCTGGAGTCGTCATCACCCAGAACCAGAGCTCCCGTGCCAGCCGCGCCCGGATAGCCACCATCGCAGCCGCCTCCCTGGCGCTGGCCTCCGGCTCGCTGGCTCTGGCCGCGCCGTCGCAGGCTCAGGCGCCGCGCCCGGCCGCCAAGGCCATCGCCGGCAGCCACCCGCAGTGGGCCACCGGCAAGGCCGACCGCGGCGCCGAGGCGGCGTCCGCCCAGTTCACCGGCACGGTCTACCTGCAGGGCCAGGACCCGGCCGGAGCGGCCGCCTACGCCGCGGCCGTGTCCAACCAGAACGACCCGAACTACCGTCACTTCCTCAGCCCGGACGCGTTCCGTGCCCGCTTCGGCGTCACCGACGCCCAGCTGGGCGCGGTCCAGTCGTGGCTGAAGGGGTCGGGGCTGACCGTGCTGAGCACCACCCAGCACGAGGTCACCTTCCGCGGTGACAACGCCGCCGTCACCAAGGCGTTCGGCACCTCCGTGCACAGCTACGCCGTCGCCGGACAGAGCGTCCACGCGCCGGCGGCCGGGCTGACCGTCCCGGCAGCGGTGGCGAACACGGTCCTCGGTGTCGCCGGGCTCAGCTCCGAGCTGGGCACGGTCGCCAAGCCGCAGTCGGTCAAGGTCAGCGACTCGGTCGCGGGCACCGGCAGCAAGCCGGGCGACGGTCTGCCGACCGTCTCGACCTGCTCCGACTACTGGGGCCAGAAGACGGCCACCGGTGCTCCGGCCGGCTACGTCAAGGGCGCGGTCCCGTTCGACCAGTGCTCCTTCCAGCCGAGCCAGCTGCGCAAGGCCTACGGCATCACCGCCTCCGGCCTGACCGGCAAGGGCGCCACCGTGGCCATCGTCGACGCCTACGCGTCCTCGACGATGCTGCAGGACGCGAACACCTTCTCGGCCGCGCACGGCGACAAGCCGTTCAAGTCCGGCCAGTACACCGAGGTGGTCACCCCCTCGCAGTGGAACTCGCAGGCCGCCTGCGGCGGTCCGGCCGGATGGCAGGGCGAGGAGTCGCTGGACGTCGAGATGGTCCACGGCCTGGCCCCCGACGCCAAGGTCGTCTACGTCGGCGCGAACTCCTGCAACGACAACGACCTGATCGCGGCTCTGAGCAACATCGTCGACAACCACCTGGCGGATGTCGTCTCCAACTCCTGGAGCGAGATCATGCACACCACCGACCAGGGCGACATGACGCAGGCCACCATCCAGGCCTACGAGCAGGTCTTCGAGCAGGGCGCGATCGAGGGCATGGGCTTTGACTTCTCCGCGGGCGACTGCGGCGACCAGTCGCCCACCGCCGCCGCGACCGGGGTCAACTGCCAGACCGACACGCCTCGTGCGCAGGTCGGCTTCCCGTCCTCGGACCCGTGGGTCACCGACGTCGGCGGCACCGCCCTCGGCCTGGCCAGCAAGAGCGGCAAGTACGGCTTCGAGACCTCGATGGGCACCCTGCGCTCGGCGCTCTCGGCCGACGGCACCTCGTGGACGCCGCTCCCGGGCGCGTTCTACTTCGGCGGTGGCGGCGGCACCAGCGAGGATTTCGCCCAGCCGTGGTACCAGCGCGGCACCGTCCCCAACTCGCTGTCGCACACGCTGATGACCGGCGCCCACAGCGCCACCGCGCAGCGCGTCACCCCGGACGTCGCCATGAACGGTGACCTGTACACCTCCGTCCTGGTCGGCATGACCTCCGGCGGAACGTACAGTGAGGGCGGCTACGGCGGCACCAGCGTCTCGGCGCCGGAGTTCTCCGCGGTCCAGGCGGACGCGATCCAGGCCCAGGGCGGCGCGATCGGCTTCGCCAACCCGGAGATCTACGCCCGGTCGAGCATGGGCCTCTTCCGTGACGTGGTGAACCGCGCGGCCGCGGAGCACAAGGCTCCGCTGAGCAACGTGGTCGACTTCGGCATGATCGGCGGCTCGCTGAAGGTCCGTCTGGTCGCCTTCGGTGAGGACACCAGCCTGCAGGCCACCCGCGGCTACGACGACGCCACCGGCGTCGGCTCGCCGACCCAGGCCTACCTGGACTCGTTCCTCTGGGGCCGGATGCGCTGACGCATCAACACAGCTGATGTATGAACACAGCTGACGTGTGAACACGGCTGAGGGGCGTGGGGACCTGGTCCCCACGCCCCTCAGTGCGTGCCTGTGGAACGTCAGATCGTGCGGAAGGCCAGCACCACGTTGTGGCCGCCGAAGCCGAACGAGTTGTTCAGCGCGGCGATCCGGCCCTCGGGCAGGGCGCGGGCCTCGGTGACGATGTCGGCGTCGATCTCCGGGTCCAGGTCGTCGACGTTGATGGTCGGCGGGGCCGTGCGGTGGTACAGCGCCAGGACGGTGGCGACGGTCTCGATACCGCCCGCGCCGCCCAGCAGGTGACCGGTCATCGACTTGGTCGCCGAGATGGCGATGTGGTCCAGGTGGTCGCCCAGGACCCGGCGCAGCGCCTTGACCTCCGCGGTGTCGCCCTGCGGGGTGGACGTCGCGTGGGCGTTGACGTGGACGATCTCGGCCGGGTCGAGTTCGTTCTGCTCCAGCAGGTGGCCGATGGCACGGGCCACGCCCGCGCCCGTCGGCTCCGGCTGGGCGATGTGGTGGGCGTCGGAGGAGAGGCCCTGGCCGATCGCCTCGCAGTAGACCCGGGCACCGCGCTTGGCGGCGTGCTCGGCGGACTCCAGCACCACGATGCCGGCGCCCTCGCCGAGGACGAAGCCGTCACGGGCCTTGTCGTAGGGGCGGGAGGCCTGCTGCGGGTGGTCGTTGTTCTTGGACATCGCCATCATGTTGGCGAAGGCGACGATCGGCAGCGGGTGGATCGCGGCCTCGGTGCCGCCGGCGATGACGACGTCGGCACGGCCGGTGCGGATCATCTCGATCGCGTAGCCGATGGCCTCGGCGCCGGAGGCGCAGGCGCTGACGGGGGTGTGCACGCCCGCGCGGGCGCCGACCTCGAGGCCGACGTTGGCGGCGGGGCTGTTCGGCATCAGCATCGGCACGGTGTGCGGGGAGACGCGGCGGACGCCCTTCTCCTTGAGCACGTCGTACTGGTCGAGCAGGGTGGTCACGCCGCCGATGCCGGACGCGACGACCGCACCCAGACGCTCGGGGTCGATCGGCGAACCCTCCTCGACGGCCGAGGTGGTGAAGCCGGCGTCGGCCCAGGCCTCGCGTGCGGCGATGATGGCGAACTGCGCCGAGCGGTCCAGCTTGCGGGCCAGCGGGCGGGGCAGGACCTCGCCGGGGTCGACGGCGGTGCGGGCGGCGATGCGGACCGGAAGGTCGGCGGCCCACTCGTCCTCGATGAGCGAGACACCGGAACGGCCCGCCACGAGGCCCTCCCAGGTGGACGCGGCGTCGGCGCCGAGCGGCGTGAAGGCGCCGATCCCGGTGACGACCACGGTGCGGCTGTCGGTGGTCACTGCTCTGTCTCCTGGAAGGGGAAGTCCGGTGGTTCAAGACCGGGTGGTTCAGACCCCGGGATGCTGGGCCCGGGAAAGGCGAAGGGTGCCGCCGCCAGCGGCGGCACCCCCCAAGTGAGCGGGAATGCTCAGGAGTTGGCGTTGGCGATGATGTAGTTCACCGCGTCGCCGACCGTCTTCAGGTTCTTGACCTCGTCGTCCGGGATCTTGACGTCGAAGCGCTCCTCGGCGGCGACGACGACCTCGACCATGGAGAGCGAGTCGACGTCCAGGTCGTCGGTGAACGACTTGTCCAACTGCACGTCCTCGGCCGGGATCCCGGCGATCTCGTTGACGATCTCTGCGAGACCGGAGAGGACCTCGTCCTGCGTGGCCATGATGGCTCCTTCGTGATGGTGTTTCTGGAGGTGGTGCTTACGGGAGAGTAACGACTGCGGCCGCGTAGACGAGACCCGCCCCGAACCCGATGATCAGGGCCAGGTCACCGCTCTTGGCTTCGCCGGACTGGAGCATGCGCTCCATGGCCAGCGGGATCGAGGCAGCCGAGGTGTTGCCGGTCTCCGCGATGTCGCGGGCCACCGGAACCGACTCGGGCAGCTTCAGGGCCTTGATCATCGCATCGATGATCCGCATGTTGGCCTGGTGGGGGATGAACGCGCCGAGCTGGTCTGCGGTGATCCCCGCGGCGTCCAGGGCCTGCTGGGCGGCCTTGGCCATGTCCCAGACGGCCCAGCGGAAGACCGTCTGGCCCTCCATGCGCAGGGCCGGCCACTTGGTCTCCTCGCCGGCGCCGTTGACCGCGTCGGGCTTGCCGAAGGCGGTGTCCCAGGCGGCGGTCTGGCTGATCACGTCGGCCTGCGAACCGTCCGAGCCCCAGACCACCTTGCCGATGCCGGGGATGTCGGACGGGCCGACCACGACCGCGCCCGCGCCGTCGCCGAAGATGAAGGCGGTGGAGCGGTCGTGGATGTCGGTGAGGTCGGAGAGGCGCTCGACGCCGATCACGACCACGTACTCTGCGTTGCCGCCGCGCACCAGGCCGTCGGCCAGCGAGAGGCCGTAGCCGAAGCCGGCGCAGGCGGCCGAGATGTCGAAGGCGGGCGTGGTGCCGCAGCCCAGCCGGTCGGCGATCTCGGTGGCGATGGCCGGGGTCTGCTTGAGGTGCGAGACGGTGGCGACGATGACGCTGCCGACCTGGTCCGGGCTGATCCCGGCCATGGCGATCGCCTTGCTGGCGGCCTGGACCGACATCTCGGCGACGGACTCCTCCGGACCGGCCCAGCGGCGCTCGGTGATGCCGCTGCGGGTGCGGATCCACTCGTCCGAGGACTCGATCCAGTTCAGGACCTCGGAGTTGGGGATCACCCGGGTCGGGCGGTAGCCGCCGACGCCGTGGATGCGGGAGTACTGCGCGCCGGTCACCGGCTTGATCTGCGCTGTCATGCGTTCTGCTCCCCGGCCCCGTGCTCGGCCACGAGCGCGAGGGCCTTGTCGAGGTCGGCTGGGGTCTTCAGGGCCAGCGTCGCGACACCCTTGACGTTGCGCTTGACCAGGTTGGTGAGGGTTCCGGCGGGGGAGAGCTCGATCACCGCGGTCGCGCCGAGCTGCGCCAGGGTCTCCATGCACAGGTCCCAGCGGACCGGGTTGGAGACCTGGGAGACCAGGCGGGAGAGCACCTCGGCGCCGGAGCTGACGACCTCGCCGTCCCGGTTGGAGACGTAGGTGATCGTCGGGTCGGCCGCGGTCAGGGTCGGCGCGAGCTTCTCCAGCCGCACCACGCCCGGGGCCATGTGGTCGGTGTGGAAGGCGCCGGCGACCTTGAGCGGGATCAGCCGGGCCTTGGCCGGCGCGTCGTCCTTGAGGGCCGCCAGCTGCTCCAGCGTGCCCGCGGCGACGATCTGGCCGCCGCCGTTGTTGTTGGCCGCGGTGACGCCGTGGGCGGCCAGCTTCGCGGCCACCTCCTCCGGGTCGCCGCCGAGGACGGCGGTCATCCCGGTCGCGGTCGCGGCGGCTGCCTCGGCCATGCCCAGGCTGCGCTCGCGGACGAAGGCCAGGCCGTCCTCCGCGCTCAGCACGTCGGCGGCGACGGCGGCGGTGATCTCACCCACGCTGTGCCCGGCGACGGCGCCGACCCGACGGGAGAGGTTCTCGTGGTCCCCGCCGAACAGCGCGGCACAGGTCACCAGGCCCGCGGCGACCAGCAGCGGCTGGGCGACGGCGGTGTCCTTGATCTCCTCCTCGGACGCCTCGGTCCCGGCGCGCACCAGGTCCAGGCCGGCGACCTCCGACCAACGGCCGAGCCGGTCGGCGACGCCGGGTACCTCCAGCCAGGGGGCGAGGAATCCTGGCGACTGGGCGCCTTGTCCGGGAGCAACGAGTACGAGCACGTCATCAACCTTCTCTTGTCCGGCCGGTGCTACGCGGGTGAGGACCGCGACGAAGAACCACCCACCGAGTTGTGGATTCCCTACAGCCGTGCATCATCCCAGGTCATGACTGTTGGAGTCGGCCCAGGGCAAGGGCGATCCGCAGGGTGAACGCGGAGCGCACGTCGGAGGGCGCGTAGCCCGTGACGTCGGTCACACGGCGTAGGCGGTAGCGAACCGTGTTGGGGTGCACGAACAGCATTCTGGCCGCGCCCTCCAGCGAGGACGCCTGCTCAAGATAGACGGAGAGGGTGTCCAGCAGCGCCGAACCGGCCTCGTCCAGTGGGGCGTAGATCTCCTCCACCAGCTGGCGGCGGGCCTGCTGGTCCCCGGCCAGGGCGCGCTCCGGCAGCAGGTCGTCGGCCTGCACCGGACGCGGCGCGTCGGGCCAGGCCGAGCAGGCACGCAGCCCCGCCGCGGCGGCCTGGGCGGAGCGGGTGGCGGAGAGCAGGTCGGAGACGGTCGGGCCGATCACCACCGGGCCGTCCGCGAACTGCCCGATCAGCGAGCGCGCGGCGACCACCGGGTCCCACAGCCGCTCGCCGTTGCGCGGCTTCTTCTCGCCGACCACCACGACCAGCCGCGCCCCCAGCACGCCGGTCAGCACGTGCAGCTTGGCGTGCCGGGCGGCCCGGCGGATGGCCTCGACCACCAGCTCGCTGTCTCCGGCGGGGGCGCTGCCCATGACCACCATGACCCGGTCCGGGGCGCCCCAGCCCAGCGCGGCGGCGCGGGAGAGCACCCCCTCGTCGGCGTCGCCGGACAGGAGCGAGTTGACGACCAGGGCCTCCAGCCGCGCGTCCCAGGCGCCGCGCGCCTCGGCGGCCTGGGCGTAGACCTGGGCGGTGGCGAAGGCGATCTCGCGGGCGTAGACCAGCACCGCCTCGCGCAGCGCGTCCTCCGCGCCGGGGGCGGCGACCTCGTCGATGGCCTCCTCGACCACCTCGATGGTGGTCCGGATCATCTCCACGGTCTGACGCAGCGTCACCGCACGGGTCAGCTCGCGGGGCGCGGTGCCGAACACGTCGGTGCTGATCGCCTGCGGCGCGTCGGGGTGGCGGAACCACTCGGTGAACGCGGCGATACCGGCCTGGGCGACCAGCCCGATCCACGAGCGGTGCTCGGGGGGCATGTTCCGGTACCAGGAGAGGTTGTCGTCCATCCGCGCGATGGCGGCGGTGGCCATCTTCCCGGCGGCACGCTCCAGGTTGCGCAGCGTCGCGGCGTGCATGTCGTGCGTCGCGGCCACGGTGCGGCGCTCGAAGGCGGTCCCGCGGGTCGAGCCGCGGCGCGAGGCGTCGTCGGTTTTCGCGGGGGCCTTCTCCGGCGAGGCGGAGGGCTGGTTCTCGGACTTCTTCGCGGCTGGGACTGGCACGTCTCAAGCCTGCACCATGCCCGGGGGCTTTTGCGCAACCCGGGTACCCATGGACGCGTGGTGCGGGTCACAGGGCCCGTCTGCCGAGGCCTCGTCCGGCGGGCCGGGGAAGACCGGCCGGACGGGCCTAAAGTGGGCACATGCCGCTGAGGATCCACCGTGCCGGGCACCGCTACCGCTCCGAGCCGGAGCCGGGGATCGTGACCGCACACGCGTTCTCGTTCTCCGGGCACTACGACCCGGCCAACACCAGCTTCGGCGCGCTGCTCGCGTGCAACGAGGAGAGTCTGGATCCCGGCGCGGGCTTCGGCCCGCACAAGCACCGGGACACCGAGATCCTCACCTGGGTGCTGGAGGGCGCGTTGCAGCACGCCGACGACCACGGCCACCGGTCCGTGGTCCGTCCCGGGCAGTTGCAGTACCTGGGCGCGGGCGATGGCGTCATCCACAGCGAGGGCACGGTGGCGGCGGCCGCCGGGGACGATGCTGCGCAGCCGGTGCGGTTCCTGCAGTTCTGGCTGCAGCCCGGCAGCTTCGGGACGGAGCCCGCCTACGCCCTCGCCGACCCGATCGGCCCAGGGGCCGAGCACGTGCTGCTCACCCCGCCAGGCCTGCTGCGGCGCGAGGACGCGTCGCTGCACCTGCTGCGCGCCCAGCCGTACTGCCCGCTGCCCGAACTGCCGCGCGCCGCGTACGTGTACGCGCACCTCGCCCGGGGCGGCGTCGGCTTCCGCGAGCGCGGCGGCCCGCGCGGACGCGGACGCGAGCTGGCCGCAGGGGACGCGCTGCGGATCAGCGAGGGCGACGCACCGGTCGACCCCACCGCCGGCCCCGACGGCGCGGAGCTGCTGGTCTGGGCGATGGAGTCGCCGGTCTCCTACGGCTGAGTCCCCCACGGCTGAGTCTCCCTGAGCTCTTCGAGCACGGCGTCGGTGAACGGCGTCCAGACCTCGGCGGCCCACGGGCCGAAGTCGCGGTCGGTCAGCGTGACGCAGGCCGCGCCCGCCTCCGGGTCGATCCAGAGGAAAGTGCCGGACTGGCCGAAGTGGCCGAAGGTCGCGGGTGAGCTGGTCAGGCCGGTCCAGTGCGGGGACTTGTGGTCGCGGATGTCGAAGCCGAGCCCCCAGTCGTTCGGCTTCTGGTGGCCGTAGCCGGGCAGCACCCCGTTCAGGCCGGGGAAGGCGACCCGGGTCGCCTCGGCCAGGGTCTCCGGGTGCAGCACGCGCGGCGCCTGGAGCTCCGCGGCGAAGCGGGCCAGGTCGGCGGCGGTGGAGACGCCGCCCGCCCCGGCCGGGCTCTTGCTCGTCGCGTCCAGCCAGGTCGAGGTCATGCCGAGCGGCGTGAAGACCGCCTCCGCCGCGTACTGCGGGAACGGCATGCCGGTCGCCTTGGCGACGACCTCGGCCAGCACGTCGAAACCGGCGTTGGAGTAGAGACGGCGGGTACCGGGCGCGGCCATCGCCTTGTGCTCGTCGAAGGCCAGCCCGGACGTGTGGGCGAGCAGGTGCCGTACGGTCGACCCCTCCGGGCCCGCCGGGTCGTCCAGCTCCAGCGCGCCCTCCTCGACCGCTACCAGGGCGGCGTAGGCGCTCAGCGGCTTGGTCACCGAGGCCAGCTTGAACGGGTGCTGCTGGGGCCCGTGGCTCCCGGCGATGCTGCCGTCGCGGCGGACCACGACGGTCGCGGCGGTGGTGATGGGCCACTGTTCGACGATGCGCAGGCTGTCCAGGGTCATGGGGTGGAGTCTATGAGCCGGGCCGAGTGGACCGTGTCGGGGGCGTGTCCGCTTGCTTGGAGTGCACTCTAGGTAAGTAGCGTCGTCCACGAAAGATCGGAAGGGGGCGCGGATGTCCGAAGCAACCGCGATGACTGCGGAGTTGGTGCCTCGGTACACCATCGGCGAGGTCGTCGAGCGGACCGGCCTGAGCGCTCACACGCTGCGCTGGTACGAGCGGATCGGCCTGCTCGACCACCCGGCCCGCTCCCACCACGGCCAGCGCCGCTTCTGCGACGCGGACCTGGGCTGGCTCGCCTTCCTCGGCAACCTGCGCGCCACCGGCATGCCGGTCGCCGGGATGCTGCGCTACGCGGAACTCGTCCGCGCCGGCGCGGGGACCGAGGCCGAGCGACGGGAACTGCTGGTCGAGCACCGCGAAGAGGTGCTCGCGCGGATCCGCGACCTGCAGGCGAACCTTCTGGTGCTTGACTACAAGATCGACTTGTACGGGGAGAGGCAGGACTGCACATGACCACCAACCCGACCGGCTCGACCGGTTCCGGTATGCCGACCACGACGCTCGGTGCGCACGGCCCCCAGGTGAGCGTCCAGGGCCTCGGCTGCATGGGGATGAGCGACTTCTACAGTGACCAGTTCGGCGACACCGGGGCCGAGGAGTCCCGCGCCACGCTGGAGCGCGCGCTGGAGCTCGGCGTCACCCTGTTCGACACCGCCGACATGTACGGCTTCGGCCGTAACGAGGAGCTGGTCGGCCCGTTCGTCCGGGCCCACCGCGACGAGGTGCTGCTGGCGACCAAGTTCGCCATCGAGCGCCGCGAGGACGACCCGACCCAGCGGGCCGTCCGCAACGACCCCGCGTACATCCGTCAGGCCGTCGACGCGAGCCTGCGCCGCCTGGGCTTGGACCACATCGACCTGTACTACATGCACCGGCGCAACCCGGAGGTCCCGCTGGCCGAGTCGGTCGGCGCGATGGCCGAGCTGGTCGCCGCGGGCAAGGTGCGCCACCTGGGCCTGTCCGAGGTCAGCGGCGCGGAGCTGCGCGAGGCGTACGCGGTCCACCCGATCGCCGCGCTGCAGTCGGAGTGGTCGCTGTTCTCGCGGGACGTGGAGCGCACGGCCGTCCCGGCGGCGGCGGAGCTGGGTGTGGCGCTGGTGGCGTACTCGCCGCTCGGCCGCGGCTTCCTGACCGGCTCCTTCAGCAACGCCAACGAGCTTGCGGCGGACGACTTCCGCAACCACCAGCCGCGCTTCACCGGCGACAACGCCGCGCACAACGCCGCACTGCTGGCCCCGGTCCACAAGATCGCCGCGGAGCGCGGCGTGACGGTGGGCCAGGTGGCCCTGGCCTGGGTCCAGCAGCGCGCCCAGGTGCACGGCCTGCCGGTGATCCCGATCCCGGGCACGCGCAAGCGCAGCCGCCTGGAGGAGAACGCGGCGGCGGCTTCTCTGATTCTGACCCCGGAGGAGCTGGGGGAGTTGGAGCCGATCGCCGCTCAGGTCGCGGGGGACCGCTACGCGGACATGCGCAGCATCTCAAGCTGAGTGATCTGAGGTAGTTGCACTACCCAGGGGCGCGAGAAACCACCGATGAGCGGATGGCTCTGCTCGTTCAGGGACTCACCAAACAGGGTGGTTTCTCGCGCAGTTCCCCGCGCCCCCAGACAGTGCAACGTCCCGGCTGCAGAAGGTTGGCCCCCGACAACTCAGTTCGTGACGTCGCCGTAGTCGCCGACCGCGATGTCGGCGAAGTTGCGCAGGCTCGTCGTCCCGTCGGTGAAGTAGCCCTCGTGGCCTACCGCTCCCGTCGAGGCGATCACGTGGCCGCCGAAGGACGTGCCCGTCGGGTCCGCGCCGTGGCCGAGGCCGCCGACCTCGAGGAAGGGGACGTTGCCGATCCAGTCGTTGGGGTTCCGGGTGGTGGCCCAGAGCTGCACCCCGCTGCCGAGCGCCGCGGCATCGTCGACGTCCATGCCGGGGCTGCCGAGGACGACCATGTCCGTCACCCCGTCCGCCGCGTGGATCGACGGGGCCGCGTTGCCGCAGAGGACCGAGCCGTAGGAGTGGCAGAAGAGGCTCGGCGGCGTGGACGACTCCGTCGTCACCGCGAGGCCCGCCAGCAGGCGGACCAGGCGCGGGGCGCCGGCCTCCGCCAGACGGGAGGTCGCGGCGTCGGCGCCGAGGCCGACGGGGGTCACGTAGTCGGACCACGCTATGGCCGCCGTCGTGGTGCCGGGGGAGACCAGGGCCTCCTCGGAGCGGAGGTTCTGGGCCGCCTGCTCGGCCTGGGAGAAGTGGGACAGGTCCATGTCCGAACCGGGGACGTAGACGGAGACCCGCTGGGCCGTGGCGAGGTCGCCGAAGACCTCGGCGACGAGGCCGCGGCTGCGCGGGTCGAAGGCGAGCACCTGGTGGCCGGGCTGCAGCAGCTGGGTCAGCATGGCGATCTGGCCGGTGGTCGTCGGGTCCTTGACGGCCTGGGCCGTGAGGCCGTCCAGCTCGGCCCGCATGGCGACCCGGTTGGCCTGGTAGCGCAGCGCCAGCGGCGCGCCGTCGAGGTTGCCGACGACCAGCGGGTAGGCGGCGACCAGCCGCTGCTGCTGCGCGGCGGTGAGCCCGCCGAAGAACGTGGCGACGTCGGCCGCGCTCGCGGTGGCCGGGTCGGGGAGCTGGACGCCGTAGGAGTGGTCCTGGACCCAGGCGGAGCTGCCTGCGGGCGGGGTGGTGACGGCCAACTGCTCGTCCGAGACGGCCGCGCCTGCGGCGGCCGCGCCGGTACCGGCAAGACAGGTGACCGAGACCAGTGCCGCCACCAGGGTGCGCTTGAACCGCATGCAGGTGTCTCCTCGGGCTGCCGTCAACCATCGAACGGGCCGTCGCGCCCGGAGGTCTTGCGGATGCTCACAAGCGTTCGCGCGAAGCAGCGGGTGACCGCGATGCGAGACGCTCTGCGCAACCTTACGGGCACCACCTGGCTGCGTACGCCGTACGGGCCAGGGGGAAACTGGGACAACCATCACAATGGCCGTCAATCGCCGGGCATTCGGCGTCGATTCTTACGAGGCGTTCACGAAACGATGAGGGGGTGACGCCATGGGCGTCACCCCCTGTTGTCGTGCGGTGGCTACGCGCTGAACCTCGTGGGTCAGCCATGGATCAGCCGTGGGTCGGCCGGTGGATCAGCTGTGCTTCCAGGTGACCGAGAAACCCTCGCCGCCGGAGAGCGCGGAGGTGGACGCCTTGGTGGTCGAGCCGGAGACCATGTTGATCACCGTCGGGCTGTAGCTGCCCAGCGCCTTGCCGTTGGCCAGGGAGCCGGTGAAGTTCACTGTGCCGAAGTCGGCCAGCGGCAGCACTCCGGTGGAGCTGGACGGGGCCTCGGCGATCACCTCGACCGAGTAGCGCTTGGCCGGGGAGTAGGACTTGGTCACCGAGCGGCTCCAGCCCGCCGTGGTGTCGCTCAGCTTCATGGTGAACTTGCCCGAGCCGAGGAACGTCACTGAGCCGGTGAAGTGGTCGCCCGGCCGTACGGCGTTGCTGAAGTTCACCGGGTACGCCGGATACATCTCGTACCAGGAGTAGTACTGCGGTGAACCGCCCGAGCAGTCCACCTCGGAGCCGGTCTGCTCGACGCTGTTGCTGCCGTCGCCGTCGATGCCGACCCAGAAGCTGGAGTAGCTGGTCGCGCTGCCGCACTTGCCGGTCGGCTCGACCCAACTGGCCGAGATGGAGGTGAAACCGCCTCCGGTGGCGGCGTAGCCGGACCAGTTGGAGCTGGAGGCGTTGCGCAGGTGGACGTGCAGGTTGTGCGCGGTGCTGTTGGCGAGTGCCGGGGCGATGGCGGGTGCCGCGGTCGCCACCGCGGGGCCGGCGGACGCGAGAACCGCCAGCAGGGCTGCGGACAGAGCGGTGGTGCGACGGATCGTTCGCATGGTGCTCCTCTCGCACGGGACGCCGACGGCTTGTCGGCGTGCCGCCAAAGTAGAGGAGTGCCACCACGGCGGGGAGTGCTTTACCGGAATCCACAGAAAAGCGGACCGGGACCCTGACGATGCGTCAGGGTCCCGGTCCGGTCGATCAGTTGGTGAGAGCTACGCTCAGGCGTCGCCGCCCGCGGCGCCCGGGTGGGCGGCCTTCACGTCGAGCAGCTGGTAGCGGTCGATGGCCGCCTTCAGCGCGGTGCGGTCGACCTTGCCCTGCTTGGCCAGCTCGGTCAGCACGCCCAGCACGATCGACTGCGCGTCGATGTGGAAGAAGCGGCGCGCCGCGCCACGGGTGTCGGCGAAGCCGAAGCCGTCGGCGCCCAGCGACTGGTACTGCCCCGGGATCCAGCGCGCGATCTGGTCCGGCACCGCGCGCATCCAGTCGGAGACGGCCACGAACGGGCCCTCCGCGCCGGAGAGCTTGCGCTGCACGTACGGGTAGCGCTGCTCCTCGTCCGGGTGGAGCAGGTTGAACTCCTCGGTCTCCACCGCGTCGCGGCGCAGCTCGTTCCAGGAGGTCACCGACCAGACGTCGGCCTTGACGTTCCAGTCGTCGGCGAGGATCTTCTGGGCTTCCAGCGCCCACGGCACCGACACGCCCGAGGCGAGGATCTGCGCCGGGATCTGGCCCGCCTGACCGACCGACAGCTTGTGGACGCCCTTGAGGATGCCCTCGACGTCCACGTTGTCCGGCTCGGCCGGCATCTGGATCGGCTCGTTGTAGACGGTGAGGTAGTAGAAGATGTCCTCGCCGTGCGGGTGCTCCGCGCTGCTGCCGTACATGCGGCGCAGACCGTCCTGCACGATGTGGGCGATCTCGTAGCCGTAGGCCGGGTCGTAGGCGACGACGGCCGGGTTGGTCGAGGCCAGCAGCTGGCTGTGGCCGTCGGCGTGCTGTAGGCCCTCACCGGTCAGCGTGGTGCGGCCGGCGGTCGCGCCGAGCACGAAGCCGCGCGCCAGCTGGTCGGCCATCTGCCAGAACTGGTCACCCGTCCGCTGGAACCCGAACATCGAGTAGAAGACGTAGACCGGGATCAGCGGCTCGCCGTGGGTGGCGTAGGACGAACCCGCGGCGATCAGCGAGGCGGTGGAACCGGCCTCGGTGATGCCGTCCTGGATCATCTGGCCCTGCGGGGACGTCTTGTACGCCAGCAGCAGGTCGCGGTCGACCGACTCGTACTGCTGCCCCATCGGGTCGTAGATCTTCGCCGACGGGAAGAGCGAGTCCATGCCGAAGGTGCGGTACTCGTCCGGCGCGATGGTGACGAAGCGCTTGCCGATGTTCTTGTCCCGCATCAGGTCCTTGAGCAGGCGGACGAACGCCATCGTGGTGGCGATCGACTGCTGGCCGGAGCCCTTCTTCAGCACCTTGTAGGCGTCGTCGCCGGGGAGCTCCAGCTTGCGCGGGCGCACCTTGCGGGTCGGCATGTAACCGCCGAGCTCCGCACGGCGGTCGTGCATGTACTGGATCTCCTCCGAGTCCTTGCCCGGGTGGTAGTAGGGCGGGTAGCCCTCGTCCAGCTGCTTGTCGGTGATCGGCAGGTGCAGCCGGTCACGGAAGCGCTTGAGGTCCTCGACCGTCAGCTTCTTCATCTGGTGGGTCGCGTTGCGGCCCTCGAAGTTCGGGCCCAGCGTCCAGCCCTTGACGGTCTGGGCCAGGATGACGGTCGGCTGGCCCTTGTGCTCGGTCGCGGCCTTGAACGCGGCGTAGACCTTCTTGTGGTCGTGGCCGCCGCGGCCCAGGTGCTGGATCTGCTCGTCCGTCATGCCCTCGACCATCGCGCGCAGGCGCAGGTCGCCGCCGAAGAAGTGCTCGCGGATGTAGGAGCCGGACTCGGTGGCATAGGTCTGGAACTGGCCGTCGGGCGTGCTGTTCATCTTGTTGACCAGCGCACCGTCGCGGTCCTGGGCCAGCAGCGGGTCCCAGCTGCGGTCCCAGATGAGCTTGATCACGTTCCAGCCGTTGCCGCGGAAGATCGACTCCAGCTCCTGGATGATCTTGCCGTTGCCGCGGACCGGGCCGTCGAGGCGCTGCAGGTTGCAGTTGACCACGAAGGTCAGGTTGTCCAGGCCCTCGCGCGCGGCGATGGACAGCTGGCCCAGCGACTCGACCTCGTCCATCTCGCCGTCGCCGAGGAAGGCCCAGACGCGGGAGTCGGTGGTGTCCTTGATGCCGTGGTTCAGCAGGTAGCGGTTCATCCGGGCCTGGTAGATCGCGCCCAGCGGGCCGAGGCCCATGGACACGGTCGGGAACTCCCAGAAGTCCGGCATGTTGCGCGGGTGCGGGTAGCTCGACAGGCCGTGCGGGGCTCCCGAGTGCTCCTGGCGGAAGCCGTCGAGCTGCTGCTCACTCAGTCGGTCCAGCAGGTAGGCACGGGCGTAGATGCCCGGGGAGGCGTGGCCCTGGAAGTAGATCTGGTCCCCGGACGCGCCGTCGGCGTCCTTGCCCTTGAAGAAGTAGTTGAAGCCCACGTCGTACAGCGAGGCCGAGGAGGCGAAGGTGGCGATGTGACCGCCGACCCCGATGCCCGGGCGCTGGGCGCGGGAGACCATCACCGCGGCGTTCCAGCGGGTCGCGTTGAGGACCTTGCGCTCGATCTCCTCGTTGCCGGGGAAGAACGGCTCGTCCTTGGTGGCGATGGTGTTGACGTAGTCCGTGCTACGCATCTCCGGCACGGCGACACGCTTCTCGCGGGCGCGCTCGATCAGCCGCAGCATGAGGTAGCGGGCGCGCTCACGGCCCCGCTCGTCGATGGCGGCGTCAAGGGAGTCCAGCCACTCGCTGGTCTCCTCGGGATCGAAGTCCGGGACCTGACTGGGCAGGCCGCCAATGATGATCGGGTTGCGATCGGATCCGGAAGCCACGCTGTTCCTTCACTGTCGGTCGTTCTGGAGGTGTGTCGCGCCGCCTCCATCGTGGACCGCAGGGGGAGAAAACGTCATCTCTACCCATGAGTAACCGATTCGCGCCCATTTGGGAGTGGTCCCTTGGGGGCATTTCGTCCCGGTTCTCGTCCTAATCGCGGTGGCAACGACGAGGTGGCCCGACCTTCCCCACAACGGTGTGGAGTGGGCAGGCTGGGGAGGGCCAAAGAGAGACTCTACGCCGGGTCAACGAGTGCTCGGTCACACGGTCGAAGGGTGAGACGGATTCGCCTACGAGGAGTGAGCGTCGCCTACGGCGGGTAAGTGGAACGGCAATCAGCTGCGCGCAATATTGGTTGCCGGTGATACTGGGGCAAATGGGAGTGATCTGTGTCACTCACGACGGCGTGTCGCGCCGCGACGCACCGTAGCCAGGGCCTGATCGGCGGCCGGGTACTTGCGCTCCGCGCCCCGCCCGTGTGGACTACCGGCACAGCCCTGGTACCAGGAGACAGGGTCGGCTATAGGAGGCAATACCCGTGAGCGCGACCGCGGACCCCGCGGAGGACAGGACCAACCCGGCTCGTCGGTTGGGTCTTGAGACCGGACAGGTGGTCCAGGAGCTCGGTTTCGACAGCGACGTCGACCAGGAGCTGCGTGAGGCCGTCGAGGAGATCACCGGCACCGAACTCGTCGACGAGGACTACGACGACGTCGCCGACGTCGTGCTGATGTGGTTCCGCGAGGACAGCGAAGACGGAGATCTCACCGACTCCCTCGTCGATGCCCAGGAGTACCTGGTGGAGGGCGGCCTGATCTGGCTGCTGACTCCGAAGACCGGGCGCGACGGCCACGTTGAGGCCCACGACATCGCGGACGCCGCGCAGACGGCGGGTCTCTCGCAGACCAGCACCGCCGCGGTGAGCAAGGAGTGGTCGGCCGTCCGGCTGGCCACGCCGAAGGCGGCCAAGGCCGGCAAGCGCTGAGCGCGCGCCGCTGAGGCGCACCCGACCAGAGACTGCCGCCGCTGAGGCGTGAGGACGTCCGGGGCCCGGACGGAGCATGCTCCGTCCGGGCCCCGCGGTTTTGCGCTGTGGGCGAAATGCGCAGGCGGCAGCCGGACGCCGCGAGTGACCGGCGCGAGTGACCACCGGGGTGGTCGGCGCGCTGGTCGGGAGTGCCCGGCGGCAGAATGGCGGCATGGCAGATGATCAGTCCGCCTCCGAGGACTCCGAAGTCTCCGAGAACGCCGAGAACTCCGGGGACTCCGAGGGCGGGGAGGCAGCTCCGGTACCGCACGCGCCGCAGTTGCACGGGCCGCGCGGGATCGCCGAGGAGTCGCCGGAGGCCGTCCGCGCCCGGATCCTGGGCGGCTGGGACGCGCTCCTGACCCTTGCGGACGCCGGGGAGGGCGATCTGCGCGCCTTCGCTGCGCTGGGTTCCTGGCCGGGACGCCCCGTCCTCGGCGCGCTCATGGCGGCGGCGCGCGGCGAGACGCCGACCCCCAGGCGGCCCAAGCCCTTCGACCCCTCCCGCGACGAGGTCCTCGCGGCGCTCGCCGAGGGCAGGGAGCGGGTCGCCGCGGCGCTCGACGAGGTCCTGCCGGTCCCGGAGCTGGGCCGCAGGCTGGTCGACTCCCCGCTCGGCCCGCTGCCGGTGCTGACGCAGATCCACGCGATGGGCCATGAGCTGGCTCAGGCCTGCGCGGGCGCGGAGATCCCCCGTCCGCTGGCCGACGCGGGCCTTGCGGCGATGGTCGACGTCGTCGGCGCGCTCGCATGGCGGCAGCGGCTGCCGTCCTCGGCGGGGCTGTGGGAACCTCAGGGCCCCGCCCAGGGGGGCGAGGGTGTCGGCTGGGTCTTCACAGCGGACGCGGACGGGTGGCGTACGCGCCCGCGGACCGCTGAGGACGACGTTCCGGGGGTGGAGGGCGCGGCGGAGCATCTGCTGGTGAGCTCGGGCTCGCTGCCGTCGATGATCGCCAAGGGCGAGATCCGGCTCCGTCGGGTGGGAGGCCTGCTGGCACTGGCCCCGCTGGTCGACCAGGTCCCGAACCTGCCCGGCGGAACGTTGCTCCGCAGGGCGGTGAGCGCGGTGAGCGTGCTGAGCCGCCTGCCGGGCTTCAAGTGAGCTTGGGGTGGAGCCGCAGTTACCGGCGACGAGGAAGTTGCACCATCCAGGGGCGCGGGGAACTGCGCGACAAGCCACTCACCCACGTGGTGGGCCGAGCGTGCAGGGCAATCCGCGCAGGGTGGTTTCTCGCGCAGTTCCCCGCGCCCCTGGATGGTGCAACCCCTGCGGCGGCAGGCAGCAGTTCCCCGCGCCCCTGGACACTGCATGGTCACCCGCCTGCCTCATGGCAGGATTGTCACCGGCACGGCCCACGACGATGAGGGGTTTTTCGCATGGCAATCGAGGTCGGTTCCAAGGCTCCCGAGTTCGAGCTCAAGAACCAGCACGGCGAGGCGGTCAAGCTCTCCGACTTCCGTGGCGAGAAGAACGTTGTCCTGGTGTTCTACCCGTTCGCCTTCACCGGTGTCTGCACCGGCGAGCTCTGCAGCCTGGAGCGTGAGCTGCCGTCGTTCCAGAACGACGACGTGCAGATCCTCGCCGTCTCCAACGACACGCTGCCGTCGCTGCGCGTCTTCGCCGAGCAGGAGGGTCTGGCGTACCCGCTGCTCTCGGACTTCTGGCCGCACGGTGAGGTCTCCCGCGCCTACGGCGTGTTCGACGAGGAGAAGGGCTGCGCCGTGCGCGGCACCTTCGTCATCGACAAGGAGGGCGTCGTCCGCTGGACCGTCGTCAACGGTCTCCCGGACGCGCGTGACCAGCAGGAGTACCTGAAGGCGCTCCAGGCGATCTGAGCCCTTTCGTCCCGGAACGCGAGGGGACTGCGACGTTGTCGTAACCGTTGGTGCGCTGCGGCTGCGCCGGGCGGGAACCCGCCACTACGATCGAGCCGTTGGCTTGTCAAGTGACCGCAACCGCACCAACGGGGACACGGCATGTCCCCTGAACTTCTGGAGGACTCGTGGGTGTCAGCCTCAGCAAGGGTGGCAATGTCTCGCTCACCAAGGAGGCGCCGGGTCTGACCGCCGTCCTCGTCGCGCTCGGGTGGGACGTTCGCACCACCACGGGAGCCGACTTCGACCTCGACGCCAGCGCGCTGCTGCTCTCGTCGAGCGGCAAGGTCGCCTCCGACAAGGACTTCGTCTTCTACAACAACCTCAAGAGCCAGGACGGCTCGGTGGAGCACACCGGCGACAACCTGACCGGTGAGGGCGAGGGCGACGACGAGATCGTCAAGGTCAACCTCACGGCCGTGCCAGCGAACATCGAGAAGATCGTCTTCCCGGTCTCCATCTACGACGCCGAGAACCGCCAGCAGAACTTCGGCCAGGTGCGCAACGCGTACATCCGCGTGGTGAACCAGAACGGCGGCGGCGAGATCGCCCGTTACGACCTCTCCGAGGACGCCTCGACCGAGACCGCGATGGTCTTCGGCGAGCTCTACCGCAGCGGCGCCGAGTGGAAGTTCCGTGCCATCGGCCAGGGTTACGCCTCCGGCCTGCGCGGCATCGCCCAGGACTACGGCGTCAACGTCTGATCGAGGGGCGGGAACACGTTATGGGCGTCAGTCTGGCCAAGGGCGGCAACGTCTCGCTGTCCAAGGCGGCACCGAACCTGACGGCCGTGCAGATCGGACTGGGCTGGCAGGCCAGAGCCACCACCGGGGCCGCCTTCGACCTGGACGCCAGCGCGCTGTTGTGCGCGGGGGGACGCGTGCTCGGCGACGAGTACTTCGTCTTCTACAACAACCTCAAGAGCCCTGACGGTTCGGTGGAGCACATGGGCGACGAGCTCGTGGGCGGCACCGGCGCGGAGGACGACGAGGTGATCAAGGTCAACCTGGCGCTGGTCCCGGCGCAGGTCGACAAGATTGTCTTCCCGGTCTCGATCTACGACGCCGACAGCCGCCTGCAGAGCTTCGGCCAGGTGCGCAACGCGTTCATCCGCGTGGTCAACCAGGCCGACGGCGGCGAGCTGGCGCGGTACGACCTCTCCGAGGACGCCTCGGGAGAGACCGCGATGATCTTCGGGGAGCTCTACCGCTACCAGGGTGAGTGGAAGTTCCGTGCGGTTGGCCAGGGATACGCGTCCGGACTGCGCGGGATCGCTCTAGACTTCGGGGTGAACGTTTCGTAAGAAGAAGTCATGAGCTGAGGGGCGGGCGGGCGTTCACCGGTACGGGTGAGGTACCCGCCCGCCCTTCGCTCGTCCGGACGTGAAAGGTTGGGACACGTGTTCCTCCGCACCTTCCGTTGGTCTTTCGGGATCACGTTGCTCGGTCTGGCCGCCGCCGCGTACCTATGGGGGGCGAACGGGTTCGGCGTCGTCCTGATCCTGTCGGTCCTGGAGATCTCGCTCTCCTTCGACAACGCGGTGATCAACGCGACGGTGCTGAAGCGGATGACCCCGTTCTGGCAGCGGATCTTCCTGACGGTGGGTGTGCTGATCGCCGTCTTCGGCATGCGCCTCATCTTCCCGCTGCTGGTTGTCGCGCTGACCGCGCACATCGGCCCGCAGACCGTGGTCTCGCTGGCGCTGGACTCGTCGAAGACCTACAACGGCCTCACCTATGCGCAGCACCTGGACGCCGCCCACCCGGCGATCGCCGCCTTCGGCGGAACGTTCCTGCTGATGATCTTCCTCGACTTCGTCTTCGGCGAGAAGGAGATCCGCTGGCTCGGCCCGCTGGAGCGGGGGCTGGAGCGTATCGGCAAGCTGGACCAGCTGTCGGTGATCGTCGCCCTGGTCGTACTGATGCTGTCCGCGCGGTTCTTCGCGGGCGCACAGGCGGAGACCGTGCTGCTGGCGGGAGTCGCCGGACTGGTCTCGTACCTGGTGGTCGGCGGGCTGTCCAACCTGTTCGAGAGCGCGGGTGAGGACGAGGCGGACGACGACGCGGCGGGCGAGGTCGGCGAGGGTGAGGCGGCTTCCGGGAGGTCCGGGAAGTCGACGCTGCTCGTCGCCGGGAAGGCGGCGTTCTTCCTCTTCCTCTACCTGGAGGTCCTGGACGCGTCGTTCTCGTTCGACGGCGTGGTGGGCGCGTTCGCGATCAGCCAGAACATCTTCCAGATCGCGCTGGGCCTGGGCATCGGCGCGGTGTACATCCGTTCGCTGACCGTCTACCTGGTCCGCCAGGGCACGCTGGACGACTACGTCTACCTGGAGCACGGCGCGCACTACGCGATCGGCGCGCTGGCGATGATCCTGATGGTCTCCATCAAGTACACGATCCCCGAGGTCGTCACCGGCCTGATCGGCGTCGCGTTCATCGGCCTCGCCCTGCTCAGCTCGATGGTCCGCAACCGCCGTGAGGGCGACGGGGACGGCGAGGACGCCGAACTGTCCGCGCCCGCGCACACGGCGCGGCTGTAGGAGTGCGCCGGTAGCGCACTACGGTCTGCGGTGGGTGGCGTGGAAGCGTGCGGCCAGGATCTGCTCCAGCGCCTCGTGCGTCGCCAGCGCGACCGCGCCGGTCAGCACCGCGGCGTGACCGAGCGCGGAGACCTCCACACGCGGCGGGTACGGCACGCGTCGGGCCAGGCGGGCGGCGACGCGGTCGAGGAGCAGGTCGCCGTTGAGCCCGATGCCGCCGCCGAGGATGGCGAGTTCGACGTCGACGACCGCCGCGACCGGTGCCAGGTAGCCCGCGATCCGGCGGGCCTCCTCGTCGATCGCCGCCACCGCGTGCGCGTCCCCGGCGCGGGCCAGGGAGAAGAGCTCCTCCGCTCCGGTGGGCGCGGCCCCGGCCGGGAAGAGCGTCTCCGCGTAGCGCAGGATCTCCGCCGCGCAGGGGTCGTTGGACTCGATCTCGGCTTCGTCGAAGACGCTGTCCAACTCGCCTGCCGCTCCCGCGAAACCGCGGTGGAGCTCGCCGCGCAGCACCAGGCCCGCGCCGACACCGGTGCCCACGGACAGGAAGCAGAAGTTGTCCACATCCGCGCCACGTCCGCAGCGGCGCTCGCCGAGCGCGGCCAGGTGGATGTCGTTCTCCAGCGTCACCGGCATCCCGCCGAGCGCCTCGGTGAACGCCTTCTGCGCCGGATAGCCGTCCAGTGCAGGGACGTTCAGGGCCTGCCAGATGCGGCCCTCCTTGAGGTCCACGACGCCGGGGACGCCCACGGCGGCGTGCTGGAGGCTGCTCGGGGGAAGGCCTGCGGCGTTCGCGACCGTGGCCATCAGCGAGGCTGCCGTCGCGACGATCTGCGGTGCGTCCTGCCCGGCCACCTCGACGTCCGCGCGGGCCAGGATCTCGCCCTCCAGGTTGGCCACCGCGCCGCGCAGATGGCGCGCGCCGACGTCGAGCGCCAGCACGTGCGCCGCCTCCGGGCGCGGGGCGAAGAAGAGCGCGCCGTAGGTGGGGCCGAGCTCCTGACGGTCGGCGCCACCGGACTCGGCGACCAGCCCCAGGTCGAGCAGGTCCTGGAGCAGCGCGGAGACGGTCGGCTTGGAGATCCCGGTGACCCGGGCCACCTCCGCCCGGGAGATGGGAGCCCGCGCACGGATGACGTCGAAGACGGTGCGGAGGTTGATCTCCCGGAGCGTGGCGGAGGTCGCCGGCTTGGCAATCATGGTCAACACTCTAGAGGGCGCAGGGCGCTTTCAGGAGGGGTGACTTCGCAGGTCAGCGTGAGCCGAGAGGTGTCGGGAGCTGTCGGAAGGCGCCGAGCAGCGCCGCCCGCCGAAGGGTGCGGAACTGCCCGGTGTGGCGCTCAGCCGAACTGCTGCTCCAGGTCCTTCAACTTGCGGTCCAGCGAGTCGAGTCGGGACATGGTGTTGTCCTCTTCCTCCTCCAGCCCGGCCATCGGTGCGCTCGACAGCTCGCTCGCGCGGCGGCGGCTCGACAGCACCCCGCGGGTGGCGGCGGGCTCCAGCGCGGGCGCTCCGGACGCGGTGTCCGCGGCGTCCAGCGCGGTCAGCTCCTTGACCGGGACGGAGCGGGCGATCGCCGCCAGTTCGGCGCGCTCGCGGCGCTCCGCGCTGCGCTGGCGGGCGGTCTCCAGCTCGCGCGCGCGCTTCTCCTCGCGGACCTCCTCGACCGCCTCGTCCAGGCTGCGGACGTTCTCCAGCAGCATCAGCGACCAGGCCTTGTAGGTCTCGATCGGGGCGCGCAGCCAGCGGACCATGCGGATCTGCGGCAGCGGACGCGGCACCAGGCCCTGCTCGCGCAGCGCCGCCTTGCGGGTCTGCTTCAGCGCGCGGTCGAAGAGGATCGCCGCGGAGAGGGACATGCCGGCGAAGAACTGTGGCGCGCCGTTGTGGTCGCCGCCACGCGGCGCGTGCACGAAGTTGAACCAGGCCGACGCGCCCGC
Organism: Streptacidiphilus sp. MAP5-3; assembly: GCF_041262505.1. Classification (NCBI taxonomy): domain Bacteria; kingdom Bacillati; phylum Actinomycetota; class Actinomycetes; order Kitasatosporales; family Streptomycetaceae; genus Streptacidiphilus; species Streptacidiphilus sp. MAP5-3. The sequence goes on from NZ_JBGCCL010000003.1 coordinate 386,180, forward strand.
GAAGAGCCACACCAGCAGGCGCGAACCGGTCGCCGCGTCACCGTGGCTGGCCTCGCGCACGGCGAGCACCGAGCAGAACATGGCCGCGCCGTCCAGACCGAACGGGACCAGGTACTCCCAGCCGCCGGAGAGGTCCAGGTTCTGCCGCCCGAAGCCGACCAGGCCGTGGAACGACAGCGCGCCGGCCACCGAGGCGCAGGCGAAGAGCAGCACGTAGGAGGCGCCGCCGTAGACGGCCTCCTTGCGCCTGCGACGCTCCTCGCTCCGCTCCCACGAGTCCTCTGCGGCGGCGTGCTTGGGCTTTTTGGTGCGCAGCAGACTCATGATGACGGTGACGGCCAACGCGATCGCGCAGCCGACGACCAGCCAGACCAGTTGTATGGAGGAGAGGTTCATACGGGCGCGCCTCGGCTTGGGAGTGTGGCAGGAGACTCCGTATGGTACGCGTGAGCAAGCTGTGTTATCGACCGGGTGGCGTCAATCCCCCATGGGGATGGACGTGACGGGCCCGGCGGGCGAGGACCGGAATACTGCCGCATCTCGGCGGGTAACCCGGAGTTGACGGACGGACAGGCCGTCCCGCGAGGGGGAGTGCACACGATGGCGGGGCTGCGTGACCTGCTGCGCAAGGCCGACCGGGGCATGGACGTCGGCATCGAGCGGGTGACGCTGGACAAACGCCGTCCCACCGTCTCGTTGACCGCTCAGGGGGCCCTGAGCGGCACCATGCAGGTCAACCTGCACTGGACCGCGCGGGCTCCGGAGTCCCCCCGGCCCTCGGCCCGGGAGATGTGGCGTCGACTGCTGAACCCCAACCCCTTCAAGCCGGTTGAGCTCAGCTACGGCGCGTCCGAACCGGTGGCGGTCGACCTGGACCTGGGCTGTCTCTACGAGATGAACGACGGCAGCAAGGGCGTCATCCAGCCGCTCGGCGCGTACATGGGCGACCTGCAGCACCCGCCGTACATCAAGCTCAGCCATGACGACCGGTCGGGTGCGCCGACCGGCGAGATGATGTACATCGACATGGACAAGCGGGACCAGTTCAAGCGCCTGCTGATCTTCGTCTACATCTACGACGAGACCCCCGCTTTCGACCGTACGCACGCGGTGGTGACGCTCTTTCCGACGGCGGGCCCGCGGATCGAGGTCCGGCTGGAGGAGCGCGCGGCGGAGGCGCGCTCCTGCGCGGTGCTGCTGCTCCAGAACCGCGGCAACGGCGAGTTCACCGTCAGCCGCGAGGTCCGGTACGTGTACGGCTTCCAGGCCGAGCTCGACCGGCTCTACGGCTGGGGGCTGCAGTGGCAGCGCGGCTACAAGCCGGTGGGCGGCTGAGACGGCCGAGACGGCTGAGGGGACGGCTGAGACGGCCGAGGGAGGAACTGCGGGCCCTGGAGCGGGAGGGTGAACCCCTCCGGCGGGTCCAGCAGTTGCTCGGGCGGGGCGGGGGTCGGCGCTGGCGCTGGGGCCGGGGCCGGGAGCTCTTGGGGCTCGGGTTGTTCCTGTGGCTCCGGCGGTGTGGGCGGTGTCGGTGGTACCGGGGACGGCGTCCGTTCTGACGGAGGCTCCGGCAGTTCCGCTGCAGGCAGGGGAAGTTGCTGCTCAGGCTCCGACTGCTGCTGCGGTTCGGGCACCGGTTCGGGTTCCGGGATGGGGGGCGCGGTGGGCGCGGGTTCGGGACCCTCGTCCACGGTGACGCCGAAATCCTGGGCCAGGGCGATCAGTCCGGCCGCGTAGCCCTGACCGATGGCGCGGAACTTCCAGCGGCCCGAGCGCCGGTAGAGCTCGCCGCAGAGCAGCGCGGCCACACGCCGTGCGTCGGTGATGTCGAAGCGGGCGATGGCCGGTGCACCCGGACCGCCCGCGATGTCGAAGAGCAGCAGTTGCAGCCCCTCCACCTGGGCGAAGCTCTCCTCGTCACCCACCGACGCGCCGAGGACGACCCGGTCGACCCAGTCCGGCAGCCGATGCAGGTCGATGTCGACGGTGTCGGTGGTCTCCTCGCCGTGACGGGACTTGGCGCGGTAGCGGACCAGGCCCGTGGGGTGGCGGCGCTGGTTGTAGAAGACGAAGTCGGAGTCGTCGCCGACCCGGCCCTGCACGGTGAGGAGCAGCGCCGAAGCGTCCACGTCGGGCGTACCGGGCCGGCTCAGCCAGCGCAGCACCGCGCGCACCGCCGCCGCCTCGGCGGGGAGTGTCGTGTTCGAGCCCTTCGGCATGACCTTGGTCATGGGTTCATCCTGCCGCACCTGCCTGCCTGCGGGTAACCCGATGCCCGGAGACCTCCGCGTGGCCTCCGCGCGGACCTCCGTGTGGATCTCCGCCCGGATCTCCGCGACGACCACCGCGTCCTGTGAGTCCTGGGGAAGTTGTCGCGCGACGGCTGGAATTCGTCCAGGCGTTCCGTACGATGAACCGCCAAAGCCCAGCTCACGACGCTCCGCGGGGGAACCATGCGTCATTTCGGCCAGCTCGACGAGGGGACCAGACACCGTCTCTTCCTGCATCAGCCACAGCAGTTCCGTCGCGACAGCGCCCCGGCCCAGCTCGCGGTCGCCCTGGGCGCGACGCTCTACTCCCCGGCGATCCGTCCGCGCCTGGCCGACGACGTGCGGCGGCAGGCCGCTCGTGGAGTCACGTCCATGGTGCTGTGCCTGGAGGACGCGGTCGAGGACGCCGAAGTCCCGGCAGCCGAGCGGAACCTGGTCGCGCAGCTGCGCGCGCTGGCGTCGGACGGGGCGGAGCGTGATCGTTCGGAGCGAGGGAGCTCGGAGCGAAGGCGTTCGGAGCGGGACAGGGAGCTGCCGCTGCTGTTCGTGCGCGTCCGGGGGCCCGAGCAGATAGCCGATCTGGCCGCCCGGATGGGCGGCGAGGCGCTGGCGCTGCTCTCCGGCTTCGTCGCGCCCAAGTTCACGGAGGAGAGCGGCCTGCCGTTCCTGGAGGCGCTCGCGGAGCTGCGGGCGACGAGCGGTCTGCCGCTGTACGCCATGCCGGTGCTGGAGTCGCCCCGTCTCGCGCATCTGGAGAGCCGCGCGGAGACGCTGCTCGGGGTCGCCCGCCTGTTGGAGAAGTACCGCGAGCTGGTGCTGGCCGTCCGACTCGGCGTCACCGACCTGTGCTCGGCGTACGGACTGCGCCGGCCGCCCGATCTGACCGCCTACGACGTGCAGTTGGTCGCCGCGGTGATCGGCGACGTGGTCAACGTGCTGGGCCGGGCGGACGGCACGGGCCATGTGCTGACCGGGCCGGTGTGGGAGTACTTCCCGGTCCAGGAGCGGAAGTTCAAGCCGCAGCTGCGACAGAGTCCCTTCGAGGAGTCGGAGCGCCCGGCCGGGAAGGTGCGGCGTCGGCTGATCGACCACGGCCTGGACGGCCTGATCCGCGAGCTCGAACTCGACCGGGCCAACGGCCTGTTGGGCAAGACCTGCATCCATCCGAGCCATGTGCCGGCCGTCCACGCGATGTCGGTGGCCACGCACGAGGAGTGGTCGGACGCCCGCGACATCCTGAGCGAGGACCGGGCGGGAGGTGGGGTGGTGCGGTCCGCCTACGTCAACAAGATGAACGAGGTGAAGCCACACCGGGCGTGGGCACACCGGGTGACGGCCCGCGCGGCGGCCTTCGGGGTCGCCCGCGAGGACGTCAGCTTCGCGGATCTGCTGGCCGCCTGTGTGGGCGGCTGACCGGGGCGGCTGACGGGGGCAGCCCACCGGGGCTGCTGATGTTGCCGTCGTGTCCATCCCCCGGCCACCTGCGGATGTTGGGCTGGGAACCGAACGAGAACCGAGGAACGAACGACGTGATGGATTCGTCCGTGGTGGAGCCGAAGGACGCGGTGGAGTCGCCCGGGGCAGCCGCCCACGCGTGGGCCGGGACCTGGGTCACCGAACGGCTCGGCGTGCGACTGCCTGAGGGTGAGGCACGCGAGCTCGTCGGCCTCGCGCTGCGCCGCAATCCGCGGCGCGCGCACCTGCTGGTCTCCACCGTCCTCGGCAAACACGTGCCGCAACGTCCCGCCGTGGTGCGGGAGGCGGGGCTCGCGCTGGGTCGGGCCGTACGGGAGCTGCTCGGCCCGGAGGAGTCGGCGCGCGCGGTCGTCCTCGGCTACGCGGAGACGGCGACGGCGTTGGGCCACTGCGTCGCCGACGGGATCGCCGACGGGATCGCCGACGGGAACGGCGACGCGATCGGCGATGTCGGCGTAGGAGTGCCGTATCTGCACTCGACCCGGCGCGCGGTGGCCGAGGTCGCTCCCCTCGGCGGGTTCGAGGAGGAGCACTCGCATGCCACCTCCCATCTGCTGCTTCCGGAGCGGCCGGAGTTGTTGGTTCCGCAGGCGGACGGCAAGGCCGTCGTCGGCCCGCTCGTGCTGGTCGACGACGAGTTCTCGACCGGCCGGACCGTCGCCAACACCCTGCGCGCCCTCCACGTGCTGTGCCCGCGCGACCGCTACGTGGTGGTCACTCTGCTCGACCTGCGCGACGACGCGGACCGCGCGGCACTGTCCCGGCTCGGCACGGAACTGGGCACGCGGATCGACGTGGTCGCGGCGGTGACTACGCGGATCGAGCTGCCGGACGATGTCCTGACGCGTGGTCAGGAGCTGGTGGCCGCCGAGGCGGCCCAGGCCGAGCAGGGCGCGCCGACGGAGCTCGACGCACCATCCGCCGCGCTCACCCCGTTCGCCCCACTCACGCGCGTGGACCTCGGCTGGCCGCGCGGCCTGCCGGACGGCGGCAGGCACGGCTTCCTGCCCGCCGACCGCGTACGGCTGGAGGCCGCCCTGCCCGACATGGCGCGCCGCCTCGCCGTCGCGCTGACCGGCGCGCCACGTCGCGTGCTCGTCCTCGGCTGCGAGGAGCTGATGTACGCGCCGCTGCGGCTTGCCGCCGCACTGGAGGACGAACTGCCCCCGGGCGTCGACGTGCGGTTCTCCAGCACCACGCGCTCGCCCGTGCTCGCCGTCGACGATGCCGGCTACGCCATACGCACCCGACTCTCCTTCCCCGCGCCGGACTTCGGCGCGGATGACGGTCCTCGCCACGTCTACAACGTCGCCCCGGGCGCCGACCCCGAGCGCCGTTTCGACGCGATCGTGCTCGTCGTCGACTCCGACGCCGACACCGCGCGGCTGACCGGACCCGGCGGTCTCACCGACGCGCTGCGTGGCGTCACCGACGAGCTGCTGCTCGCCGTCGTCCCCTCCTACCGTCCGCAGCCCGCGCCGCTGTACGGGCCCGCGTTCTCCTCCTACCGCGCGGACGAGGTCGCCTGGCTGCTCAAGGACCTCTCCGACGTCACCTTGGAGGCCCCTACGGAGGAACGCGAGGAGGCGATCCAGCGCGGCGGCGCCCACTATGCCGAGTCGTTGCCCGTCGAGTACCAGCCGAGCGCCGACTACCAGAATCTCTATCAGCAGGCACTGACAGCCTCCGCCGCGCGCGTCGCCCACGCCGTCGGCGTGGTCACCGAGACCGTCCTCGCCGAGCGCGGACGGCGCGGCCGGAATGGCGGGGGCGGCCGGAACGGCCGGAACGTGGTGCTGGCCTCGCTGGCCCGCGCCGGGACGCCCGTCGGGGTGCTGATGCGGCGTTGGGCCCGGCAGGTCCACGGGCTGGAACTGCCGCACTACGCCGTCTCCATCGTGCGCGGGCGCGGCATCGACACCAACGCCCTGCGCCACCTGGCCCGTTGGCACCGCGCCGAGGACGTCGTCTTCGTCGACGGCTGGACCGGCAAGGGTGCGATCACCCGCGAACTCACCGCCGCGCTGGCCGGAACCGGCTTCGACCCGGCGCTGGCCGTTCTCGCCGACCCGGGCCGGTGCGCCCGTACCTTCGGCACCCGGGACGACTTCCTGATCCCCTCGGCCTGTCTCAACTCCACCGTCTCCGGCCTGGTTTCGCGCACCGTGCTGCGCGCCGACCTGATCGGCCCGGACGACTTCCACGGTGCGAAGTTCTACCGCGAGCTGGCCGAGGCCGACGTCTCCGGTGCCTTCCTCGACCAGGTCACGGGTTGCTTCGACGCGGTCCGGGACACCGCCGCCGCCGAGGCGCGCCGCTTCACCGCGCCGGGGAGCGCGTCCGAGGCCGCGCGCACGCCGGACTGGTCGGGCTGGGCGGCCGTCGAGCGGATCAGCGCGGAGTACGGCATCGGCAGCGTCAACCTGGTCAAGCCCGGGGTCGGGGAGACCACCCGGGTGCTGCTGCGCCGGGTTCCATGGCGGGTCCTGGTCCGGCGCGGCGTCGGCGCGGACCTGGACCATGTCCGGCTGCTCGCCTCGCAGCGCGCGGTCCCCGTCGAGGAGGTCGACGACCTTCCGTACAGCTGCGTCGGCCTGATCCACCCCGACTACACGCGCGGGGCCACTGGCCCGGAAGGGACCTCGGTATGAGCGGAAGCAGCAGTACTCGTCATCTGGTGGGCTGCGACCTGGACCGGACGCTGGTCTACTCCGCGCGCGCGCTCGGCCTCCGCGTCCCCGACGAGGACGCGCCGCGGCTGCTGGTCGTCGAGGTGCACCAGGGCGAGCCGCTCTCCTACATGACCGAGGCCGCGGCCCGGCTGCTGGCCACCCTGATCGCGGTGACCGACTTCGTCCCCGCCACGACCCGCACCGTCGCCCAGTACCGGCGGATCCACCTCCCCGGCCCTGTCCCCGACTGGACGCCGCGTCACGCGATCTGCGCCAACGGCGGCCACCTGCTGGTGGACGGCGAGCCCGACCAGGACTGGCACGCCCAGATCCGCGCCACCCTCGCGCAGCAGTGCACGCCGCTGGACGAGATCGTGCACCGCCTCGCGCTCACCGCCGACCCGGAGTGGACGCGCAAGCGCCGCGTCGCCGAGGACCTCTTCGCCTACCTGGTCGTCGACCGCCCGTCGCTGCCGCCGGGCTGGGTCGAGGAGCTGTCGGGCTGGGCGGCCGAGCGCGGCTGGGGCGTCTCGCTGCAGGGCCGCAAGGTCTACCTGGTGCCGCAGCCGCTGACGAAGTCCGCAGCCCTCGCGGAGGTCGGACGCCGGACCGGCGCGGCGACCGTCCTGGCCGCAGGCGACTCGCTGCTCGACGCGGAACTGCTGCTCGCCGCGGACGCGGCCTTCCGCCCCGGCCACGGCGAGCTGGCCGAGGCCGGGTGGACCGCGCCCGGTGTCACCGCCCTCGCCGAGACCGGCGTCGCGGCGGGGGAGGAACTGCTGCGCCGGATGCTGGCCGTGGTCCGTGCGGGGCTGGGCTTGGGTTCGGGGCCGGGGCCGGGGCCGGGGTCGGACTCCGGCGTCAGTGGGGCAGTGCGGCGGGCGGCAGCGGGTTGAACTTGGCCGCCTCCGGGTGACGGTTGCGCCAGTACGGGTTGTCGTGCGGCAGGTGTCCGGTGACCCGGCCGTACATCCCGAAGACCATCAGCGCGAGGCCGACCAGGAAGCTGAAGATCACATTTCGCATGTGGAAGTTCAGGATGTTGTGCCCGCCGTCCAGCAGGCCCAGATTCACCCAGCCACTGAGGATGAACAGGATCCCGATGCTGATGTTGAGCGTCGAAGCGGTGTTGCCGCCCATCACCGCGCCCGCGATCAGGATCGCGCCGAAGATCACGGACAGCAGGCTCAACGCACCGTTGCTGGTCAGGCCGGCAACGTGGTCCCCGCTCGTGGAGAAGAAGCCGACGTTGTTGGTGAAGCCGAGAATGCCGAACACGACCAGGAACAGGCCGATGGCCCCGGCGCTGTACCGGTAGACCTGGCCCAGCCGGTGGTCGACCGGCAGATGGTCCTGGAGTTTCATTGCCGCCTCCCTGGTTCTGAGGGGGTGGTGACGGCAGTCGTCGCCTCCATCGTCCGGCCGGGCCGGGGCGCGTGCAACAGACTCGCTTCGTTGTGGGCAGTCGCGGGGCTGGTTCAGCCGCAGCAGCCGCCTCCGCAGCAGCCACCGCCTCCGCCGCCGGCCTGCGGCTGGGCGGCGGCACCACTGGTACCGGTCACGGCGACCATCGACATCAGCTTGGCCACGTCGTCATGCCCGGCCGGGCACACCGTCGGCGCGTTGGCCTGCGACATCGGACGGTTCAGCTCGAAGGTGGCGCCGCAGGTGCGGCAGCGGTAGTCATAGCGAGGCATGCCGACATCCTGTCATCCTTCTTGCTTCTTGCCACGCGTGCTGCGTCAGCGTGATGCGTCACCGGGACGACGGCATGCCCTTCTCGCCTCGGATCGCCTGGACGACCGACGCCGCCGTCTCCCGGACGGCGGCCGCCTCGGTCAGGAAGTGCCAGTAGTCGGGGTGGCGTCCGGTAAGGCCGGTGGCGGCGCGCTCCAGGCGCTCCAGCGCCGCGTCCAGCGGCTGCGCGTGCCGGGGGTCCGGCGCGTTACGGCCCGCCATCGCCAGTCGCTGGGCGTCGCGCAGTGCGAAACGGGTCCGCTCGATCTCGTCCTGCGGCGCGCGCTGCGCCTCGTTGAGCGCGTGGAGCCGGTCGTTGGCCAGCGCAACCGAGCCGTCGGCGGTGGTGAGCAGCGTGCGGACGCGCTGGATGACCGCCTGCGCGTCGGCGAAGCGCTGGTCGTTGCGGGCCTGTTCGGCGTCGCGGAGCTGGGCCAGCGCCTGGCGGGCGGCGTCCTGCGCCTGGTCCGGCACGTGTTGCAGGTCCTGCCAACAGGCCTCGGTGAACCGGCGGCGCAGCTCGCTCAGCACCGGTCCGACCTGCTCCGCCCGCGTCTGCAGCGCCTGCGTCCGGGTGCGGAGGGAGCTCATCGCCCGGTCGATCTCGGCGGCCTGCTGCGGCAGCCGCTCCGCCTCGGCCCGGATGCCTTCGGCGGCGCGCCGCACGTCGGCGGCGGTGCGGAGTATCGGCTGCACGCCGTGCTTGCCCGCGCCCTCGCCGAGCAGCCGGAGCTGCGGTCCCAGCTCCGCCAGCTTCCGGGACTGTGCGTCGGTGCCGAGCCGGGCAGCCTTGGCCGCGTCGAGCGCGTTGCTCGCGGCCAGCCATGCCTGCTTGGCCCGCTCCACGGCGGGCGCGACCTGCGCGAGCTGCGCGGCGGCGGCGGACTGGAGCGGCTCCAGGTAGGCGGCGAACTGCTCGAGCTCCGCTTTGGCCTGCAGCAGCTGCTGCCGACTGTGGTCCAGCCGCTGACGAGCCTGCGCGGCGGCGCCGGGGGAGAGCTCCTCGGCGTCGAGGTCCACGGCGTCGAGCGCGCCGATGTACGCGGTGCTGACCTGGTCGACGCGCCCGCTGATCGCGGCGAAGTCGGCGACGGCACGCTGGGCCCCGGGGGAGTTGTCGGCGGCGGCCACGGTCTCGACATTGATCCGGACGTCCCGCTGGAGCGTGTCCACCTCGTAGAACGCCTGCGCGGCAGCCTCACGCGCCGCCTGCGCCTCGGCTCTCCCGGCCTCTCCCCGCCACCTGCGCGCCGCACCGCCCGCCACGTCGTCTCTCCCGCTCCACGCGCCACGGTCACCGGGCCCCGACCACCACCCGCAACCCACCACCGCCCCGATCTTCCCGACCGGGCCAGCCCCATCCTCCCACCCACCCCACCACCCCCGCACCAACGAAGGCGCACACCGCGACGACGACCGGGTACTCTTAGCCCTTGTCCCGGTTCAGGCCGGGACCATCGGGGATGCCCGGGGGCGCATAGCTCAGCGGTAGAGCGCTGCTCTTACAAAGCAGATGTCGGCGGTTCGAATCCGTCTGTGCCCACCGCTTGATCAGCGGAGATCGCACTGGAGGCCCAGGTCACGGCACGTTTGCCGTCCTGGGCCTCTCTCGTCTCTACGCTCTGGCTACGTTGCCGGTCGGTCTGAATACGCCCTCGCTACACACTGTCGTCCCCCGGATTTCCCCCGGATGATCATGGCGTCGCCGCAGGTCACCCCCGCCGCCGCTGGCGGCCGCGAAACGGCATCCCCCCTCGCGCTCACGCCGGGATGCGCGCGAGTTGGCGAGTCCCGAGGAGTCAACCCTTCGCCCTGCTCAGAGGCGACGCAGAATCTTACTGGTCAGTCGGCCAGCGGAGGTAAGTGATCCGTTTGAGAAATATGCGAAAGCGATGTGAAGGAGTGGTGATTGTGGCAAGGTGCGATCACGCCTGGAGCTCGCTTAAGCGTTCGAGGAACGGTGTCCGCATGCCGCAGTACCACCGCGGGCACCAGCGGGGATCGGAAGGAAGCCCATGTACCAAAGAACAGGGTCAGCACGCTTCGAGATCGTCACCAGCGCGGAACTCCCGCCGGGTAAGTACTGCACCATCACGGAGGCCAACGGACACGTCTCCGTGAAGCTCCTCAAGGGCGACGCCACAAGCCTTCTCTGCGACCAGCTCAACGAGTGGCACGACCGTATCCTTGGCGGCGCTATGTGGGTCAAGGAGGACGAAGGCGACTGGGATTCCATCCTCGACGCCCGGGCGGCCACCCAGCCGCCGACCAAAGAGCGGCCCAACGGCCGCTTCCAGCTCGTCCATGACGGAGCTCTGCCGGCCGACTGCGCCTGCTACCCGATCGAGGCCGGCGGCGAGTTCATCTGGCAGGTCAACGAACGTCACATGACGGCGCGTCTGGCCACCCAGCTCAACTCAGACCTGGAGCGCGTTATGCGCGAGGGGAACTGGGTCCCAAGGAACTGACGGACGGAAGTCGCGTCCGAGCCCCCGACCGCGGGAACGGTCGGGGACCCGGCGCCCACCCGTCTTGAGTCCGCCTGGAGCTCGTCGACGGGGGCTCGCGGCCCCCCGGTTCGCACTTGTGGAGTGCGGTGTTCCATTCTGCACATGATCAAAAAATGTCGCTAGCCAGATACAGACAAATGATCATGGCCACTCCAGCGTGGCGATGTGCCCCAACTCGACCCCTGGCTCCAGCACCACCGCACCCGGATTGGGGACCGCGTCCACCGCCTCCGCATACGACGGAACCTGACGCAGGAACAACTCGGCGAAGCCGTCGGCCTCGACCGCCAGACCATCAGCAGGCTCGAGAACGGGCACCGCGCCACCACCTCCGACGAAGTTCACCTCATCGCCCGTCACCTCGGCGTCGCCCCCGCGTGGATCTTCAGCGACGACGATCTCCCTGCTGACGAGGTTCTCACCCGGGACTGACACGAGCGCAGCCCCTGGTGCCGAGCCGGGACACCGGGGGCCGTGTGCTGTCCACGCGCCCCCTGCTCTGGAGCGCTGGACCAGCCCGCCCGGGCGGACCCTCCACGAGCCGCCGACGGGAGAATTACCTCTTTCCTTGCTTGGGCTTCAGCTTCGGACGGCCCGTCAACTGGGCCCGACGTTCCTCGTGCCCGGGGCAGTCGCAGCCATACACGCGCCCGCTGACCTTCCCGACACCGACACTGCACGCGCACTGGCAGTCAGCCGTGTCGCTGCAGCCAGGGAAGACGTACCGGCCGCCGTTCGACGGCTCCCACGTCCTGACGCCCGGTGTGGGCCAGGTGAACTGCACCGGGGGCGTCGGGTAGTCCAGGCGCGGCAGCGGGTCGAGATCCGGCCCGATCCACGGTGCGCCGCTCACGGGTGCGCCTTCAACGGCCGGGCCATCGCGAACAGTTCGGCCCGCCGGGTCAGCATGTCCTCGGCGTCCTGCCGATCGTCGAACGCCAGCGGGTAGCCGTCGCCGTCCGCCATCAGCTTGCCGCCCTCGCGGACGCGGAAGCAGTTCCAGCGCTCGTCGTACTCCACGGTCGCGCTCATGACGCGGCCTCAGCGTTGGTCGCCTGGTGGCAGATGCAGGCGCAGGCAACCGACACCCGGCCGAGCGCATGGTGCTGGTAGCCGGGCGCCCTGCATTGCTGGTGCAGGTCTGGCCAGCGGTCGGCGCCGACCTTGCAGGCCGGCGTCAGGTAGCCGCGCGGCAGCGGGTCGGAGGTGACGGGGCTGATGGGCTTAACGCCCGCGGTGGAAGGTGCAGACACGATGCGTTCTCCCCGGCTCGATGGAGGGCGCGCAGGCAGCAGACTGGCCAAGCCGGGCGCGTGTCCGGTGCCTGCTTGCGGAACCATCGTGTTCTGGCCGAGCACGGCGCGGCCACGTTCTTACACCGATTTACACCTGAGTTCAGGCGGCTACGTCCCAAGTGGGATCGCCTTACGGGGGCTTACACCGATAGCGCGGCTCGGGCCTTCCGAATCAGCTCGCGGCCCTCCGGTCCGTAGAGCGCGAAGCCCGCGAACTTGGCGTAGGCGCGCTCGTAGAGGCGGATCTCGGCGGGCTCGGTGATCTGGATGTAGGCGCTGATCGTCTCCACGGACACCTTCGCGGAGTCGTAGAGGTAGAAGTCCTCGAAGGCGAGCTGCGCGCCGAAGGGGATGATGCCGAGCACCAGCGACGGAAACCGGGCTGGTGCGTCGAGCAGGAAGTCGAGCTGTTCGGCCATCACTTCCGGGGCGCAGATCCGCCGCCAGAGGGCCGCCTCGTCGATGAGGAACACGAACCGCAGGTGCCCGGACGCGAGGAGCTGCCGTCGTGCGAGGCGTGCGGTGACGGCCTGGTCCAACTCGTCGGCATCGCGGTAGATGCCCTGGAGCTCGGCGAAGGTCGTCAGGACCGCCCGGATGTAGTCGGGGACCTGGAGGAAGCCAGGGACGACCGCGGCGCAGTAGGAGCGGATGAGCTTGTGCTCGGCGAACTCGGCGAACGCGGAGAGCTGAAGACGTCGGATGGACTGGCCGCGGCGGGGCCAGTGACGGTACAGCTCGTCGGCCGCCTTGGCGGCAGCGACCAGGTCCTGTGCAGCTTCCCCACGACCGCACGCCTCGCACCACGCGGCGATATCCGCGGGAGACGCGGCCTGCTTCGCGTGCTCGATCCGCGAGGTCTTCGCGATGCTCCAGCCAGCCCGCGTCGACAGCTCGGCGTTTGACAGGCCGGCGTCCTCGCGCAACGCCCGGAGGCGGCGCGCGAGGCGTTCGCGGGCCTCTTGCTGACTGGAGCTCGACGAGTTGGGCATGTCAGCGGAGCTTGTAGTCCTCGTGGTCTACGGCCCGCTCCCAGACCTTCAGGAACGCGTCGGCGACGGAGCCGATCAGCGACGCTTCCCGTCGGTAGTCGTCGCGGAGGTAGCCGCCGTTGCCCTTGAAGTACCCGAAGCGGATCACCGTGTCGTCGAACACCCAGAAGTCGTTCCCGGGGAGGAACAGGTCAGAGCACTCCGCGCGGGAGAGCCAGCGGACCTTCTCCCCGCCGTCCAGGTTCACAGGCGTCAGCTGGTGCTCCCACCTGATGTACTCCGTGACGGGCTCGGAGACAATGCGGGCTCGGCGCACGTCGACGCCACGCCCGACCATCGCCCTGGTGACGTCTGTCCAGTCCTTCAGGTATGTCCGCACCCAGTCGAGCTCAAGGTCCGGACACCCGGCCGCACGCCAGGCGTGAAAGTCGGGGTCGTCTTCCGCTGTCCCCTCGTAGCTGTCGCGCATTTCGAGGTGCCAGGCCCTGGACGTGCAGGTGTAGAAGGGCTCCTCAAAGCGAGTCGGCAACGTCGCAGGCCTTCCTGATGGCGTCCCGCATGCGCGCGGGGATGCGGATCACCAGCTCCCCGGCCGGAACTCCAGGCTGATGCCCGGGAGCAGGGTTCTTGTGGACATCGGCGAGAGTCTCGGGGGTCAGCTCGTAGCTCTGGACGACGAGGTCCCCGGTGGTGTCCTCGACCCAGATGGTGGGCGAGTTGTTCGCGCCGCTGTTCTCGTCGAAGTCGATGAACTGTAGTGCCATCGCAGCCTCCTGTGTGAGTCGCTTACGTGGTCTTACACGTCACGATTGCGGCGAACGTGACAGCACGTCAAGGGGCGGTGACGTTTAGCCCGAAAACCGTCCGTGCCGCCAGCCGAAGCAGTACCGGCTGAACGACCCGTTGGGCTGCTGGTGACCTCCTCACGGGCCTTGTCACTCCTGGGACGTACGCTCGGACATATGGCTGACGCTCTCCCGATCCCCGACGACCTAGTCCAGCTCCAGCGCGAGCTCGACTCTGCGAGCCTGGCCCTCGCCGACTACACCCAGCTCAAGACCGCCGAGTACCGCGAGCGCTTCCCCGAGCCGGAGCAGGTCATCGACCGGGCCCGCTGGACCGAGGAGGAGACCGCCGAGTCGCAGCGCCTCCGCGCCGCCGAGCTCGCCCTCGTCATGGCCATCCACCGGCACCCAGTCACCCAACAGGCACTCGCCGAAGGCAACGGCTGGCCGATCGAGCAGGCCCGCAAGAAGGCCGCCCGCGAACAGGCGGATGCCGCCTGAACAGGCGCCTTGGCCGGTGCCGACTTACGGTCGAAGCAGATAGCCCCGGAAGCTGGGAGTGATCATGTCCGAGCCGGGTAGCCTCCGCGACCGCGTACTGGTGGCGGTCTATGAGCGGTCACACAGCCAACTGACGGAGACGGATGGCCTCGTCGAGCAGTTGGGTGTGAGTCGAGCGGAATTCAGCGCCGCCTGCGACGACCTGCAACAGCTTGGCCTGGCCGAACCGCAGTTCCACTTTGCTCCCGAGGGACGCTTCCCGGGCCTTATCAAGCTCACCCGCGCAGGCTTCAGTCGCGCGGAGCAGCTCCGGGCCTGAGGTCACCACCATGCCGAAGACCGCCCCCGCTGCCTGCCGAAGCAGGAGCGGGGGCGGTGGTTCAGTGGCCGAATGCGGGCCATACGGCGGCGATCAGCGCCCCGGCCGAGACCACGGCCGTGATCACGGTGACGGAGCTGTGCGGGATCCGGCGTTCCTCCAGCGCCCGGAGGCGGTGCTCGTGGTCGTCGACCCGCCCGGGGACCTGGTCCAGCTTCCGGGTCAGCTCCCCTACCGCCTCGCGGGTGGCCCGGACCTCGGCGTAGACCTCGTTCGGGGTGATGACCACGGAGCCGTCCGGGATCGACAGCGGCGCGGTCACTCCGCTGCCGCTGGCGGCTTCGGCGCGGCTGGGGCACCGGGCACGGCTGCGGCAGGCGCGGGGGCGGTGGCCTGCTGGACGGCGGCCAGGTGCAGCTTGGCCGCGACTGTCGACCACGGCACGGTCGGCGCCCACTGACGCCACGCCATCTCGACTACGCCGACCAGCGCCGCCGCTAGGGCGTGCCCGGACAGGTGCGAGGTGCCCAGCGTGGCCGTCTGCGCGGCGAACCCTGCGGCAGTCAGCCGGACGAACCGGCCCGCCTGGGTCCGGGCGTTCTTGCTCTCCAGCTCGGTTCTGAGCTGCTCCATGAGCGACGTCACGGCCGCCCCCTTCTCTACATGGCGAAGGCCCGCACGCTGGCGGGCCGGACGGGTTGGTGGTGCGGGTCAGCCGAGCAGGTCGGCCAGATCGGACGGGGCGACGTCGTACGGCGCGCGGCCGTCGCGGAACAGGTGCACTCCGGCTGCCTGGTAGGCCGCGTCGGTGTACTGCGAGCAGATGAACTGCCCGCTGGCCTGCACCTGGTGGGCCAGCCACGCTCCGGCACCCGGGACGTGCAGGCGTACGGCGGCCTGCCGCAGGTAGGCGACCCAGGAGTATCCGGCGCCGATGTGGGCGACAGCCCAGGCGACGATCTGCTGCCGCTGCTCGG
Organism: Streptacidiphilus sp. MAP5-3; assembly: GCF_041262505.1. Classification (NCBI taxonomy): domain Bacteria; kingdom Bacillati; phylum Actinomycetota; class Actinomycetes; order Kitasatosporales; family Streptomycetaceae; genus Streptacidiphilus; species Streptacidiphilus sp. MAP5-3. Next base: position 401,714 of record NZ_JBGCCL010000003.1, read on the forward strand.
TGGTCAGCATGACCGGCTGCCCGGTCGAGTCGCGGAGGCGTCCGGCGGACCAAAGGATCGCCGGGTTATCCAGCCGGTACGTTGCGCGGCCGGCGCCGGACGGCCGGGCCTCGATGGCGTGGACGGTGTTCCCGTCGACGGCCTCGACGAGGAAGGCGTGCCGGTAGAGCGACGCCCGATCGGCGCTGGACCAGTGGCCCTGCGTCAGCTCGTCCAGCCACTCCGCCGCGCCGATCAGCTGGCCGGTCTGCGAGGTGGAGTGGACGAGGCCGAAGTCTCCCGGCTGAAGCAGCGCGGCGGCGGTCATGCGGTGGCCAGAGGGGTGACGGCCACCGGAGCAGACACCGACGCGGCGGGCGCGGCCTTGGCGGCTTCGAGTGCCGCGCCAAGGGCGTCGACCAGCTGCGGCACCAGGACCGGCGCGACCTGTGCGGCGAGCGCGGCGACCTGGGCGTCCGTCAGCGTCGGCGCGGACACGGCGGCGACCGTCTTCGCAAGCGCGTCGACCTGCTGCTTGAGCGCCGACAGCCCGGAGCCGTTGGTCTTCGACTGCGCGTCGACCTCGGCAATCGCGTGCTGCGTCTGGTCGTAGTGCTCGTCCTGCCACTCCAGGTAGGCCGCCACCGAGATCTGAGCGGGCTTGCCGTCCGGGCCCTTCCGGAACGGGGAGGCGAGCTTTGTCTGGAGCAGCGTCTCGGCGACGAGGGCGGCGTCGGCAGCGGTGAGGGGCATGTCGGTCTCCTGGGGGTCGATGCCGGGCCAGTAGTCGGCCACGGAGCTGATGTCGTACGGGCCCGGGTCGGCGAACTGCTTCGCGACCGCGCCCGTAGGGATGGTGAGGTCGCCGTCGTACTGGGCGACCCAGTAGTGCGGCTCGGGCACTCGCACGGCCTGGAAGGCGGCGCGGACGGCGGGCCACGTCGAGGTGTTGCAGTAGACCGAAGGGTCGACGCCCGCAGCACGGCGGCGCAGCACCCAGCCGGGCGCCTCGGTCGGGGTGGCGTCGCCGGTCTCGACGTCGAGGACGTGGCCGGCGTTGGTGCTGGCGAAGACGGCGATCTCGACGATGGTCGCGTGCGGGTACTTCGCCCGCATCTCGGTGACGTTGGCGTAGTTGCCGTCGACGTATCCGGCGTACAGCGGCGCGCCGGCGGGGAGGTTCGCCACGGTCACGGCGTCGTACATGGTCCTGGCCATCAACGGGCCTCCTGCTCTTCGTCGTTGTCGTCGTCGGCGAGTACGCTGCCGATGCGGCTCAGGGCTCGGGCGAAGCGGGCCCGGTCGGCGTTCACGGCCAGGACCCACTGAACGACCTTGGTGATCGCGCCGATCAGGGCCGTGGCTGCGCTCGCCCCGCCGAGGCACGTCCAGAACGTCATTCGGGGGCCGCCGCTGGGACGAGACTGGCGACCAGCTCGGCCAGCTGCTTGCGCTGCGCCTGCTCTTCGGCGAGCTCCTGGCGCAGTAGCTCGCGGTCCTCCAGGAGCAGCTGCCGCTCCTCCATCACCGCGTCGTGCGTCTCGCGCGCCTGCCGCTCCCCGGCGCGACCCATGACCATCTGGCCAACCATCAGCAGCGGCAGACTCCAGAGCTGCACGCTGTTGGACCAGTACAGGAGCGTGGCCATCCAGGCGGGGAAGATGACCGGCAGGAACCCGTAGGCGAAGAACCCGTAGGTCGTCCACATGCTGCCGAAGATGCGTGTGGCCCGGACGCCGAGCCGCTCGTTGAAGTCCGTCACGCGGCTCACTCGGCGGCCTCGCGCGCGGGGATGACTTCGGCGGGCGGGGCCATCTCCGCGCGCCACACGCGCAGCGGCTCCCACAGCGGCCCGGGCAGGACGTGGACGCCGAGGTGCGTGCGGTGGTGGACCGCGCACAGCGGCTCCAGGTTCCCGGGCGACTCGCACCATTCGGCGAACGCGTTGTCGTCGTCGAAGTGGTGCCCGTACGCCTGCGAGGCGAGGTCCAGGTCGATGCCGCCCGCCAGGGAGAACTCGATGTGAGTGTGGTGGAGCTCGATCGGCCCCGGGAAGGTGCAGCCGGGGATGGCGCACTTAAGCAGGCCGAGTCGCCGCATTCGCTCCTTCGCGGCGTGGAACAGGTGGTAGTGCGGATCGTGTTCGCGCGGCTCGTGCGCGGGAACGTGAGCGATCCAGTGCGCAGACCCGGCCTGATCGTGGGCAGCGACCGGACCGTCGTGGACGTGGGACATGAGGGTGCCTCCGGGCATGCGAAAGCCCCGCACACTGGCGGGGCGTCAGGGGCGGGGCTGGGTCAGGTGAACGTGATCGGGTTGGTCGCGGTGTCGGTGGTGTAGCTGGTGACGGCCTGCGAGCTCTTGCCGACGATCACCTGGATGGTGCAGCCGGTTGGCAGCGGCAGCGCTTCCATGGCCTGGACGAACGCCCCGACCTCCGCGTCGGTCCAGGACGGGTCTCCGAGGACAATGGAGCCGTTGTCCTGGAAGCCGTCGGAGGTCCGGGTGATGTTGAACTGGACGCTGTACTGGGTGACGCTCTGGACCGTGCTCATGTGCTGCTCCCTTGGTCAGAGGTGCGCGAAGGAGACGGAGAAGGCGGTGTCGACGTCCCCGGCGATGGCCGTGGTGAGGGAGCTGCCGGAGGTCTGGGTTCCGTGGACCTCGATGTAGTCGCCGGTCCCGTTGAGGTAGATCTTCCGCAGGGGTGTGGCGATCGCGGTGTCTTGGCCGGAGGCCGCGCCGCCGACGAGCGTGCCGGTGCCCTGGACCGCGTTGCCGTTCTTCGCGATCCGGATGCCGCGGTTGCCGGTCGCGTTGTTCGGGAAGCAGATGGTCCCGGACACCCAGTACCAGCCCGGTGTCTGGGCGGTGTAGCGCGACGGAGTGCTCGATGACCAGCCACCGTAGGTGTCGGCGATGATGCCGGCAGCGTCCGCGAAGTTGATCGGGGTCCAGCTGCTGGCGCTGCTCGTGATGAGCGTTCCCGTCGCGGTCTGGACGGCCTCGAACATCGGTGGGTTGAGCAGGAACGTCAGCCCGGTGTAGAGCTGCGCGTCGAGGAGCGCGGCCGTCGCGACGTCGCCGACGTTCCACTGATACGGGACAGGTGGGGCGAGCCCCGTCATGGGCACCTCCAGGCATGCCGAGGACCGACCCACGCGAACGGGAGCCGGTCCGGGTGAGAGGGGGTCAGTAGGCGGCGCGCGGCCCGGACGCCGAGAGCGTCGCCAGGGCGTCCAGCGAGCTCGGGTAGCTGGCCAGGGTCGCGGGCGGCATCGCATAGTTGGCAGGCAGGGGCTGGCAGACGACGTCGTTGACGGCGTGGTTGAACGCGGTGTTCGCGGTGAAGGTGACCGCCACGCTGGTGTAACCCGCCACCGTGGAGGCCACGGACTTCACGGTCAGCGTCTCCGCATTCGCGGTGCCGTAGGACAGGGTCAGCTGCGTCCCCGGCACCAGCACCGCGGCGGCCGGGTTCGTCGCCGACCCGGTCAGCGCCGACAGCGTCACAGTCGCAGTGCCCGCCGTCGAGGCGGTCGCCACCGTGGTGTGCAGCGACGCCGCAACCCACCAGTTCAGGTACGGCCCGGCCGGGGTGAGCTGGAGCGTCGCCTTGAGGTTGCCCTGGTCATCGCCGTTCCACGTGACGTGCTCGACGAACTGCTGCACCGAGATGGCCGCCGCACCTGGGCCGGACGGTGGACGGCGGTTCACCTGCGCCCGCGTCCCGAACCCGACCGGCAGCATCTGCTGGAGCAGCGCAGGGTTTGCCGCGACGTCCACGTTCAGCGCCGACAACCGCGGCAGCGGCTGCCCGTACTGCGACACCAGGTACTGCCCCGCTGCCTGCTGGAGCGTCGGGTCGTAGGTGTTGATGGACCGCTGCACCGTGCGGGGCAGATACGTCTGCTCTGAGGCGGCGTTGGTGACGTATAGGTCCGGTGGCTGTGTGCCGCCCGGTGCCACGATCTGGCTCACCTGGGCGACGTTGTAGATGTGCGTGGTGTCGAAGTCCATCGCCAGGTCGCCCAGGTACGGGACCTCGCCTGCGGCCTGGTTCTCGCCGAACACGATGGTGGGGTTGGGCTGGAGGTACCGCCACAGACGACCGTTCAGCCACAGCACGCCGTTGCTGTCCGGGTAGACCTGCCCGGCCTCGGTGTCTCCGACGAGCGTCATCGCCGACACCGGGTCGGTACCCGCCAGGTTCGCGCCGCCCATCTTGACGGTCGAGCCCTCCCAGCCGAACGCGCCCGGGTACTGGACCATGTTCAGGATGCGCTGGATCCGGGCGGAGGAGAACTCCCCGGCCCAGCCGGTCGCGAAGCCGCTGCCCAGGTCGTACGCCGCGGTGTTGCCGATGGCGTAGTCGAACTCGGTGGCGTACGCCAGGTCTCCGGCGAACGCGTCCTGGAATGCATGGATCGAGCGGTATTCGAGGGCGCCGATGCCGTCGGTGACGCAGCCGCTGGGGTGCAGATCGGTCGTTGTGGTGGAGTAGTGGCCGTAGTTGTCCACTGCGACGGTGAAGGTTTTCCCGTCGGCGGAGAGCTGGGCAATGATGATGTGCCAGTTTCCATCGTTTACGACCAGTTCGGGAACAGTGACGGTGCTGGTGGCCGTGTTCGCGCCGTTCGTGACCCAACCGAACCCGTTGCCGCTGCTGTTGACACCAAGGATGAACACGCCCTGGGAGCCTGACTGTCCGGACCAGAACGCGGGGCCGGTCGAGGCCCACAGGGTCAGGAACTGGTTCGTCGGGGGCAGCGCCGCCGAGGTGCGGAAGCAGATGATTCTCGTCCAGCCGCCCGAGGTGGGCAAGAACGTGTTGGCCGACGTCGCGATGAACTTCCCCGTGCTGGTCGTGCCGCTGCCTGACGGCGAGTTGGAGACCGTAGTAACGGGGCCCGCGACGCCGACCGCGCCGCTGCCCTGCACGCTGCTGCCCGGCGTGACCGTTCCGCTGCCCGCGCCGAGCGCGGAGTTCCCGATGATGCGCGGGGCGTTCCGGCCGGTGGCATCCGCGAACGACGTCGACCCGGCTGGGTCGTTGAACGGGTAGATGAAGCGCGGTCCGAGCGCGGTCAGGCTGGCTTGGAAGTTCGGCTGGAGCGTGAACTGGGCCAGTCCCGCGAGGACGTCGATGCAGGTCAAGTCGACCATGCCGTACGTGCCGGAGAAGTCCCACTGTTGCGGCCAGCGCTCCACGAAGCCGGTCCACAGCGGGTAGACCACGCCGCCGGCCGTCCACGCCGTTGGCGCCGAGGCCTGCTCGAACTGCATAGCGGTCAGGTAGATCGTGTTCACCGCGGTCGTCGCGGTGTTCGTGAGCCACGTGCCGATACGGGCCTCGACTGCGGTGGCGGGCGCGGTGGCCGAGATCGTGTTCTGCGCCCAGCCCGACTGCACGGGGACGCTGGCGATGGTGGCGCCCGCTGAGCCGACCTGCGCGCCGGTCTGGTCGTACCAGAGGACGTTCTGGGTGATGCCCAGAGACGCATCGCCGCCCGAGGCTCGGGACGCCCAACACGACCAGGTGTACGTCTTGCCGCCGACCACCGGCCACGACAGCGGATCAGCATTGCCCCCGGTCTCGCCGGTCACCAGCGGGTACTGATTCGCGAGGCTCGACGTGATCGGGAACGTCCAGGCGGTGGCCGTGGCGTGGCCGGTCGGGGCCGGTGCCAGGCCGGAGACCGGGGCCACGCTGCCGGTGAACGGGAACCACTGAGAAGCGGCGGCGGTGGCGTTGCTGACGGCCTGCGGGACCAGGTTCCGCGTCGGCGGCCACACCGCTTGGAGGCGGCACTGTCGCATGGGGATGACGTTGGGGTAGTACGGCGACGCCGTGTTCGTCGGGTCCAGCGCCCCGTCCAGGTTCCACAGTGTGCAGGTCATCTGGCCGGACTGGATCTGGTCGAGCTCGTACTGCCGCCCGGCCAGTTCGGCGGACCAGGACTGCCGCAGGCGCGACGACAGGTCGACATACGACGGCTGGGTCGACATGTTGCCGCCGGTGTTGAAGGCGACCTGGAACCGCACCTGCGGCCACGACGGCAGGAGGGTGGACGCGCCCAGCGGGGTGTTGACGTGCTCGAAGTACGCGTTCCCGGTCAGCGTGCCGGAGCTGGTGCCGCAGGACAACTGCACGGCGACCGCAGCTGGGGACCAGCCGTAGGCGATCGTCGCCAGGGTGGTCCAGGCCGCGCCGTCCGGCGAGGTGTCGAACGCCCACGAGCCGCCGACCTCGCGCAGCCGCCACCAGGCGTGCTGTGTGGGGTCGTAAGCGGGCAGGTTGACGGTGGTCGCGGTGCCGCCGGTGGTGGTTGACGCCTGGAAGCTGCCGGTGGCCGTGTTGACCTGGAGGCGGACCTGGTCGTTGGCGTCGGCCAGGATCTCCACATAGGTCGTCGCGCTCGTCCCGCCCGTCCCGGCTGCGAGCGGGGTGACCTTGGCCGAGAAGGACTGGCTGGAGGCGTTGTACGGGCCGTTGGCCTTGATGATGTGGAAGACGGTACTGGCCTGGATGAACGCCGAGCCGGGGAACCCGAGCCCGACGTAGCCAGAGCCGACCGAGCTGGAGCCGTTCCACACCGCGGTGTTGAAGGTGCCCTCGGTGAAGGAGTCGATCAGGCTGCCGAGCAGCGGGTTGACCATGGTGTACCTCCCGCTGCTCGGTCAGGTGCCCTGGTAGACCAGGCCGAGGCCGTTGGTCGGGTTCCGACGGTTGTTCCGCAGGGCCTGGACTTGCAGGATCTTGAAGAGCTGCCGTCCGTCGACCTGCACGATGATCGGCGGATAGTCGCCGCCCGCCCCGGCCGCCGCCGCAGCAGCCATGCCGGACGCCGACAGCGCCAGACCGCCGAGCCCCTGGTTGCCGGTGATGGCCAACTGCGCGGCCCCGGCCAGCGAATGGCCGGCACGGGTCACCTTGGCCGTCGAGCTGGTCAGGCCGCTGGCGACCATCTCGCCGATCTTGGCCCCCGCGATATCCGGCGAGCCCGAGCCCGACAGCGGGCCCTGCTTAGCCGGGGAGAAGGGCAGGAACGAGCGGATCGAGGAGGCGATGGAACCCATCGCGCCCCCGATCCCACCGACCATGCTCTTGATGCCGTTGATCAGGCCCTGGATGACGTTCTTGCCCGCGTCGTAGAGCAGCGTCCCGAATCCGGAAGCCGCTGTTCCGATTAGGTGGACGACGTCGGACAGGCCTTGCGAGACGAGTTTCTTAACGTCCTGCCAGGCTTTGCCCCACTTGCCGGTGATGATGTCGAGCACGATCGCGATGGTGTTCATGATGTTGTGCATCACCGTGGTGAGCACGCCGGAGATGACGCCCCAGACCAGCTTGAAGACGTCTCGGATCACGCCCCAGACGACTTTCCAGGTCGCCGCGATGATCGTGAGGGTCGGCTTGAAGTAGCCGTCCCACCACACCTTCACGACCGTCTGGATCACCGTCCAGATCACGCGCCAGACGTCCGCCAGCTCCTGACTGTGGTCCTTCCACCAGGCCACCAGGTCAGCGACCCGGGCGCGGATCCACGCGACGACGTTGTCGTCGAACCACTTCGCCCACTTCTGCACCTCGTGGACCACGGCCGCCCACGCAGCGGAGAACTCCTTGCTGTGGCTCTTCCACCACGAGACCAGCGCGGCGATCACCGTCTGAACCAGGTGGAACGCCCCGACCAGGACCGTCTTCAGGAACCCGGCGATCGCGTTGACGACGTCGCGGAAAGCCTTGAAGTGGGTGTAGGCGTAGATCACCGCCGCAGCAACGGCGGCGATCACTGCCTCGACGCCGAGGAGCGGTGCCATAGCCTCAGCGATGGCACCCCCGACCATGACCAGCGCGCCGACCAGCACGCCGCCGAGGATCGCTGCCAGGGCTTGTACGGCTTGCTTGTGCTGTGCGATCCACCCCACCCCGGTGCGGATCCACCCGAGGAACCTCTCCATGGGCGGGATCAGGATCGTCCCGATCTTCGTGCCGAGGTTCTCCAGGCCGGACTTCAGCTGGTCCCACTGCACCTTGAGCGTGCCGGACGCCTTCGTCCAGTCGTCCTGCCACTGCTGGACGCTGCCGCCCTGGCTCAGCTGGTCGAACTTGTCCTTGAGGCCGCCGAGGTTGTCCATCAACTCGGTGACGCCCTTGAAGTTCTTGCCGCCGCCGAATGCCTTGACCAGCAGGCTGTTCGCCTCGGTTCCGGACACTCCTGCGGCGATCATGTGGTTCCGCAGGTCGTTCAACGCGATGTACAGCCCGTCGGGCTGCTTCAGGTCCGTCGCCATCCGTCCCTGGGTGACGCCGGCCTTCTTCAAGGCCTCGGCCATGGCGTTGGTCGAGGCTGTGACCTGCGTCGAGTTCATCCCGAGCGTGACCATGATGGAAGCGGCCTGCTTCGACTGGCCGACCATCAGGGCCATCATCATCGACAGCTTTGTGCCTGCTGTTTCAGCCGTGTCGCCGCGGTCGGTCATGTAGTCCAGCGCGGCGCCGACGGAGTTCAGGCTGACGCCGAACGTTGCCGCTGTGGGGGCCCAGGACTTGATCGAGTCGTTGAGGGACTGAAACGTCGTGTCCCCGTTGCCGACGATCGCGTTCAGTGACGCCATCGTCGGGGTGGCCTGCGCCGCCGAGAAGTTGAACGCCTTCATGACCGACGACAGCGTGTAGGTCGTGTCCTCCAGGTTCGCCCCGGAGATCTGCGCCTCCTTCGCCGCATCGGCCGTGACGATGAGCGCTGACTTCAGGTCGAGCCCTGCCGAGATCGGGTGGTACAGCGCCTGGGCCATCTCATTGCCGGTGAACCCAAACTGGGTTCCCATGTTGAGGACCGTGTCGCCGAGCTGCTTCGACGTCATCCCGGCCTGCTTGAGCTGTTCGCCCGTCAGGCCTGCCTGCGTCTGCAAGCGCGTCATGGAGGCCTGGAAGTTGGTGGCGCTCTTGATCGCCTCGAAGACGCCGAATCCGGCGGCTGCCAAGCCCGTGGCGTACTTCATCAGGCCGCTGGCGGTCTCCGACATCGCCGCGGCGGACTTCTCCCCGGACGCGACCGCAGCGTCGCCGGCCGCGGTGGTCGCGGTCGCGACCTCCGTGGCTGACGCTTCCGCTTCGGTGCCGAGCGAACCCATCGTCGCGCCCAGCTCGGCGAGCGATGTCCGAGCCGCGGTTGCGCCCTCGGTGACGGCTGCGCCCATCTCGCGGGCGCTGGCCGCGAGCTGGTCCATCGCGGTCTGGCCCTCGTCGTCCGTCGTCTGGACGGTCTTCGCGAGGGCGCGCATCGCCGAGGCCACGCCGCGGATGCTGGCCTTGACGGCGTCGAGCGGCTCCAGGACGCCATCGCTCATCTGGACGACAGAGTCCGTGACGAGCTTGAAGCCGTCCGCGGCCACCTTGGCGGCGTCGGGAATTCGCCCGAGCGCCTTGATCAACGAATTGATGGCCTCGACGGCCCCCGTGTCTTCGCCGCCGAGCTCGACGACGACTGGGGGCAGGAATGAGTCGGCCACCGTGCCACCGCCTTCCAGAATTCGAAGGGGTGGCACGGTGGCCACGGGTTCAGGTCAGATCAGTACCTCGGGCCGCCGAGCAGCTGCTGCTTCGCCTGCTCGAACTGCTCGGGTGTCAGCAGGCCCTGCTGGACCATGTGTCCCAGCCGCTGGAGCTCGTCGGTGAGCGATGCGGCGGGCGGGGTCGGGAAGGCGTTCGGTGCCGGGTGCTGCGGCTGCCCGTAGGCCGCGGGCTGCTGGGGTGCGCGCCTGGTCGCGATCGCGGCGAGCAGCACGTTGCGCAGCTCCTCGAACCGCTTCGTCTGGCCTGGCCAGAATTGGAGCGCCAACGGGTTGGCCCGGGCGGCCATGCGCCGACGAGGCGCTACCGTGCCCGCGACCAGCAGCGTGATCAGGCCGCTCTGCACGACGTTCGCCGACTTGAGCTCAACGCCCGTGAGCTGATCGATGGGAATCGAGCCGTCGGGGATGCCCGGCATGGAGTGGTGGATGGTCACGGTCCAACCGTCGAACCGGATCTCACCCAGGTTCCCCTTCACGACGATGGGCAGCTGGGGCTGGGGCTGTGTCATGCCCCGGAACCTAGCCCTGCTCGGGCCGCCGTGTGGCGGTTTCGTGAAGGTCAGCCTTGGATCGCGACGGCCCAGATCTTCGCGAACGCCGCCCTGAACGCCGGGTTGCGCATGGTCTCTTCGGCGGCGGGGCGCAGGTACGGGCGCTTCGGGATGAAGCTTGCGTGGTTGCGTCCGGCCCAGCCGGACAGTTCGTGGATCGCGGCGTAGACGGTAGTCGCGCCCAGGACGGTCATCCACAGGCCGGGCTGGGTCTGCATCGGCGGGTCGTAGCGGACGCTGTCCCGCAGTCTGCCGTCGATCTTCGCCGGAGGCTCGCCGGGCGCCGCAGGCGTCGGCGTCCCCCGAGCATGCGACTTGAGCTCCAGCTTGGCCTGCACCGCTGACTTCATCTCTTTCGCGCCAGCTTCGACCGCCTGCGGCGTCGCCCGCTGAACGCGGGTGGTCATCTCCTCGAGGGCGGCCCGCAGGTCGTCTACTCCACGAACAGTGAGCACCGCGGGCCTCCTCGTCAGCTGTTGGCTTGCTTGTCCTTCTCGCGCTGGATGCGGCGGCGGGTCAGCATGAGGTCCCAGGCGTAGCGGCGCACGTACAGCGGTGTGGCCTCCAACTGCTCCCACGACCAATGCATCTCGCGCATGAGCTCGAAGTCGATGAGCTCGGCGGGTGCTGGGCCGGACGCCCACGTGCCGTCGTAGATGCTCTCCGCGGGCCAGAGCACATCGGTGAGGTACGGGTCGTCCAGGTCGTCCGGCCCTTCTACCCCGGGTTGCGGACCGCCTTGATGGCCTCGCCCATGGTCGTCTGGATCTCGACCGGCAGCTTGGCGACGAGCTCGGGTGTGGCGGGGAGCGGAAGCAGGGCCTGGTCCTCGTTGAGGTCGGTGGCGTCGTAGACGTGCCAGGCCACCACCAGGCGAGCCAGGACGACGAGGCCCTGTCGGAAGTCGCGCTCGGTCTCGGTCTCGCCTTCCTGGAGCGGAAAGTCCGGCGGGTTGAGGTCCTGGACGGGCATCATCTTCGGGTTGCGGATGATGACGTGGACCTTGTCGCCGTCCTCGGACAGCTCCGGGAAGTCCAGCAAGATCGTGCGGTTGGCGTATCCAGCCATGTGGTTCTCCTTCGTGAGGGTTGGGGATGGGTGTCCCGGTGCGTGGGGGCGCGCTCCCCGCGCCCTCACACGACATAGCGCGCACAGCCCGCGCACCGGGAGACAGAGGGGCAGACCGGCTCAGTAGGCCGTGGTCTGCCAGTTGCTGAGCGTCGCCTGGACGACGCCGCCGTCAGTGGTGTTGGCGACACCCGAGATCGAGTAGTCGGACTGCACGTACGCCTGGCCCATGTCCCTCTTCCCCTTCGTCCAGGCACTCTTGGACGAGGTGACGGACAGGGACTGGCCGCCGCGGGCGACCGGCTGCTGCGCGGACACGGTGAACGGCAGCTGCGTGTTCTGGAGGAACAGGCTGATGTCGTTGTTGTTCTCGAAGATCGCCTTGAGGGTGGCGTCGTATTCCAGAGCCCCGGCGAAGATCTCGCGCGGTGCCTGGGTGCCGTCGGAGCTGGAGATGGCCTCAACGGCGCGCTTGAAGGTCCCGTCGCAGGTGAGTCCTCGCGTCGAGGCGGAGCCGCCGCTGTTCATGTTCCACGACCAGCCGAGCAGCGGGTCGTAGGTGGAGTATGCGGCGGACGCCGTCGAGTTGGGTACCGAGGGGAAGGCCGTGGCCTTCGTGCTGAGGCTGATCGCGCCCTTGGGGTCGATCTTGAGGCCGAGCTCGGAGAACCGGGCGTACGACGCCGACAGCCACTGGATCGTGTCGTAGTACAGGAACGAGTACGTCGGCAGCGCCACGGCCGGATTCTGCTGGAACTGGTGCTTGGTCTGCGTCACCGCGGCCACACCGGACGCGTGCGCGTACTGGAGACCCACCCGGTTCGCGCCGATCTTGCCCAGCACCGTCGTCACGTTGGACGTGTAGGGGCCCGTCCCTGTCGCCGTGCCGTCCGTCCACGCGTACTCCACGAGTGACCCGGTGTCGAGCATCACCACCGTGCCGGCCGCGAGGGACACGGGCGTCTGGATGGCGGTCGCGCCCACCAGGGTTGCAGCGGACAGGGTGGTCGAGACCCCGGCGGTGACGGTGTCTGGGCCGATGGTGGCGCACAGCATGTGCCCGACCAGGTCCGGGTAGGCGAGCAGGTCGATGGACCACTCGGAGTGCGCGGGCCCCTGGTAGACGCCGTGGAGCACGGAGTCGTCGCCGCGCACTGACTCGTCGCGGATCGACGCGATCACGTCCTCGTAGCCGGAGGAGCCGGTGTAGGGCAGCGACACCGTCGGGGCCTGGAAGGCCCCCGGAGTGACCTCCTTGCCCATGGCGAGGATGCCCTTGCGTGCGAGCTGGGTCATGGGGTCGGCTCCTCACCAGCCGCGACGGCGGCCTGCTTGCGTGCGGTCTTGGGGGGTGAGGGCTCGGGAACCGGCGCGGCCTCGACGGGCTCGAACCCGACGATCGGGTCCTTCCAGTCGACGGTTTCGCCGGGCTGGACGGTCGCGGGGATCGCGGGCACGTCCAGCGGGTGATCAGTTGCGTTGCGCTGCAACATGCCGCGCGCCTCCTACTCGGTGTAGTCCTGGTCGTCGGCCGTGTACGTGAGCGTGGCGGTCAGGCAACCGTTGGGGATGTCCTGCTCGGGGTCGCCGTACTGGACGAGGATTTCGGCGCCGTTCGGGGCCTCTGCCACGGACATGAACCGGCCGCCGTGGCTCTTGTCGCCGACGAACCCTTCGATCCGCTGGACGACCAGCAGCAGGGCGTTGTCGAAGGCCTGCTGCTCGATCTCCGCCAGCTGCGTGCCGATGGTCGTCGCTCCGATCGGCCACCGGCAGCGGAGCTGGAAGTGATGGGTCGCCAGGCGGCGCTGCTGCCCGAAGCGTTTCGTGGGGAACTGGCGGCGGATGACGTAGAGCGCCGTCTGCCGCATGCCCGGGGTTCGAGGCAGGTAGGCCTGGACCACCTCGAACGGACCGCCGTCCGCCTGAGCGAGGGCAGGCAGGCCGTCGCCGCTGGTCAGCAGCCAGTCCGCCTCACGGGCGACCGCGTCAGCGAGACTCACCTGCGCCTCCGTTTCCGCTGCTGGTGTCGACGCGCTGCGGCGTCAGCTCGGCGCGCGATCCGGCCGCCCGCTTGGGCCTTGCGGGAGTGGTAGCGGGGCTGCTTGCCGTGGTGGCCCTGCTTGGTGGCCCGCTTCACGTGGTGCTTGTGCTGCCGGTCCAAGACGTGGTGTCGCCTGGCGTGGGTGCCCCAGTGACGGCGGCCCTGGCGGCGATTACGCGGCCCGGCATGGCGGACGCCGCGCCTGCGGGTGCCGTGGTGGCCGGTCGAGCCCCGCTTCCCGGTGTGCCGCCGGGTACTGCGGTGGGTGATCCGGGCGCGGTGCTTCACCGTCGACTTGCGCCGCTTGGCGCTCTTGCGGTGCTTCTCGTGACGGCCCTTGAGACGCTGGCTGATCTTGCGCCGGGTGGCCGCGGAGAGCGTGCGCCGTTTGCGGTGCGAGATCTTCCGCTTGGTCTTGCTGTGGTGGCCCCTCAGCTTCTCGCTGATCTTCTGTCGGGCCGCCTTGGACAGCTTGTGGCCCTTACGGCGCCCGGCGCTGTGGTGCGTCACGCGATGCTTGAGATGACGCCCCTTGAGTCGCTCCGAGATCTTCTTCCGCGCCGTGGCGGACAGCTTGTGGCCCTTGCGGCGGTGCTTGGACGGTGCCCAGGACAACGGCCTCCACCGCCTATCGGACGTAGCGTTCCAGGATGTCCTCCGCCTTCGAGCGCAGAAAGTCCGGGTCGTGGCCGTGTTGCTGCAACAGCGGATCCAGCTCGGTGGCCGCGATCGAGGCGGCCATGTACTTCCCGGCGCGGACCAGGGAGGCTGGCATGGTCTGGTAGCCGCCGCCGTAGGTGATGACGAGCTCGGAGGCCTCCGGGATGAACTGGCCGAGCTGGAACCACAGGAACCCGGTGTCGGGCTGCGGACCCAGGGTCAGGTTCCCCGGCAGTACGGTCTCGCTGCCGCCGTAGGAGCGGACGACCTGGACGGTGACGTCGGAGTAGGCCCACAGCTCCGGGTAGCGCGGGGCGTACTCGGACAGGTGGACTCGCCGGATCATCGCCGTGCTGCCGAAGCTGGCGGCCCAGTTGCGGCCCAGGGACCCGGCCAGGTCGAGCGGCATCGCGCCGGAGTCGACGTACTCGTCCGGGTCGATCCCCTCGGCGCGGTGACTCTCGATCAGGCCGGTGAACGGCGCGAGCCTGCGGTCGCAGTGCTCTTCGCATTCCCGGGTCGCCTCGGCCAGCAGGTCCGTCTGCGCCTGAGTGCTGGTCCAGGACCGCACCAGGTCACTGAACGGGCCTTCGGTGAGCTGAGCCCAGGTGCACAGTGGTGCGACGCTGTCCCCGGCCATCGGCTACGCCTCGGTGACGCGGGGGCGCCGGCCGCGCGTCTTGGTGGCCTCGGGCTCGGTGACCTGCTCCGGCTCGGCGTCTGGCTGTGTGGCCGCCTCGTTGGCGTCGTCGCCCTGGTCCTCGCCGTCGTCCTCCAGGGCCTCGGGCAGGTCCGGGAGGACCTCGAACTCGTGCGGGTCGATGGCGACCAGCTCGGCGGCGTCCTCGGGCCGGATGTCGAGGACCTGGCCGGGCTCGCTCCAGACGTGGCCGTGGCCGCTGGAGCCGGTGTGGAGCTTGCGTACCCGCATCGCGGGCCCTCCGATCAGGAGTTGAGCGGGCGGGGCCGGCCCCGGGAGTAGGCGGGGCCGGACCAACCGCGGGTGGGCTACAGGGAGATCGCGACGTTCGCGAGCTTGGTCACGTACCGCGGCGCACGGACCGCAAGGCAGGTGTCCGTCGCCATCGCGAACGGCAGCGTGTCCGGGGACAGCACCGTCGGCGCGACCTCGATCGGCTGGATCTCGCGCACGTACGGGCGGACCATGAAGTTCGCGTCGCGCGGGACGAGGTACAGGTCCTCGATTCCGGCGTTGCGCGGCTTCGCCCCGGCGTTGGTGCCGTTGTAGGCGGTCGGCAGGACGCCGGGGACGGTCGCGCCGTTCTGTGGCACCAGGGCGGACCCGGTGTCGACGATGCTGGTGGCGTAGACGGGGGTGATGCCGTCGTTGCCGGTGCCGACGATCGCGTCGACGTAGCCGAGTAGCGTCTCGCCGCCCGCTGCCGAGCCCCGGTAGACCTTGTATGAGATCGGCGACGCGCCGTCCTGGCCGGTCGGGGTGGTGAACGCCAGGGTGACCGTGGACGTGTTGGCGGTCGTGGTCGCGGAGACCTCGGCCGAGGCGATGGTCTCGCCGGAGCGGGCGATGACCGCGGCGACGCGGTAGTAGTACGTTCCGGTCGCCAGGGTGCCGCCGGTGGCGGCCGGGGTGGTGGTGACGGTGCCGACCTGCACGCCGTGGGTGGACAGGAACGACGTCTTCACCAGCGGGATGTCGCGGTAGGTCGGGACGTTGAGGCCGGCGGCGACCTCGGTGGAGCCCATGAAGCGCTGCTGGTTGGTGAACAGCTCCGCGAGCATGGAGAACGCGGTGTTGCTGCCGATGATCATCCAGTTGGTGCTGAAGACCGACATGGCCGCGTTGGTCTCGGCGAGGTCGATCATCTGGTTGATGAGCGACAGGGAGAGGTTCGCGCCCGCGCCCGCGATGACGTTCTGGTTGACGCCGGAGTAGATGTTGACCAGGGTGTCGAGGCCGTCGAACTGCGGCCATGGGTCGTTCGCGGTGGCACCCGAGTTGCCCCACAGCAGGGCGGTCTCGATGTCCCAGTACTGGCCCTGGATCGTGTTCTGGATTTCCTGCGCGAGCAGGTCTCCGATGACGTCCTGGGTGACCTTCTGGGCGTAGCCGGTGACGCCGCCGACGGCCTGGAGCTGCCGGATCTGGTACTGGTTCTGCACGTACGTCGAGTTGCTGACCGGGCGGGCGCCGCCGTCGGTCACGAACCCGCCAGCGACGCGGTTGGTCAGCTGGTTGAAGTAGTACGTGGTGGTGTTGATCTGCTTCGTGGGCGTGGCCTGGACCAGCGGGGAGTACCGGCGCTGGTAGTCCAGCACCTGTGGGTCGATGACCTTGGGGATAAGGGCACTGGCGCCGGATGCGGTCAGTGCCTCCTTCAGTTCGGTCGCCATGGCGAGATCACCTTTCGGGGCATGAGAAAAGCCCCGGCCAGGTGGCTCGGGGCTTCAGGGGCGGGTGACCATCGCTGCCATGGCGGGCACCCCAGCTCGTGTTGGCTGGGGCGGTCGGGTGTTCAGTTGGCTGGGCTGCTACTTGGCGAAGCCGAAGGCGCGCAGCAGCTCGTCCTTCTCGACCTGCTCGCGCTTGGCCGAGGGGAGCTCGTGGAAGGCCCGGTCGGTGGGGATGTCGGACTCGGTGGTCTTGGTCTGGATCGAAAGGCCGACCCGGCGCGGGCCCATCTCCTGCATCTCCTTGCGCAGGTCGGCCTTCAGCGACTCGACGGCGGTGGAGACGCCGGCGGCGACAAGGCGGGAGATGCGCTGATCTTCGGTCTCGGCGACCGGTGCGGGCGCGGTCTCGGTGGTCTCCGCAGCGGGGGCGGCGGGGGCTGCGCCGATGCGGTCGAGCAGGGCGCCGAACTGCTCCTGCGTCAGGGTGATGGTCGCGGCCGGGGCCTGCGGGGTGGCCGCCTCGGCGACGGCCGCGTTGGTGGGCTGCTCGCTCACGGCGGGCACCTCCTGGGGTGTGGTGGTCTCCCCGACCGGTGTGGTCGGGGCGGTCTCAGCGAGGGCGGCGGGGACAGTCGGGGCGGTCTCCATCTGGTCGTCGTCCGGCTGGCCGGAGACGGCCTCCATGTCGCCGTCGGTGTCCGCGTGTGGGGCTCCGGGGACGTCGATGTCGGCGTCCATGTCGGGGTCGAGCGCGGCCAGTGCGCCGCAGACCGCGTCCATCGCTGCGGCGGCGATCACGCGCAGCTCGGCGGGATCAATACCTGCGACGCGCAGCGTCAGGCACGTGGGGCCGTTGAAGGCGTCGATGCAGAACCCGCCCTGACCGCCGGAGCTGTCGGGGAAGTACTCGGTGATGTCGCCGAGCCGGGTCTCGGTTTCCTGGCTGACGGTCACTCCGAACCTCCTGAGTGCCGCCTTGATGCGGCCCTTGATGCGCTTGAGCTGCGCAACGCTGTAGAGACGCGCGTTGTCGTCCTGGTTGATGTACGACCAGGCCGCCTTGGCGTGGGCCTTGGTGTCGATCGGGTACCGCTTCACGCCGTCGCGGTAGCCCGGGTCGGCGTAGAGGACGTCGCCGTAGGGCTTGCGGACCGGCTTGGCGGTGGCCTCGGTGACGGACTCGTAGACCAGGCGGCGGCCGTCGGCGGTCTCTGTCGCCAGCTCGCTGCTGCCCTCGACCCCTGCGCCGGGGACGCCGGGGGTCTTGGTGAAGTCCAGGCCGTCCAGGGTGAGGCTGTCGGCGGTCTCGACCCGCTGGCCCTGGTGCTGGACGGTGCGCACATTGCCGTCCCACCAGCCGCGGATGGACACGCCCTTGAGGAAGGGCTCGTCTCCAGTGACCAGGGCGGCCAGGTCCCGGCCGTGCTGCGTGTCGGCGAGTTCGGCGGTGAACGCCACGCTGCCGTCGTCGCGCTGCGTCAGGTCAGTCAGGCGGCCCACGATTCGCGAGGAGTCGTCCTCCGCGCCGTGGTGGGTGAGCATCGTCATCGGCGGTCCGTCGCCGGCGGCGATGCGCTCGCGGGCCTTCGCGACGGCCGCGGCGAGTAGTTCGCGGGTGTAGAGGCGGCCGTTGCGGCTCACGCCGGGCCGGATGGCCGTGCCACGGATGGTGGCGATGCCAGCCATGGTGTCCTCCCGTCAGCCGGAGTCGGCGGGTTCGTAGGTGCAGCGGCAGTTCGGGTGCGCGGGCAGGTCCGGGAGTGCGGCCGGCGGGTACGGGCCTTCGTCCTGGTTGTCCTCGCAGGTTGGGCAGACGCGGCCGTCGCCGACGGTGACCCATGCGACGAGGGCGATCTGGGCGGCCTGGAACGCGATTCGCTGCGCCCGCCCGTACGCCCGCGAGACGAGGACGTCGACGGCCAGGAGCAGATCCGCGCCCGCACCCAGCGCGCCCAGCAGGGCCGCGGCGATCTGCCGCGTGGTCCCGGAGCTGGCCGCAAGGAGTCGTGCCAGGCGGCGGGCAGTGGCGGCGAGCAGCGCCGAAAGCAGACTGCCGACGTCGCCCGGCGGCACCGTCCCCATTCCGCCGCCCTGGAGCAGATGCGTCCCGGCCGCTTCCAGGCCTGCGAGCCACGCCCGCTCCCGGGACAGGTTGAGCGCGGCCCGGGTGTTGGTCCAGGGGCGGGCGAGCAGCGCGCCCAGGATCAGCGCAAGCGCCGCCTGGAAGCGGTGATCGGCGTCCTGGCCTGCCGTCTGTCGCTGGTAGGCGGCGACCAGCTCGTCGACGTCGAAGCTGTCCAGGTCCTGCAACCACGCGTCCAGGACGAGCGCGGCCGCGGTGGCGT
Source organism: Streptacidiphilus sp. MAP5-3 (assembly GCF_041262505.1). Taxonomy (NCBI): domain Bacteria; kingdom Bacillati; phylum Actinomycetota; class Actinomycetes; order Kitasatosporales; family Streptomycetaceae; genus Streptacidiphilus; species Streptacidiphilus sp. MAP5-3. The sequence continues at coordinate 420,316 of NZ_JBGCCL010000003.1, forward strand.
GTAGCGCCTGGCGGCGCGGGTGGATACGCCGCCACTTTCCGTGCAGCGCCCGCGTTTGGACGCGGGCTTCAGACACGGGCCAGCGCTTCGGCCAGGACCCGTTGGTAGACCAGGTCCCACATCTCCTGCGGGTCCTGCTCGTCCTCGTCGTCCTGGCCGTCGTCGTGGCCGGGCGGGTGACCGGCGATCGCGGCCAGCGCGGGCGGGAGCGGTTCCGGCTCCTGGTCGGGCTGCATGTTGATGCCAGCCGCCGTCAGGTCGATCCCGGCGGCAGCCGCCGGGGCGGCGTTCTTCGAGATCATCGCCTCGCTCATGCGTGCCATGTCCGACCACAGCACCAGGTTCTGGCGGTCCACCAGCACCGGATCGTCGCCGCCGTCGACGGGCGGTTCACCGATCGCATCGCGGTACTTGTTCAGCGTCCACGCGCCGTTGCGCAGGCGGGTGTCGTAGATGCCCTCGATGATCTGCGAGTCGCGCCAGTCGATCGCCCCGAAGTTGATCCGCCAGTCCGTGATGCCGAACGCCCGCAGCAGGGCGAAGTTCAGCTTCTCCAGAAGCGCCTGCGCGTACGGCTGGCAGGTGTTGACCTGGAACGTCTTGAACTGGGCCTCGCCGGTGCCGCCGCCGAGGTTGCCGGACTCGATGATGCTGATCTGCGCTGGCGGGACGCCGTAGACCGTCAGGCCCTCGTCGCGGCACTGCGTGAGAGTCGACTCGATATCCGCCAACTTGGCGGGCTGGAGCTCGCCAATGACGGCACCGGCCCGGGTGACGATCGGCGCGCCGATGTTCCTGGGGCCGAGATTCCGCTGCCGGTACTGCGAGTCCCAGCGGCGCATGTCCGCGTCCGAGGTGCCGGCGGGCTGGTCGACGTGGAGCGTGGGCGGGATGCCCTTGCGGCCGAGCTCCTTCTGGGTGGCCTTGAAGAACAGCCACGTCGTAATGGACAGCAGCGCCTTGCGGGTCGGGGAGACGCCGTAGACGCCACCGCGCGGCGAGTCCAGAGAGATGTGGATGATCTGCTCGGGCGCGAACTCCGCGCGCTGGGACTGCTCGGTGATCTGGACGTACTTCTCGACCTCGCCGTGAGCGTCCGCGATGATCCGCATCGACGGCACGTCGATGCTGTAGAGCGCGATCGGCAGCCCGAGGAACCACACAACCTCGATGAAGCTGTCGCCGAACACGAGCAGGTCCATCAGGCAGCCGCGGAGCAACTGGCGGATGTCCTCACGCGGGTTCACGTAGTTGAGCAGCTGCTGGAGCGCGAGGACGTTGGCGGGCTTGGCCGGGATCTCTTCGCCTTCGCCGGTGTCCGCGTCCCAGTCGATCTGCACCCCGCCCGCGGTGATCGTGCGGGCGATGGTGTCCACGCACGCGGCTGCCCACGGGCACGCCAGGTAGGCGTCGTACAGCTCGCCGAGCTGCGCGGCCCGGTTCTGCGCGTTGCCGGAGCCGTCGGTGCCCTGGTTCCACTCCGTCAGCCCCATGCGGCCGATGCCGTACTCGAAGCCGAGCCGCGGTGCGGTGCTCCCGGCCTGGACCGGCGCCGGGGCGAGGGCGGCCTCGCGGAAGGGGTGGAGCAGGCGGTCGAAGAACGCCACCGCGCTCACCCCCTCGTCAGTAGATGTGCTTCGGGATCAGCGCGGCGGCGCGTTCGGCGGTCAGCGGGCCGACGTCATCGGCGTCCTGGTCGTCGTCTGCGGGCTGCTGGTCGTCGGGGTCCTGGTCGGTCACGCCCATGGGGACCTCTGGGTGGATCCGTCGCCGCCGAGCGGGTCGGGGGCGAGCTCGGATGGGACGGCGTACAAGCCGACGGGGTGGAGGAGGTCGTCCGTCTGTTGCGGCTTGTCGTCGTGGATCAGCAGGGACGCGCCGCCGCCGAGGTTGATCAGCAGGTAGCGCAGCGCGTCTGCGAGGTGGTCGTCCGCCGCGGTGTCGATGTCCTCCGGGTCGCCCTTCGTCGCGAACGGCAGCGCGGGCAGGTCCCGGACGAAGTTCGAGCAGGAGGAGAAGACGTGCAGCATCGGGCAGGTCTCCCAGCCCTGCTCGCGGTGGTGCGGGCACGCGGGGCCGTCGGACAGGTAGGAGCGCAGGCGCTGCCATCCGGCGATGCGGCCGCCCTTGCCGGCCTCGGTGAGGTGCGCTCCGTGCTCGTCGTAGATGGACGAGATCGGGCGTGCGTCGCCGCGGGTCGCCCACATCGCGTCGTCGGCCCACCGCGCGAGGACGTTCTCGCCGGCCTCCGCCGCGAGGATGCGCTTCGCTTGGTCGGCCTCGCCGACCTTGCGGGCCTTCAGCTCCCGGTACAGCCACACGCGGCCGTCCTCGTCGACCGCGCACCACACGACGGCCCATGGGGCGGCGAAGCCCCAGTCGACGCCCGCGTACCGCTTCCACGAGGCGGGGAGCGTGATCGGGTCGAGGACGTGCCGGTCGTGGGACCACTCGGGGAAGGCCTGGCCGGAGAAGATGTCCCAGTCGCCGTCCAGGAACGCCTTGCGCAGGGTCTCGTCGAGGCTGGTGAGGTCCTGGGCGTACTCGGCGTTGATGTGCGGGTTGTCGCTGAGTTTCGACGGGACGAAGCGGACGGTACGGCCGCGCTTGTCGACCACGGTCTTGCGGCCGTAGTCGGTGGCGTCGACGTACCGCTGCTTGACGGTGCCGTGGCCCGGGCCGCCGGGGTTGGTGCCCGAGCGGACGCCGAGAACGGGGATGTCCGCGCGCCCGGACCGGAGCCGGGTTTCCAGGAACGCGACCACGTCCGGGGAGGTGAGGGTGAGCTCGTCGAAGATGAGGAGCTGGTAGGCGCCGCCCTGGCGTCGGGTGGCGTCCTTCACGGTCTCGGCGTACCGGAACATGATCAGCGAGCCGTTCGGGAACCGGAGTTCGTACTCCGTGCCGTTCCACGACGCGCCGAGGACGCTGGCGTAACCGACCTGCGCAAGCTCGGCGAGCAGCGATTCCTTGAGCTCCCCGTAGGTGCGCCGGTACGCGCCCACCCGAAGCCCCGGGTAGCGCACGCAGGCCCGGATCGCCTCCATCGTCAGGGCTTTGGACTTCCCACCGCCGAGCGCGCCACCGTAGAGGATTGCGAACTCCGTGGAGTCGTGGAACTCCTGCTGCCGTGCGGTCGGAACGTAGCCGAGCTCGGCGAACACGTCGCGGTTGCGCAGCTGCTCCGCGGCCACGCGCTGGAGCTCAGCCCTCTTCTTCCGGAGCTCCTTCAGCTTCTGCCGCTTCGCTTCGAGCAGCGGCGAGTTGCTGTTCCACGTCGGCGAGGGCGGCATCGATCGCCTCCAGCGTCAGCTCGTGCCGCTGCGGGGCGTCCAGGCCGAGGAGCTTCGCGCGCCGGTCCATCAGCTTGAGGCTGGTGTCGATGGCCTTCGTGTCGCCCTCAAGCACCTTGTCCCACAGGGCGTTCTGCATGGCGTCGAGCCGGTCCATCTCCAGCTGCCGGTGTGCCTCCAGCGGGATCGACAGCTTCTCAACGGCCTTCTCCAGCGCCCGGCGGACGTCGGTGCACGCCGCGCCTTTGGAGCTGTAGCCGAGCAGGTCGGCGATCTCCTGCCAGGAGTGCCCGGAGATGCGGAGCTGGACGGCCTGGCGGCGCCGCTCAGCGGTGGCGGTCTGCTGCGCACGGTTCGCGGGCACGGCGCACCTCCCTGATCGTAATTTGACGATCAATCAGATTGAGGCTCGCCTCACCCAACCTCAAATGATCCTCAGGGAAACGATCTTGGCCTTGCGGTGGTGGTCATTTATGAGAAGACTGTGAGTCGTTCGGCCGACTTCTGGCCACGGGGGGGAAACTCAGCAGGGGTCCTGCTTTGCCGTGCTCGGAAAAGGCACTCTTTGGTCGGTGTTTTCGACATCGTCCCATGCGGTGAGGCACATAGATGCAAAAGGCACGTATGGCCAAGGTTGTCGGCGTCGCAGCCGCCATTCCGATGCTCCTGCTCACTACTACGGGCTCGGCATTCGCCGATGGCACGGTGACCTGGACGGACAATTCAACCAACGGCTGTCTGTCATACGAAGCGAACAGCAGCGGCGGATACAACGTGTATACGCAGGTCCCGGATCTCAACGACGGCTATACGTGCAGTGGCATCATGAACAAAGACCACTGGATTGATTCTCAGAACAATCTGGACTCGCCCAATGGTGCTTGGGCGGAGCACCCGCAAAATGCTTCGTCATACTGCCTCACGAGCTACTGGCAGCCCAATTCATCCTCCCCGGCGCCCGTCTACCTTGAGCCTTGTTCCAGCCCAGCCAACTGGTACGAGCAGTGGTACGAGCAGTACAACAGCAACGGCCAATGGAGGCTCGTGAACCGCGAAACCGGGCTTTGCCTCGACAGTAGCGGCGATGCTGACGGCAATGGCGACGGCAACGTCTACGCCTTGCCCTGCAACGGTGGGAACTACCAGTACTGGCACTGAATCACCGAGTTGATGCCCGTCCGCCTCGCGGGCGGGCATCAACTCATTCCAACGCTCGGCGGCTGGCTGGCTAGCCACTACTCCAAGGGGGCGCGGACGAAGCAGTCCTTCGCCTCCAGCAACTTCCGCAGGCCGACGGTGAGCTCGGGCCCATCGGGCAGTTGGCGAGCAGCTGCTCGGCGAGGTCGTGGCACGGCTTGCTGACCGCGGCGAGGCGCGGCGGCAGGTGCTCGTGCGCGACGTGCTTGGCAACGATGACAGTCGCGGGATGACGTCCGGTCAGGTCCACTGCGATGCCTCCGATCCGAAGCGTTGGGTGGACGGCTACTTCTGGCGCTCGGCGGAACGTCGGGCCCGGTCGCGGTACATCTCCCACTCGGAGCAGGCCCGCGGGCTTCGGCGGCGGGCGAGGTGACCGCGGATCCGCCGGCCGACGGCGCCGTACTGCGGTGGCTTCGGCGGGACGGGGTTCGCGCGGGCGAGGTCGCGCGAGACCGCACGCCGGATAGCGCGGGGCTCGCGCAGGTACTCCTCCAGGAGCGCGTCAAGGTCAGCAGGCATGAGGGTGCCTCCAGGGTGCGTAATGGGGAAGGCCGGGCAGCAGTGCTGCCCGGCCTGGTGCGCGACCGCTCGATCAGGCGGTCACGTCGTCCGGGACTCGTGGGGGCTGTGCCCGGCAACAGCCGTGCCGCCGCCCGGATTTGAACCGGGGACCTCTGCGTTATGAGCGCAGCGAGCTGACCGAGCTGCTCTACGGCGGTGGGAACGCAAAAGCCCCGCCACGGTGGGCGGGGCTTTCGTGGCAAGCACCCGTTTCTGGGCACGCCGCGTCGAGAGATGACTGTAGAGGATCAGCCGCCGAATGTCACGAAGAGATAACGGGCGGCTTGCTGGGGGTAGTCGCGCGTCGGATGTCGGCGGCGATATCGTCCCGTTGGACCAGCACTGTGTTGACTTTCGGGTATCGGGCCCCGACCTGGTAGATCACGTTCATCACGTCTGTATCAGAGGCCGACCGCGGTGTCGGCCATGTGAGCCCCTGTGCTCCGGGCCAGACCTGACACCACACAGCAGGATCGAGTGCAGCGGCTACAGCGCGGGGTGAATCCGTGGCCCAGACCAATACGGTCAACTGCTCGAGCGTGAGGGTCGTGACGAGTACCTCGTAGCCACCAATCCATGTCGGGTCCGGCTGCTCAACGATGCTGAATTGTCCGCGCCGGACATCGGCATGCAAGCCGCCGAAGTGTCGGGCGACCCAGACCTTCGTGTGAGGTGGCGGAAGCTGCTGGTTCATGAGGAAGCGCCGCATGTCGGCGGTGGCGGTTGGTCGGGGTGTGGGGTCGTCCCCGGGACTGCTCAGGAATTCGTGGACCATGGTGGTCTTCGTCGCCCAGGTCGCGAGCAGGGCAATCTCGTCAGCGTCGAGGGTCATTCGCTCAGCGCGCATAAGGCCCAGAAGCCGCGGCTTCAAGCGCTCTTCGAGGCGGCTCATCCATCCGTTGTTGCAGGGCTCGCAGACCTCGCGCATCGAGAACTGAAGTGCGCTGCCAGCTTGCTCGCGGGTCTCCTTGGGGAAGATGTGGGCGACTCCTGAATCGTCGTGGGTGAACCCGACGCTGACCGAGGTTCTGGTGTCGTCATCCGTCGATGTGTAGTCAGAGAGGTAGTCAGGCCACAGGTGCTCGCGGGACATCCCTCGGGCCTTGCCACAGAAAATGCAGCGGCGGAGCGGCTTCTGGTCTTTGGGCATGAGCGACTCACTTGGTAGCGCCGAGCGGATCTCGGTGTCTCTTCGCTCATTGTGGAGCCGCTAAGCCGGGCTCTGCCTGCGATTTGACAGCTGGGCGCAGCACTCGGTGAGGGTGCCACATGGGCGGCCGGAACGCCCCCTGCCAGCCAGTTGGTCAGCAGGGGGCGTCCCGGGGAAGATCGCGGCTCAGCTACGGGTTCCTGGTGCGAGCGAGCCCAGTCGCTCGGCCGCCACCTCCGCATACCGCGGCGTCATCTCGTAACCCACGAACGACCGCCCCGATCGCAGAGCCGCCGTCCCCGTCGAGGCCGACCCAGCGAACGGGTCCAGGATCGTGCCGCCGGGTGCGCAGATCTTCACCAGCTCATCCATGAGCCCGTCCGGTTTTTGCGTGATGTGGTGCCGCTTGCTGCCGCGAGGCTGGGAGGCGGAGAACATGCCGTCGAGGTAGACCGGGTTCCGGGCCGCGTCCACCGGACCGTTGGTGGCCCACAGGGCGTACTCGCAGGAGCGCCGGAACCCACCGATGGCCGGCCGGGCGATGGGCTTGTGCCAGGGGACGACGCCGCGCCACATCCACCCGGCGGCCTGGAGCGCGTCGGAGGTGGCGCCGAGCTGGCGGTAGTCGGTGAAGACCAGCAGGGGCGCGCCGGTGACGGCGACGCGGAGGCACTGGGCCAGGATCATGGCGAGCCAGGTGGTGTAGGAGCGCTGGTCGCGGGTGTCTCCGGCGAAGTCGGGCAGTTGGTGCTTGGCGTCGCCGCTGACGTACTTGTCGCGTGCGCCTTGGCCGGTGCGGTCGTTGGGGGTTCGTCCGCCGCTGTTGTAGGGCGGGTCGGTGATGACGGCGTCGATGCTGTCGGCGGCCAGGGTGGGCAGGTGCAGCAGCGCGTCGGTCGCGTGAAGCGTCCAGGTAGGCATGCGTCTCCTCGGGCAGTGTCTGCGCGAGGGCGCGGAGCTTCCAAGGGTCTCTCGTCGATCAGATTTGATCAATAGTGCACGAAGAATGCATGTGGCCGCCTCCGAAGAGACGGCCTACACGGGCCCTACACCAACGCCTACAGCGGTCCTACACACCGGGGCGCACCGCCTACGACCTGCGACTACGCCCCGTCCTACACACCCGGCTACACCTCGGGGGAGGGGAGCCGAGCCAGGTACTCCTTCAGCGCCTGGACGGCGTCGTCGTGGTGCACCCCGGCGACGCCCGTGCGCGTGCCCACGCGGAGCGACCGACGCACCGGAACGCGGAGAGCCCCGAGGAGGTCTCGCAGATCGTCCCGCGTCAGCCCCGGCAGCTGGGCCTCGGACTGCATCAGCGGGAGCAGCGTCTCCAGGTGGATCCCGGGCTCTTCGCCGATGTGACGGAGGATGAGCCGCAGATAGACCTCGTCCAGCGTCCGCTCCAGTTCTTCGGCGGCCTCTGCCTGGCGCTCCTCCTGCTGCTCCTCCGCGTCCGCCGCGAGCCAGGCCCGGGCGATCCACGCCGCGAGGAGCACGCCGGTCAGCCACGGCCACACGTTGATCAGCCGCCACCAGATCCACAGCCCGACCAGGATCGCGGCCGTGCGCGTCAGTCGGTCCCGAGCGGTGCCGGCCACCGTGCGGCGGGCGAGCCGCCAGAACAGCTCTGGCGACCCGTCACCGACGCGGATCAGGTGGCGGCGCAGCCAGCCCATCACATGTTCCCCATGATCAGATTCCCGCCAGTGGTCAACGCGGGGACGACTACGGAGTGCGCGAACTGGAGGGCGAACGCGGCCGGGCCGAGCGCGAGCCCAGCGAGCAAGGAGAAGCCGAGGTCCCGGCGGCGCTGCTTCGCGGCCCTGCGCATCGCCAGCCCGAACAGGAGCAGCCCCAAGACGACAATGATCGCGGCTCCTTCGGGCAGCGGTGCGGGCGCCGCGTGCGTAGCGGTCTGGGTGGTTGCTCCGGCGAGAGTGTGAAGGGCGTCGTTGCCGAGTTGGTTGCTGCCCTTGGTGGCGAGCCTGCCGCCCTTGCCGATCCCGCCCCCGACATCCGTGGCGCATACGATGCCCAGCGACAGGCACAGGATCGGCGCGACCAGTGTGCGCCAGGACCGGCCGCCACCGCCCTCGTCCTGCGAGGCCGTGCCCTTCCGGCCGCCCCCGCTGCCCTTCCGCCACCACGAGAAACCGACGGCGACCAGGAGGCAGGCGGCAACGAGCAGGCCGCCGCCAGTGATCTCAAGCGGGCTCACCACGCAGCTCCCGTCAGCCAGGAAACGGAGTCGTGCAGGACGGGCATGTCGGTGACCGCCCCGGCGATGGAGGCGAGGAGTAGCGCGTACCGGAACCAGCCGGGGCGGCGGCGGTAGAGCACCGCGGCGGCGAGGGTGAGTGCCCAGGCTCCGCCGTACTGGTCTGCGCCGATGTGGAGGGCGCGGTGCCACCACGGCAGCGCGAGGAGCGCAGCCGCGGCGGCAGAGGCGTGGAAGAGCAGCCCATGTTGCGGGCGTGCTGCGGTGTCGGTCACGGGTACAGCCCGTTCTGCCGCTTCGTCTCCCGGGACAGGACCGCGCGGATCTGTGCGTGGTCGATGTCGAGGGCGTGATGGCGGGCGATCAGGTCCGCGATTTCGGACGGTTGCGCCGTCGGGCCGAGGGCTGTTGCGGCGGCCATGATCGCGGCGGTGAGCGTTCCGGGCAGAGTGCCGTTGACCTGCGGCGCAACAGGGAGCAACGCCGTGTTGCGGGCCACTACTTCCCCGACCGGCTCGACGGTCGGGAGCGCGTTGTCGAGGCGCTCGTCCAGGTGCTGCGTGTAGGCGCGCCACGCACGGCCGCGCCGCACGACCCAGGCCTCCACGCCGTACGCCGGACGCGGGGCGAAACCGAGCCCGTGGGCGTGCCGCGCTGTGGTGTGGCGGGCGCCGAGGCGTAGCTCGGCCATCGCCCACAGCACGATGCCCGGCGCGGCAAAGAGCACGGCGGCCGGAGTGCCGAGGTGCTGCCAGGTGGCATGTGTGACGTTCAGGTAGATGCTCGTGGCGAGCAGGCAGACCGCGACGACGCGCGGGCGGAGCGTCGACTGGCGCGGGTCCTCGGCGGCGGATGCCCAGGCATCGAGCGCCAGGAGCGCGGCCCCGTCGAAGACGGCCCCGGCGAAGGCGGCCAGGACCGCGGGGACGCCGTAGCGGTCGTGGGCGACGACGTAGAGGGACCAGGCGGTGTAGGCGAACGCGGCGCCGAGGACGACGGTCCAGCCTGCGATGCGGGCGATGCGGGTCGTCATCACCACCACCTCCGGCCACGCGAAGGGGCGCTGTCAGCGCGGCGGTTGGCGTCCTCGGCGGCGGCGACCTGGCGGTCGATGCACGTGGCGGCCTTGCGGTGCCGCCGGATGTCGGCGTCGCGTCGGTCGGCGTCGCGCTGCGCCTGCTTGCGGGCGCGCCGGTCGCTGGCGGACTCGCGGCCCGCGTACGTCGAGCTGGCCATGGCCCGGTCGTTGCCGATCAGTCCGAAGAACGCCATCACAGCACCGCCTTGACGTAGAGGCGGATCTTGCCCGGGGCGCTCTGGAGCGGGCGGGGCTGTCCGGCCTGGACGTCACTGAAGGCGTCGCGGAGGCGGTGGATGGCGAGGTCGACCTCGCCGGGCGTGCCGATGATGCGGATGTGCAGTGGGGTGGGGGTCGGGCGGGTGTCGCCCGTACGATCAGCCATGTTGGCCTCCCGGATGCGTCGGGATGGTTGGCAGGCCCCGGCCGGCTGCGTGAGAAACATCGGCCGGGGCCGTTCTGCGAGTAGTGGCAGCGTGGCTACCAACTGTTGTGCAGAGTACCCTACACAACGATGGGTTGGCAGGCCCGCTCCCACACGAAAGGGAGTGGCGTGGAGGACGAGGAGGTGCGGCGCGTGCTCGACGCGATCAACGCACTGGGCAAGCAAGGGGACGCCACCGACAGGGCGCGCCGCCTGACGCAACTGCTGGACGAGTGGCCGGACAAACACGCCGAGGTCCGCGAGATGCGTCAGCGGGCGGTGGCGGAGATGCACGCCTCCGGCCTGTCCTACCGGAAGATCGGCGAGCTGCTGGGGATCAGCTTCGGGCGCGTCAAGCAGATCATCGACGGCGTCACGAACCCGCGCAGCCAGAAGCGGGCGGACACGGAGTAGCCCCAGCCTGGTGGAGGACGGGCCGGGGCGCTCCCTAGGGAGGTGCTCGGAGCCTACGCCTCCAACTCCAGTCCGGGGAGAGTTTCGACCCGCTCGCCCCGCGGCTCCAGCAGGTGGACTGCGGTGCAAATGGGGCCGTGGCCGGGTGCTCGGCTGGCGGGGGCGACCGTGGCCGGAGCAGGGCCACGCGTGAACCCATCCGGCCCGTTCCGTCCTGCGACGCGAGCGGCAGCATGGGAGCGTGGCGGGTATGGCGCCGAATAAGAAGCCATTGTTCAAGCGCCCTTGGGCTTGGGTCGCAGGGCGATGGGCGAGACGGCGGAACCCGGCGGCCGGGGCGACATTGTCGTCGAAGCCGAGTGGGGCGGGTGCAGCAGCACCGTCGAACGCGCCGAGCGGGGTGGGTACACCGGAACCGCCAAAGAAACCAAAGCCGTGGCACCCCTGGGCGAGGGCCAGGTGGCGATGGGAGCAGCCCCCCAACGCCTTCAGCCCCTGGGCGGGGGCTGGGTGGCGACGGGTGCAAGCCTCGTACATCACCGAGCTCTTCGCGTTGGTCAGGTCCCTGGAGGCAAGTAACCCGTGTGCCGCCCAAACAGCAGTGCTGAAAGGCGTTGACCAAAACCTGAAAGAGGCCCGGACTGCGGCCCACCACGGATTCCGGTCCGCGGAGGAGTGCGTCTACACCAATATCTGCTCGGCTGAGACCGGCCTGCTGAGAGTAGTGCCAGACCGCGATCTCCCCGCCTGGGTGCCCACTGTTCACCAAGCTGTCTGCACCTACCTCCCCACGGGCAACAAGGTGCGGAAGGCATTGGAAGAGGCCATCAAAGCCGCCAAGGGCACGGATCCTCCGGCCAAGGGCACGGACTCTCCGCAGGTTAGCCGTGAGCTCCTGGTCAATGCCTTCGAAGCCGCTTACTACGCCGACTCCGTCGAAAAGAGACGGGCCGCCAGCTTTCGTAGCATCGTTCTTGGTGGCGCCGCAGTACTCACCCTGCTAGCCGCCGGTCTCGTCTTCACGTCGTACGGCGACCAGCCGATGATCAGGCTCTGCTTTCCTGCATCAACTCCCCAGGCCTGCCCTACCGGATACCTTCCGGTGCCACCAGTGGCCGCTGGCACGATTACGGCCAAAGCCACGGCTACGGCCGCCGCCACCTCCAAAGCCACCGCGAGCTCTGATCCGGACCCCGGGACTGCCACCACCGCGACCACGGCCAGGGCCACCGCCACAGCCGTAGCCAGACCGAACACGCAGAGCGTTTCGCAGGACCCCGTAGACTCGGAACCCGACATGCCCGATCAGGAATTCTTCGATGTTCTCATCGTCGAGATCTTCGGCCTGATGGCCGCCGCTCTCACCGCTGCGGTGGCACTGCGGAAGATGCCCCGCAAGCGACCGCCGTACTGGGTTCCACTGTCCCTGGCCATCCTCAAGCTTCCGGCTGGAGCGGTCTCGGCGGTTCTCGGCGTGACGTTGATCAACGCCGGTCTGATTCCCGGCCTTGACAAGCTGGAGACGCCCAACCAGATCCTCACCTGGGCAGCACTGTTCGGTGCCTCGCAGCAGGCTCTCACCCGGTTCGTGGATAAGAAGGGCAAAGATGTCCTGCGACTCCCGGGCGGCGGAAAGAAGGGTCGCAAATCGTGAGAGCCGCCGGATCGGCGGGTTGTGGGCGGTACGGATGTCAGCGGCGGGTTGTAGCTTCGAGTCAAGATGTCAGGTCGGCGGTAGTCGACTTGTCGGAGCGGGGCCGGGGTGCTCGTTCCGCGCGCTCGATGCAGCCTGACGGTCAGAAGCCCGATTGCTCGTAGGCAAGAGTCGGGAGGTGCACTCGTGAGTCAAGATCGGTTGGCGCCGCCGCCGAAGCCGCCCTTCGGCTTCGGAATCAAGCTCGACGGTGAGGCGCAGACCATCACGGTGCCGAGTGGATTCCGCCGCAAGACGTTCGACCTCCAGGCCCTGCGCGTGACCGCCGAGGAGGGCGGGGAGCGCATGACGCTCACCCGAATGGCCACGATGGGCTTCTTCGCGATCGGCGCGAAGAAGCAGACGCACCACCTTTGCTTGATGTTCATTGACACTCGGACGGGGGAAGTAGCGGTCGTTTCCCGAAAAGGCGGGGCTGGCCGTGCGCTCTTTCGCTGGGCGCTGAAATTCGAGGCGTGGCTCTCAGTGAACGGAGGCGCGGCCTGAGGCGGTTGTGTCCCTGGGGCGTCCTGGTACGGGTTTTTCCGTAGTGCTTAAATCGAACATGTGAGCGAAACATACAGGTCGCCGGTTCCCCGGGGCTGGCCCCAGCAGGTCGACCGCCCCGGCGCGCCCAGTTCCGGCTGGGAGCGATCCGCGGCCCGGTGGCTGTACGAGCAGGTCCCTGGAGAGTGGCGCTCGTACCGGATCCTGCGGGACCACCCGCTCATGCTCGCCCGGGACTGCCGCTACCTCGCCGAGGGCGAGCTCAAAGCGATGCGGGAGGCCTACGCGCGGGCCCGGGTCGAGCTGGCCGACCAGTTCGAGCCGCAGCAGATAGAGGAGAAGCTGGCCGCCTACAAGGAGGAAGGCCAGCGACTCAACAACCTCGTCCGGCAGGTGCAGCTGGTCGAGGACGCGTTGTCCGGCGTCAGGTGGGTGCCCCGCGGCTAGCTGGGCGCACGGAAGGGCCCCACATCGCCTGCGTGCGGCGATACGGGGCCCTTCGGTGCCTCAGTCGCGCGGTCGGGAGTCGAAGACGACGGCCCGGTTGATCGCGTCCGGGCGATCCGACCAGACGGACTCGTCCGTCTCGGCCTCGGCCGCGCGGTATGCCGCGACCAACTCGCGATGTTGCTCGGCGATGTACTCGTCCATCAGGCGCTCCTCACGCTCGGGCTGTGGCAAAGAGAGTGCGGTGGCCGCCTTCGGTCGGGGGTGGCACGAGCTGAACGTGTGCGTCCTGGAAGCCGTGGTCGAGGAGCAGCGCGCCCCACGTCGCCGGGTCGAGGTCGTAGCGGGGGATCAGGGCCTTCGGGGCGGGCGGTGCCACGTCCGCGGGCGCGGTGTGGGAGAACGCGTACACCCCGCCAGGCCTGAGCCGCTTCCGCGCGGGGGGGAGCAGTTTGGCCGGGTCGGTGAACCAGTGGGCGCCGAACACGCTGTAGATCACGTCGAACTGCTCGCGACCATCGGCGAGGTAGTCGACAGCCTCGCCAGTCGTGAACTCGATGCCGAGGTGCCCCCATCGCGCGCGGGCTTTGTCGACCTGCGTTGGCGATACGTCAACGCCGGTGCCGTGCGCGCCGAGTGTCGCCAGGTGGGCGAGGTTGCAGCCGGTCCCGCAGCCGAGCTCCAGCACTCGCCGTCCGCCCACTGGCCCCAGAGCCGTCTCGTCCGGTCCGTGGTCGGCGTGGCTGGTCCAGTTGAACCAGGTGGACTGTCCGGCGGCGTTCTTCTCGCGGCGCGGCGTGCGCCCGCTGGTGGCGTAGCGCTCCCACGCGTCGGCGATGGCGGTAGACACGGCGGTCTCCTCTCGGGGAACGGTCAGCGCCCGGCCACTCAACGGTAGTGGCCGGGCGCAGGTTACGTGCTCAGTGGCTGGGGCTGTCGGTGCATCCCTGGTGGCACTGGGTGCAGCGGGACTGGCAGTCGGCCATGCGGGCGTCGGGAGCCTGGCAGCGGTCCTGCTGGCAGCAGTTGCTGGTGCACTCCTTGCCGCCGACGCCCCACAGGTCGGCGTCGATCAGGTAGCCGCTGGCGCGCATCACGTCGACGGTCGCCGACAGCGGCGCCCCGACCTCGCGGGGCTCGTTGGGCTCGTGGTGGATGAACCGGCCCGCGATTCGGTCGCAGAACCGGGCGTAGTCGCGGGTGTGCAGGATGAACGTGTGCCAGCCGATGTCGACCAGCGCGGACGGGCCGATGGGCTGGGTGGCGGTCGCTGCCGTGCCGAGGAACGCGAGGGCCTGCTCGGTGATCCGCTCCGCGATGTCGGCGTGCTCCGGGTGGTCCTTGACGATCCGGGCGGCGAGCTTGTCGAACAGGATCGGCTTGACCAGCTCGCGGCCGGTGCGCCGGGTTTCGAGAGTCGTCACTGGGTTGCCTCCAGTCGGTATGACCTGACAGTCCATTAGTCCCGGGACTATTAGGAGCATCCTGCGGACCTGTCGACTCGTCAATAGTCCTGAGACTAAGTTGTGGAGAGAAAGGAGCCCCAGTGAACACACCCGCCTACCGCCGCCTCGCAGACACCCTCCGTACCGCCATCAGCTCAGGCGAGTACCCACCCGGGGCGACCCTGCCGAAGCTCACCGAGCTCATGGCCGAGCACCAGGTCTCCAAGACGACCGTCGCCGAAGCGATCGCGGTCCTCGAACGCGAGGGCCTGGTCCAGGCGGTGCGCCGCCGCGGCACCGTCGTCCTCGACCGCGCCATCCCCAAACCGGTCATGAGGGAGCGCCAAGTCCGCCGCGATGAGATCGGCTACTACTTCGACCCGACCGCGCAGGGCTGGCGCGCCCTTGCTCCAACACGGATCGCCTACGAGACTCCGCCCCGCGACCTGGCCGCACTCCTCGGCGCCCCGGCCAGCGAGCCGCAGCTGGTCCGCGACCGTGTCATCGGCGACCCCGACACCGGCAACGCGAAGCAGCTGGCGGCGTCCTGGCTACCCGCCTCCATTGCGCGCGGCACCGTCCTGGAGCAGACGGACACCGGCCACGGCGGCATCTACGACCGGCTGGAGGAGATGGGCTACGGCCTGTTGGAGTGGCAGGAGATCGTGACCTGCCGCATGCCGTCCGAGGCTGAGCGTGAACTGCTCGCTGCGCCGCCGGGTGTGCCGCTTCAGCGCGTGATCCGGCTGTGCCTTTCACCTCGCGGTGAAGTCGTCGAGATCAACGACACGGTGTGGCGTAGCGACCTGTTCGCGATCGGCTACGAACTCACCCGGCACGAGACGGCGCAGCGATAACCGATGTGTCAGTGCCCCTTGGAAGCTGCGGCCAGGGCGGCGATGCGCTCGCGCAGGTCGTCAGTCACCTCGGGCCTTCCTGTCCTTCTCGAACTGCGCTCCGGCCTCAACGAGCAGGGACATGAACGCGCCGGTCTCGGGCTCGTTGCCGAAGAGCAGCGCGGGGATCTCGGCGGGGGTGATCTCGATGTGGATGCATTCCTCGCCGGGTCGGCGGTTCATGTAGACGCGCTCAGGCATGGTCGTCCTTCCCGGCGTTGAGGACGGCGCGGCCGAGGCGCGGGATGCGGTCGCCGAGCTCGACCAGGCCGTCGGCGAGCAGCCGGTCCAGCGCCGTGCGGGAGACGCCGTTCCCGGGCTTGTCGGGGCGCAGGTAGACGTACACCTCGGTGTCGGCGAAGCGGCGGAGGTAGCCCCGGCCGGTGGCCGTGGTGCGGGGCAGCTGGGTCACCGGCGGGCCTTTCCGGTCTTCACGCCGCACGCGTCGTACCAGGCGTTCGCGTCGGCCGGCGGGAGGCCGGTGTCGGGGTCCTGGTCGATGGTGGCGGACATGGCGGTGGCGGCGGCGAGCGCGAGGGTGGCGTGCACCTGAGCTTCAGCGGCCAGCGCGGCGCCGACGACGGGGTCGGCGCCGTCGCCGTAGGTGAAGTGGCGGGCTCGCTCGGCGAGGGTCTCGGCGGTGCGGTAGTGCTCGGGGCCTGTGGCCACGGTGTCTCCGTTCCGGGGGTTGGGGCTGCGCCCGGGTAGTCGCAGCCGGGCGAGGTCGATCAGGTCGCGTCGACGGGGGCGATCTCGTCGGGCTTCATCCAGCACGACAGCTGGTGGTGGTCGCCGTCGAAGAGCACGCCGCAGCCGTCGAACGCGCGCGCCGGGCGGCTCGGGTGCGGCGGTGGGCTGACGTAGTCGACGGTGCCGAGCGAGCCGACGGGCAGGTCGCGGCAGACGTCGGGGTTGCACCCGCAGATCGCGGTGTCGGTCGTCATCACGACCAGCGTGCGGACGCGGTCGCCGACCTTGTAGTCGGTCACGGGTCTCCTATGCGGTGAGGGCGTAGCGGGTGGGGTCGGCGAGCTGGGTGGTCCGGGCGTAGTCGCGGACGACGGTGGCGAGGAGCGGGAGCAGCTTGGGGCCGTATGCGTTCTGGGTGGTGCGGAAGCTGCGGCGGCAGCGGTGGTCGACGAGGACGAGCAGCTTTCCGGGGCGCTGGCCGGTGGCGCGCATCGCCTTGGCCATGCGGATGCCGACCTGGCCGGCGTACCGGCGGATGAGCTCGGGGTCGGCGCCAAGGGTGGCGAGGAAGCTGCCGACGGTGGTGAGGCTTGGGTCGTTGAGCTGGAGGAAGTCGATGGCGCCGCAGGCCTTGATCCAGCGGGTGCGGGCGGTGATCTGACGGCGCATGACGAGACTCCTGAGGGTCAGAGGTCGGGCAGTTCGCGGACGTAGGTGGCCTTGCTGCGCCACGCCCGGCCGCACGCCAGGCAGGTCAGCTG
The DNA here is from genome assembly GCF_041262505.1 of Streptacidiphilus sp. MAP5-3. Taxonomy (NCBI): domain Bacteria; kingdom Bacillati; phylum Actinomycetota; class Actinomycetes; order Kitasatosporales; family Streptomycetaceae; genus Streptacidiphilus; species Streptacidiphilus sp. MAP5-3. The sequence goes on from NZ_JBGCCL010000003.1 coordinate 437,096, forward strand.
GGAGTAGTCGGACGGGGTGCGTCGGCCGCCGTTGAAGGCGCTGTAGTTGGCGTTCCGGGTGATGACCAGTTCGGGCGGTGGCTCTTGTCCTTGCATGCGGTGCCGGCCATGTGGTCGGTAGTCCCTTCGGGGGCCCGGCCCCGAAGGGCCGGGCAGGCGTGGGTCAGGAGTTCTTGGCCGCCTCGCGCTCCAGGCGGGCGGCCTGGCGGCGCAGCTGCTCCGTGCAGTGGACGCAGTCGACTGGGGCGTCCGTCTGTCGGTACTTGGTGCCGGAGTTGGTCATGGCACCGGTGCGGCACAGCGGGAAGTCGTAGCGAAGGCCGGGGGTGTCCAGGTGCACCTTGCCGCCCGCGAACGGGGTGACGTGGCGCTCCTGCGGCTGCTCGATCGGCACCGAGGCGGCCGGCTGGTCGGCGTCGGTGGCGTCGCGGACGGTGACCTTGCGGCCGTCGTAGTAGTCGATGTGGTGGGTGCGGCCGTTGTCGTCGGACGACATCGTCCGGACCAGCTGCCGACGCTTCGGCCCCATCTGCGCGGCGTTGACCTCGTCGGAGGCCTCCTGCCAGGTGATGAGCTCAGCGACGCCGTTGATGATCCGGACGTGGGTCTTGTCGTCGCTGGCGATGCCGCTCATGGTGCGCTCCTCGACTCGATTCAGACTGCCAACTTTCTTGGCACTTTCAGTATGTCCAGCATGGCTATCAAGTGCAACAAAGTTGGCAGTATTGCGCGAACTTTGTTGGCAGCTTGCTGCCTAGTCACTTGGCGGCATGCCGTGAGACGATGCAGCCCATGACGCCGAAGCCACCCGCCAACGAGCTCGCTGCCTGGCTGCGCCGCCTCGACGCCGCCACCGTGAAGCACGCTGCGACCCGAACCGCGCTGGACGAGCTGATCGCCGACGCCCGCGCGGCCGGCGTCCCGCTCACGACGATCGAGCAGCACACGCCGTACAGCCGCGAGTGGGCCCGGAAGATCGCAGACCGGGTCGACGCCGAGCGCGCCAGCTCCGGCGACGGCGACAGCATCGACGCGCCAGCCACCGCCAACCCGAACCGACACCAAACGGACTGACCCGTGGACCCGACCCGCCCCGTGTTCCCACGCGCCAAGCAGCTCGGCGGCAACGGCCTTGACTTCCTGCTGCCTGTTGTCGAGGAGTGCCGGCCGATCCTGGATAGATGCGGCATGGACGCCGTCCAGCAGCACCTTGCCGACACAGGCGTCGCGATCGTCCCCGCCATCGCGGTGACTCGCGGCCTGCTCGGCTGGGACGACACCCCGCTCGCGGTCGCCCGCGACATCGTCTGCGCGAGCGCGGCCCGGAACGGGAGCTGACCCATGGACGAGCGCATACTCGCGATCCCGGCCGACAAGGTCATGTGGGTGGCCACGGGTGCTTTCGCCGCCGCCGACGAGGAACAGCGGGCCATCCTGCGCTTGCTCCTTCACGCCGAGGGCGAGGGCGTCGACCCAGTCGAGGACGGCCGTGCTGTGATCCAACGAGCCTTGGAATTTGACCCACCACTCCTCACTGGGCAAGACCTGCACGCCTGACGCCGTGTCGGTCACGCTGCGCCTCGCTCTGCTGCGGAGAGGGCGCCGGCCAGGCGTCCGAGGTGCCGCCAGTCCCACAGAGCGCGCCCGCGCGGGTCGCGGGCGACGGGCGCGGTGCAGTCGCGGCCGGTCTGGCACGTCACCATCGGCGACTCGTCCGGGACCTGGTGGAGCATCAGGACGCCGCCGCACCAGGGGCAGGGCCGGTCGGGGATCTCGACGTGCCGCTCGCCGACGCCGAGGACCGCGGCAGTCCGGTGCCAGCAGTCGCGGATGACGTCGGCGGCTTCGCGGCGGACGCGGTCCGGCATGCGGCGGAAGTGGCCGGTGGTCAGGTCGTCGTCGGCCAGGCGGCCGTCGACGTAGACGGCGGCCCAGTGCGGGCCCTGCTTCCAGCTGGCGTTGTAGTTCCAGCGCAGCGGGCTGGAGTTGAAGGCGATCGCCGCGTCGAAGTCGGCCTGGGTTGAGCCGCGGCCGACGGAGCGCACGACTTCCTGGCAGGCGTCGGCGACGATGTCGGCCAGGGCGAGGAGTTCGGCCTCGACGTGCTGGAGCGTCTCCATCGCCGTCAGGTTCATCACCGGGGCCGGTGAGTCGCCGAGGGCATACTCGTTGCGCTCGGCGCGCTCGGCGCGGGCTTCGGCGTCGCGGACGGCCCACATCTCGGTGGTGAGGCGCTGCGGAGGCCAGACGGGTGCCGGGTCGGTGTACTGGGCGGCCATGAGGTCTCCGAGGTGTTCGCGGAGGAGCTTGAGGGTGCGGCGGGTCGTGTCGGCGGTGGTCATCGTCTGGTTCTCCCTCGTGGTGGGCGTACGGTGATCACTGCCTGGGGGCGCGCCTGGTGCGGGCAGGCGGTGGGCGCGCCCCGGACGGGCGTTCAGCCGCGTCGAGCGGAGAGCCGGATGGCCCGCAGCAGGAGCGCGACGGTCGTGTAGGTGCCGAGGAGCGGCAGGGGCCATAAGGCGTGGTCTCCGCCTGCGCTCAGGTATTCGAAGGGGAGCGCGAAGGCGCTGAGCGCGGCGGTGGTCCAGGCGAGGCGGCGGCCAGTCATGGCTGCGCGCGTGCTGTCGCGCCTGCGGCCTCGCTGGCGGCGAGTAGGCAGTCGCCGAGCTCGGCGCGCACCTGCTGCGCCATGGCCTGATACGCATTGCTCGACCGCACCAGTACCGTCTGCCGCGCCTCGTCCGCGGTGTGTGCCAGCTGCACCAGATAGGGGTCGCGCTCGACCGCGGAGGTCAGGCGCTCGGCGACGAGCTGCGGCTGGTGGATCGTCACCCCGAGCAGCACCTGCCACAGGAGCTCAGCAGCGGCGCGCTCCTTCTGGGCCTGGGCGACGGCACCGAGGTGCTTTCGCTGGCCGCGGCGAACTTCGTCGGCGAGGTGCGCGATGGTCTCGACGATCTGCTCGGTGTTGGTCTCCGAGCTGGCCAGCGCGTCGTGAAGGCGGGCGAGTTCCTGGGAGACCATGCGGAGGCCGGCGGCGACGACATAGCTGGAGAGCTTGGGTTCGGCGAAGAGCTGGGCCAGGTGCTGCTGGATCTGCTTCGGGTCCGCGTCGGCGGTGAGGGCGTCGGTCATGTCGGGTCTCCGGTGAGCTGGTGAGGGGTGGGGAGTTGGTCGAGACCATCGCCGATCTGATCCGCGAGGTTGCGGCAACGGGCGGCTTCGGCCTGGTCGGCGGTGTGGTCGGCGCAGGCGAGCAGCGCGGTGACCAGGAGCGCGGCGCTGGCCGGGCCAGGCAGGTGCAGCGCGATCACGTCGTGATCCCGTCGGGGACCTGGGCGGGGTCGATGAGCCGCTCACGGATCGCCAGCGCCACGGCGTGCGGGGTGCTGGCCGCGCCGAGCTTGGCCAGGCAGGTGCCGAGGTACGAGCGCACGACGCCGCGGCTGATGCTGAGCTCGGTGGCGGTCTCACGCTGCGACCGGCCGTGCGCGGCTGCCGTGAGTACCTCGATCTCGCGGCGCGTCAGCGACCCGATCACGCGGCACCACCAGCGGCCACGTCGACGTGCGTCAGGGCGATGCCGCCCGCGCGGCCGACGACCTTGACGACCGGCTCTCCGCAGAGGTCCCAAGCCACGGAGCGGGTACGGGTCGTCAGCGGGGCGTGGTCCGGGCATTGCCGGTAGCACGGGTACGCGATCACGGGCGCGCCGACCGGGACGAGGCGGTTGAACTCGGCGGCGTTCACAGCGCCACCAGCTCGGCCGGAGCGATCAGGAGGGCGTGCTGGTGGCCCAGCGCCACGGCGTGCGCCCGATCCCGCGCCCGCAGCTTCCGGAACAGCCTGCGGGCGTGGGTCTTGACCGTGTCCTCCGAGATGAACAGCTCCCGGCCGATCGCGGCGTTGTCCAGGCCGCGGCTCATCCCGTCGAGCACCTGCCGTTCGCGGTCGGCCAGCGGCGGGAGCGTGCGAGGCTCCGGGGCCAGGCCTGCGAGGTCGCCGCGCTTGTAGGCGGCGTGGACGATGCCGGCGCGGTGGGTGACGCCGTATCGGGCGCCGATGCGGGAGAGGTGGGACTTGATGGTGAATCGGGAGAGGCCGAGGTCTTCGGCGATCTCTTCGTTGGTTCGGCCGCGGGCGACTGCGGCGACGATGCCGCGAACGCGTGCGCTGGTGGGGCTGCCGAGGTAGGGCAGTGTGGCCACGGTGGCTCCTGGTGTACTGGTGTCGGGAGCGAGGCTGTGTGGGCGCTGGAGCGCCGGGGTGGGTGCAGAGCGGGGATCGCGTCGCCCGCGCGGCTGTGCGGCCGTCAGGCGGCTTCTGGGCGGCGCGTGCTACTCGCGGTTCCGGTGCCGGATCCAGGTGTCGATCACGTCGAGGGCCTCGGGGACGAGCCACGCAGCGAGCCCTGCCACGGTGAGAATCGCGATGATGATGACGGCGGTCAGGTTGTCGCTCACGGGCGCTCCTCGGTGCTCTGGTCGGCGCGTAGATCGGTTCGCACGTCCAGGTCCGGCAGCAGCTCGTAAAGCGCCTCGATCTCCGTGTCGCGCTCGTCCTGGCTCAGCTCGAGCTGCTCGGCGTTGGGCAGCGTCGCCGGGTCGAGCGGGATGGTGAACTCGAACCGGAGCGGCGGCTGTGACGGCTTCGGCGGTTGCTCGTTGGCCTGCTCTTCGCGGGCGATACGCCGGTCGCCTTGGTCGATCCAGACCAGGGCGAGGACACCCAGCACGCAGATGGCCGCGGCGGCGAGGATGGGGTCGAGGTTCATCGGGTCCTCCGGGTGCGGCGGCGGGCGGCGAGCGAGATCACACCTGCGGGGAGCTGACGGGGCGTCCGGTCGCGCTTGGCGGCGGTGCAGGTGGCGGCGTGGGGCATGAACAGGCGCTCGTGGGCGGCCTGCGGGAGCTCCACGGTGGGGACACGGGAGCGCCAGACGCCGAGGCCGTCGCAGAGCGCGGCGACATTGCCGTCCGGGTCGGGCTCCGCGTTGAGGGCCTGGCGCTTGCCCTTCGCGGTGACGGACCAGCGCACGATCTCGCCGCATGGACCGCACAGGCCCAGGCCGGTCTTCGGCAGGCTCATTGGTTCCTCCAGGCGGTGGTGCGGTCGATGTGGCTGGTGGTGCGGCGGCGGCCGCGTCCGCTGTGGCAGGTCTCGCCGGGCCGGGCGTGGCAGCGGGGGCAGCCGATGGCGCGTTCGGGCTGGCGGTCGCGGTGGTAGGCGGGGAGGGCTTGGGCGATGGTTTGGCGGGCTTCGGGCGGCATGGGCGTTCCGGGCATGGGCCACGTCCTGGTCAGGCGGTCTGGGTGTCGGTGCTGGCGTCGCAGTCGCGGCACAGGCCGGGCTTGGCGGAGCGGTGGGCGCGGTCGCAGCCGGGGCAGTTCCGTAGCGGCTCGGGTGCGGGCGCTGGCTGCGGCTGTTCGTGCGGCCAGAGGGGCGCGTTGCCGTCGTCGAGGCCGAGCAGCAGGGAGGGCTGGGCGGTGGAGTCGGTGGGGCGTTCGCGTTCGGCCCAGTCCTGCCAGCGGGGGCCCCAGTTCGTGGCCTCGCGCCGGTCGGCGGTCATGCGGCGGACGAACTTGCGGGTGACCTCGGCGAGCTGGGCGCCGGTGAGGACGGGGCGGCCGTTGGCGACGCGGGCCGCCTGGGCGGCCCGGACGTCGTCCGGTGCTGGCTGCCAGTCGCTGGAAATCAGAGAGAGAGCTTCGGGCGCGAGGCCGCCACTACGTTCACCCTTCTCTCTCTCAGAACCATTACTAGGGAGGGGAGGGGAGGGGACGCGCGCGCGTGAGGTCTCAAGGGAGTCCCCCCGGGACGTATCGCGGTGACCTGCCGGTTCGTCAAAAACAGGGCTGTGAATCGGATCCGTTTTGCCCTGTGAATCGAGCTCGTTTCCATCGCGAATCGGGGCCGAATCGGGAGCGATTCCGCGCTGCTGCCGCTTCTTCGCCGCAGCCTTCGCCCGACGCTGAAGGACCTCCTGCCGGGTCGGGTTCGGCGGCGAGTAGTCGTGCATCACGTAGTCGCCTGCGGCCGGCCGGACGCACCGCGTGCAGTCGTGGTCGGCGGCGTGCCACAGCCCGACCCGGACGAGCTTGAGGATCTGCGGGGCGGTGCCGTACATCGCTGCGACCGCGCCGGGCACGATGCCGTCTGTGAGGTGCTGGGAGGCATAGGACCCGCAGCGCAGCCACAGCCCGACGGCCGCGTTGCCAGCGCGCAGCAGCTTCGGATGGCTGTGCGCGCTGTCGTCTACGGCGAACCATGGCATCGGTGGTGCTCCTGGGTGGTGGTGGGATCAGCGGCCTTCGAGGGCGCGGGGCTGCTGAGAGCGGCGCGGCGGCGGGCGGCTTAAGGTCAACGGGCTCTGCTCCTTCTCGGCGGCTCGGCGGTCTGCGCTGGGTGGTCCTCGGCGCAGACCTTGTGGGCGGGGCGGCGATAGTCGTCGCGCAGGTGCGTGGGCTCGTGGCAGAACCGGCACGGAGCCTCGGCCTGCGCCCAGTGCGATCCATCGCGCCAGTTCACGACAGCCTCACGCCGCCTCTTCGCTGGCATGCGGCTCGTCGTCGCTGCCCGCGGGCGTGGGGACGGAGAACCCGGCACGGTTGAACGCGGTCGTGATCGAGTTCCAAGACCGCCCGAGGCGGGCCGCGATCTGGTCGCGCGGGATGCCGAGGTCCGCGAGCTCGCGCACGTCTTCCAGCAGGGCGGCGCTCACCTCACCCACCTCCGGCGTCGCGAACCCGAACTTCCACGGCCCGGGCCCAGGCGCGCCGTCCTCCTCGATGTCGTCCCAGGCGAGCGGCGGCGGGAACTTGGCGGCACGGGACTCACGGCGGATCCGCATGGCCACCCACTTCGGGACGCCGTGCCGGATCGGGTCCTGGTCGTGCAGGTCCTCGAAGAGCAACCGGACCGCGAGATGGGTTGCCGCGTAGACGACGCGCTGGTTGGCGACGGCGACCAGAGAATGACGGTTCAGGCCGCACCGGGCTGCCAGCTCGTGGAGCGGCCAGCCCAGTGCCCGCAGCGCCTGGATGCGGCGCTGGGTGCCCCTTGCTGGTACCCACGCGGTGTCCGGCAGTGCGTCGACGGTGTATCGGACCGAGAGGATGCGCTGGGCGATCTCGTGGCGGACGCGCTGTGTTGCGGGCCTGCTGGGGATCGCGCCGCGGATGCGGTTCAGGTTGGGCAGCTTTAGGCCTGCCGCAGTGGCGATGTGCTCGTAGGCCATGCCTTCGGCGTGCAGCTGCTCGATGTGGGCGCGGACGGGTGCGGCGTCGATCAGGGGCTGCCAGGTGCCGTAGCCCTGGCGGCGGTTGCGACGTCGCTGGTACTCGGCGGCGGCGTCCATGCAGGGCAGGCAGTGGCACTTGTGGTACTTGGCTCCGGAGACGGTGCCGTGCGGGATCTGCTTGCTGGTGGCCTGCCCCGTGGGGTGCACTTCCAGCAGTCCGGCGGCCATCACGCGGCTCCTCGCGCCATCAGGCTGACCACCGGCGGGAGTTCGAATTCCTCGGTCGGGGCGTCCGAGGTGTACATGGACACGCTGACGGCCGTGGCGTTGGCCAACTCCGCGCGGAGCCGCGTGGCTTCGGCCTGGGCGTCCTCGGCGTCGCGCCGGGCACGCTCGGCGTTGGCCTCGGCCTCGTTGACCCGCTGGCGGAACTCCTCGACCTGCGCGGCCGCCGCGCTGGCCATGGCGAGGGCGTCGTCGCGCTGCCGGACCAGATCCGCGATCAGCCGATCCTGGTCGTCCATGTCGGCGACGCGCTCCTGCATCGCGAGCCACACGGAGTAGGTGCGGCCGCGCGCGCCCGTGCCCGGGAGTAGACGGTCCAACAGGTTCATGCGGCACCGTCCTCGCGCTGGCGCGGGATGCCGGCCTCACCGTTGGCGCCGGAGCGGGAGGCGAGGTCGGTGTATGCGGTCTCGTTGGCGGCCTGGAGCTCGGCGACCCGCTTCTCCAGGGCCGTGTTGGTCTCGCGGAGGCGCAGGATCGTTCCCGCGCGGCGCACGAGTTCACCGCGCTGCTGCGCGGTGATGCTCTCGGCCAGCACGCGCGCGTCGATCGCGGTCCGCTGGTTGAACTCGGCCGTGGCGACATCGGCCTTCAGCTGCTCGATGGTCTGGTGTGCGGTGTCGAGGCGGTCTGCCAGGTCGTCGGCGCGGTGCCGGTGCTTCTTGCCGAACATCTCGGCTCCTTCGTGGTGGAAGGTGAGTTGGGGGGTGGGGCGGCCGCGTGGTGGCGGCCGCCCGGGTCACTCGGCTGCGGGAAGCGCCTGCGGGGCCAGGCCCGGAACTGCGGCCCGCGCCTCACGCCAGGCCGAGACGATCGCTTCCTTGCCGACCTCACGACCGTTGGTCTTCTTGAACAGCAGGCGCTGGTACGCACGGCGGCCGACCAACGTGACGCCCGGCACGGTGTGAACCTCGCCTGTCTCCGTGTCGCACCACTGCGCGACGCCGGCTGCCGTCATCTCCTTGAGCAGCCCCTTAGCGAACGCCTCGCGGACCTCGACGACGACGCGTGCGTGGATCTGGTCCGGGTGATGCTGGCGGACCCATTCGCGGAAGGCGTTCTCGTCGGTCACCGTGGCGGCGGCCGCGGGTGAGACCCAGGTGACGGTTGCCACGTCGGTGCCGTCCGGGAGTTCCGCACCGAGCTTCTGCGTGCCCGTGGTCTTCTTGGCCTCGGCGAGCCCGGTGTCCACGCGGGCCTTCACCGTGGCCAGCTCTTCGCCGATGGTGTCGTGGAGTGCGGCGAGGGTGGCCTGGAGAAGTACGTCGTCCTTGAGGCTCATGCGGCACCTCGGGTGAGCACCTGAGTCAGCGCGCGGAGCTCCTCGACCGTGCCCTCAGCGGTGCTGTGGCGGTACTGCGTCGCGAAGCCGTCCTCCAGGTCCTCCGGCCGGAGTCCGACCACTGACGCGGCCGCGCGCAGCTCGTCGAGCGCGGCGGCGCGCTCGGCGTCCGGGATGTCGTCCTCGGCGGAGGCCGCGGGCTGCTGCGAGGCGGCCGCGCTCAGCTGCTGACCCCGGTCGATCAGGTAGTCGCCCAGCGCCATCGTCCCGAGAGGCGTCATCACCTGTGCGGTGAGCAGTTGCTCGGCCGCGCCCACCCGGTACAGCTCGCGGACCACGTTTGGATCGAGGGTGTGCGCCGCGTCTTCGGCCATCTTCTGCTCCGGCCCGGAGCGCGGAGCGTTGGCGGCGGGCTGCGGAGGGCGCTGCTGCTCAGCCGGGGCCGGGTTGTCGGCCTGGGCCATCTCCTCCGCGGTGTACACCCCGGCGAGGTCGTGCGGGAACGCCTTCCGCAGCGCGAGAGCCTCGGCGCACTTCGCGAGCTGTCCGGCGGGCATTTTGCCCCATAGCCCCTGCGGGCCGTAGTTGCCCGTCTGGACGTACTCGCGATACAGCGCGATCGCGGGGAAGCGGTGCCCGTTACGGACTACAGTCACGCGGGCGGCGGCGGGCGGCTCCTGGTCGAGCCACACGTCTCGCCAGCGACCCGACTGGTCGCACCACTGCGTGTCCTCGTAGCCGAAGTTCTCCCGGCGTTCGGCGACGACGCGGTGCGCAATCACCCGGTATCCGTCGATGCCGGTCTGCGGCGTGAATACCTTCCGCTGCTCACGCTTGTCGTAGCGGCCGATCAGGTAGATCTGCCGGGAGAACGGGTCCAACTGCGTGCGCTGGCACAGGTGCAGGAACCCGGACAGCTCGGCAGCGGTCACCTCGTCGCTGATGCCGGACTGGCGCAGGACGGCGGCCTGCTCTGGGGTCCACTCGGTCTGCTCGGGCCGGATGGCGAGCGCGCCGCCCGACTTCACGATCTCGGCGGTCATGCGCGGGACTCCTTGGGGGTGGTGCGGCGGGCGGTGCTGGGGCGGATACCGAGCGCCTGGTGAAGGGCGGTGACGGCGGCCTGCGTGATTTCGGGACCGCGGGCTCCGCCCTGCGCGATGACGCGCTGGATTCCCCAGGCGCGGCAGAGACGGGCCATCTCGCGGTCCAGGTCGACGAAGTCGACGTGCATGCGCTTGGCCAGGCGGGACAGCGGCGTGTGGGCGTCGATGCTGCTCATGCGGCTTCGGCCGATCCGGTCTCGCCGTCCTCGGGGGCGAAGCGCACGAACCCGGCGACGGACCAGCGGGTGCCGTCGAACACGGCGTCGCAGGCGAAGCTGCGCACGTCGGGGGCATCCTGCTTCTCGACGCGGCCCTTGCGGACCGTGGCGTGCAGAGCGGTCGCCAGGTCGGCGACGATGCGCTCGCCGTCGGGGTGCAGGTAGTGGGTGTCGACGTACACCGCGCCGCTGCGGACCATCCATGAGAGCGGCTCAGTGTCGAACTGCGGGTACTCGTCGAGGAATGCGGTCAGCGACGCGAAGGCGGTTCGCGCGTTGCGCTCGGCGGAGGCGGTCTCGGTAGGCTGATCGGTGATCATGCCTGCTCCTCTGGTGTCTCAGAGTTGATGCGGGTTTGGTCAGGGCCATTCGCTGGCGGTCCAGGCCGGCGGGTGGCCCGCCTTACTTCTCAGGCGGCGCGGCGGCCGAAGGCGATGACGGGCTCGTCACCGGCGGCGGAGATGGCCGCGATGTGGTCGAGGCGGAACGCGATGCGCCCGGCGACCTTCGTGTGCGGGATCGCACGCTTGTACGCCATGTCTTTGAGCCACCGCGCCGAGACGCGGAGGAGCTTCAACTCCACGACCTCGTCCGGCGTGTAGCAGCGCAGACGCTCCTCGGCAGTCAGGTTGGTGGCGGTCTCGGGGAGCGGGTCTCGCGGCGCCTTGCTGCGCGTCGTCACGGGGCTTCCTCTCGATTGATCGCTGCTGGCGGCACCGCCAGTGCCTCGGCGATCCGGCGGATGACCTGGGGGCTTCCGGCGGACTCGCCGCGCTCGATGCGGCGCAGGTAGCTGTGGTGGATCTCTGCGCGCTGCGCCGTCGTGCGCAGGCTCAGATTCCGAGCCTTGCGGAACTCGTAGATTGCGGTGCCGTTCGGTGTCACCAGCTGATGTAAGCACGCCGCTGGCTCGGATTGCAAGCTTCTTGCCTACGTTCTGGGCCCGGAATGTATGCTGAGATGGCACGAGGTAAAAGCGCCATTCGCATGACATGTGAGCGATGCGACAGGAGTGAAGTGCGAAGAAGGTTGTTACGCAGGTCAGGCGGCTTGATAGCTACTCACCGTGTCGCACGGATCTGAGGCATCATGGGCCCATGGATCACGCCTGGCCTGCTCTCGCCACAGCCATCGCGGCTCGCCGCGAGGCCATCCCGCTGACCCAAGACGAGCTCGCGGAGGCAATGAACGTCGGCCGCAGCACCGTGCAGAAGCTGGAGAATCCGCGCACCACCTACACGAAGATCCAGCCCATCCACCGCGAGGTCGCCTATCAGCTCGGCTGGACGCGCGGCAGCATCGAGCAGGTCCTCGAGGGCGGCGAGCCCACACTCCGAGCCGACGAGGCGCCCTCGCCGAGCGCAACGCAGAGCGCGAGCATGCCCAGCGGCACGCCGCAGCGGATCCGCCGAGCCCTCACGGGCGGCGAGGTGATCGACACCGAGCTCATCCCGATCGACGACGACTCAGACAGCGGGCTCGTGATGATGATCAAGCAGGGTGACCGGGAACTCCCAGAAGACAAGATGGACCTGATCATGCACCGTTGGGTGCGCCTCACCCGGATCGCTCGCGATCTCTATGGGGAGGACCCCACCGAGGAGCGCTGAGCCCCGCCAGGAGGGGAGCCATGGCGTACGCCGAGAAGCGACAGAGCGAGGCCAAGGGCAGCAAGAAGGTCACCTGGCGCGCCCGTTACAAGCGCCCTGATGGCAAGTGGGACTCCGTCGAGGGCTTCCCTACCAAGCGCACGGCCGAGGCCTTCGCCGAAGAGCAGGAGGCTGCGGTCCGCGCCGGCCGCTGGATCGACCCGAAGCTGTCGAAGAAGCCGTTCGGTGAGTGGGCGCGGGAGTGGATGGCCGAGCAGGCTCCGCGCGGCAACACGACGACCAGGCGATGGGCCCGCCTTGACGCTGACATCCTCCCTCGGTGGGACGCAGTGCCGCTGGATCAGATCAACTGGTTCGAGGCGGAGAACTGGGCCAACGGCCTTGAGTGTGACGATGTGTCGGCGACGCACGCGCTGTCGCTGATGTCGAGCATCCTCACGGGAGCCGTGGACGCGAAGCACCTTCTGGTGAACCCGCTGTTCGGCCGCCGTCGCCGGCGCACGGCCGCGGCCAAGGTCGAGATCCAGGCGAAGGACCAGACGAAACTCTGGGTGCCGCCGGAGCAGGTGCTGCGTGGCGCGCGCCGCGCAGGTCGGCGCGACGGGATGCACATCCTGACGACGGCGTTCACCGGGATGCGTTGGGGCGAGAGCCTCGGCCTGCACCGCGACCGCGTCCTGGGAGAGCGCCGCGAGGCGTGGGACGGCGGGGAGTTCGTGTGCCCGATCCTCCAGATCCGCGAGGAGGTGGCGGAGTACCAGGAGCGGAACCCGGACGGCAAGAAGGGGCCGATCCGTGTGGTCCTGGAGCCGGTGAAGACGCGGGAGTCGAACCGGGACATCGACGTGCCGCCGTTCCTCGCCGAGCTGCTGCGCGAGCACTTGGAGTCTGTGAAGTTCGGCTACGTGTTCTGCACGAAAGGCGGCAAGCACTGGCGCCGCGGCAACTTTGGGCGGCAGGTGATGGATCCGGTCTTCGACGGCCGAGAGCCGCTTCCGGCCTCCAGGGGGCATGCGCCGCGCGAGGGTTGGGATCCGATCATGCCGGGTGCGACGATGCGGGCGTTGCGGCACACGCACGACACGTTCCAGGCCCAGATCGGTGTGGCGCCGATTCTGGAGCATGAGCAGGCCGGGCACGCGTACCCTGGGATGAAGGGTCGTTACCAGCATCCGACGCCGGAGATGCGGCAGGTTCGGCTGGACGGCCTGGAGGGCATCTTCCAGAAGGCGATGGTCGCTCTGGGGTGGAAGACGGTGTGGGAGAGTTGATCTCCCGAATCTCCCCCGGATGATCTACTTTTCGGGGTTCCGCAGCAGGTAGAGGCTTTAAGAGCGCTGCTCTTACAAAGCAGATGTCGGCGGTTCGAATCCGTCTGTGCCCACTTAAAACGGACAAAATTTTAGAATGAATCGGACATGGCTGTCTGGCATCCCGCTCTCCCTCTGATTCCCCGTCATGTTCGTTGGTTCTCATTTCCGCAGTTCAGGGCACACTTCAGCGCGGCATGACATCAGCTCCTCAAAAGCGGCATTCGACGGGGTGGTTGTCTGCCGTTCGGTAAAGCTGCAGGTCAGCGTCGCTAATGGCGCCCCGTGTGACATCTGCTTCGTTGAGCGTGACTCATCCACTTGGCGTAGCGCCGAAGGTCCAGCTCAGGGCGGTTCTCGGGGAGTGGTGGCGCATGCGGCACGGATTTCGAACGCATGGTGCCGAGTCGGGTCGGTAGCCGTGAGTGTGCATCGGCGGTATGGCCGGCGTGATCACGCGCGGCAGATGTGTGCCCGGCCCCAGTGGTCGGCCCGGCGGCCCCGCGCCCGAGTAGGGCGGCGTTGCGGCGCCGTGTCCGCACCGCTGGCACGCGACGCGACAGACCGCGCCTGCGCGACCCGCTGACCCTGTGCGCTTGATGGTCCTCGGCTCTAATGATCACGGCGCTGTCAGTCGTTCGAATGCGGATGGGGCGCCTCACCGTTGGGGGCTATCGCCGCTGGAAGGTCTCGTCCGATGCGTCTGTTCTCTTCTGTTCCACGCCTGTTCGCGACGCCGATGGCGTGCCTGCTCTGCCTCGCGTCCGGGGTCGATGCCGTGGCCGCTGCTCTGCCCGGGGGTCTCGCTGCAGGCGCCTGCCCTGTACACGGGAACGCCGTATCAGGTGAAGGCGACGCTTGGTGCGGCCCCGGTGACCGCTTCCGATGGGGTGCTGGTGTTCCAATCCAGTGACCCGACGTTGCGAGTGTGTACGGACCAGCTGCCGCTCGATACAGAGTCAACCGTTACGGATACTCAGGGCGTGGCGGTGTCCTTCAAGTTGTGGACCTCCTGCGAACTGGTCACTGCCGGGGACTCCTCCACCCGGCAGATCAATCTGCATGAGCAGAACGCGAACGACGCGCTGACGGTCACTGCCGAGGTCGTTGACCGGGCCGCCGGTCGGGTTGAGACGAGTTCACCGGCGTCGACTGCGCAACCCGTCCTTTGCGGAGCGCTCGGCTACGGGCTCGCGCAGTCCGGCTCGCAGGGCTACAACACGGCGACGATGCCGCTGGCCGAGCAGAGGCGCGATATTTTCCGCTAACCCCCACCAAGCAGGGCATTTACCCGGGTGAGCGATTTTGGCCGCGCCTGACACCGCGCATAGTCTCGCCCGGTGACACAGGCATCCAGCACACTCCAAAGCCCCCCGCGGGCTGACCACGCACCCGCCGACGGCGCGAAGCCCAAGGCGTCGGCCCGACTGGGTTGGCTGGATGCACTGCGCGGGCTGGCGGCTCTGGCGGTGGTGTATCGGCACACCGGCCCTACCTGGGTACCTCAGCTCTACGCGTTCACCGACCGGTATGTCGACGCTGGCACGTTCGGCGTCACCCTGTTCTTCCTCGTCAGCGGATACATCGTCCCCGCCTCACTCGAACGCCGCGGTGACCTGCGCACCTTCTGGATAGGCCGGTTCTTCCGGATATACCCGCTTTTCATAGCCGTGGTCGTCGGCGGACTGCTGTTGCCGGAGTCGCTGCAGGCGGTGGCTGGCAGCTGGCGGACCAACCCGTGGCAGACCCTGGGCGGCAACAGCGTGCTGCTCACCGAACTCCTCGGGACCGCCAACGGGTTGAAGGTCTCCTGGACCCTCTCCTACGAGATGGTCTTCTACTTCCTCGTCTCCGCGCTTTTCACGCTGCGGCTGCACCGACGCAGCGCCCCCATCGCGCTGGTCTTCGGAGCCCTCGCGCTCGCGTTCGCCACCACGATGCCGGTCCGTATCCTCAGCGCCCACGGGCACATGGAGACCGTGCTGGTGGTGACCCTCGTCGTCGTCTTCGGCGCGATGGTCTGCATCATGACCGGCGCCACCCTCCTGGGCCGGATCGGCGCCTTGGCAGTCGGGGTCCTCGGCCTGGTCCTGGTGACCATGAACAGCGGACTGGCCAGCTTCGACTCCATGACGATCCTGGCCACCATGTTCTCCGGCACCGTGATCTATCGCGCCGAGCACGGCCAGATCCGCCGCTGGTGGGGGGTCCTGGCGTGCGTCGCAGTGATCACCACGAGCCTGGTGTCCGGCGGCCTCTACGACACCTACGGCGCCACCTGGACCGGGCCGGCCTCCTACTGCGGCGCGATCGCCGCTGCCTGGCTGCTCTTCGGCCTCGGCCTGTTGCTGCGCAACCAGCGCATCCCCCGCTTCCTGAGCTGGCTCGGCACCGTCAGCTACGCCGTCTACCTGGTGCACTGGCCTGTCTACCTCTGCCTGTCCAAGGAACTGCACCAGCACCACCTCTACCCCCGAACCCATCTCCAGCAAGCCGTGTGGGGAGCCGTCTTCCTGGCGATCGTGCTCGCCACCGCCTACGCCGGACACCGCCTGATCGAGCTCCCCACCCAGCGCCTGGGCCGCCGCCTCACCACCTGGGCGAGCCAACGTGGCAAAGCCCGGACTGCGGACCTCGCACAGGCGCAGCCGACGGGTTCTTGAGCGGACGGCTGAGCGGCCGAGGGGCGCCGCTGCCACACCGTTGTGTCGGCATCAGCTCCCTTCGGCTGCTGCTCCGCGGTCTTGTCCACGTGACTTTCTGTCGCAGGCGGATCAGTTCTGAACAAGCCCTTGAAGCTGTGGCCTGTGCCACCTGATGGCAGTACAGATGCGCACATATGGCGATGAGGGCAACGAGAAGCGTCGCGAGGTCTCGCGGCCCCCGCCGTCACCACGAGGGGGCGGCGCGGGCGAAGCGGCACGGAATCAGCACGTATGAGGCTGAGAAATGTCGAGTAGCAACGAGATCTACTGAGAGTGATTTTTGCAGCTCAGATGCCCCACATGTTGCATCGTTGCAGGTCAGGGGCTTGCGTGGGGAAAATGACCGTCACCCGAAACGAACCGCACCCTTCGGCGATCGTGTACCTGCCCGTGACATGCGGGTTCGAGCAGACGCCGTCAGAGTGAAGTCATGGCTCGCCATCGCGTCCGCTGTCCGGGGTTCGGCCGATTACGCGGCTCGAGGTCGCCGGATGCTGACTGACCGCGGGCGGTCCTGGCGGCCTGCGCGGTCGGAGCAACTCAGGTCGGCCGAGACGTCCAGCGCGTCTTGCGGGCGGATTTCAGCTGACAGCGGGATCACCGATTGCTTCTCCCAGGGAGCTCGTCTTCGATGCTTCTCGACCTCTTCGTCATCGGCGTGGCAATCACGCTGGGTCCCCTCCACAACACCGCGTTCATCCTGATCCTCACCGCGCATCGCGGTGTTCGGAAGGGCCTGGCCTTCGTCCTCGCCTGGCTGGCCTGCCTGGTTGTGGTAGTCGCGCTGGTGCTCCTGGGCACGGGCGGTACACCTCCGAAGCCGCACACCGCACCCTCGACCGGGGCCGAGGCCGTCAAGCTGGCCATCGGCCTTTCCCTCATCGGCTTCGGCGAGTACAAACGACGAAAGACAGTCGGCCAACCGCGCAAACCGGCGACCTGGATGGCGCGTCTTCACGACGTGTCCGCCTGGACGGCAGCCGGATTCGGAGTGTTTCTGCAGCCCTGGGGCATGGTGGCGGCCGGCGCCGCAGTCGTCGTGCAGGCCAAGGTGTCCAGCATCGGCTCGTATCTGGCTCTGATGGGCTTTTGTTTGCTCGCTACCGCCAGCATCCTCGCGATGGAGTTGTACACGGCATTCGCTCCGCAGGCCGCAGGCCAGAAGCTCGACCGTTTCCGTGTGTGGCTGGACAGCCACACCGACCAGGCCGTGGTGGGGATCTCCGTCCTGGTGGGCCTGTGGCTGGTGAGCAAGAGCATCTACCAACTCGTCACCTGAACCGGCTCTGCTCGCCACGGCCGGGCTCCGGCGTGACGCCGGGTTGGTTGTGCGACCCGTGGCGATCGGCTCGGCGGGTCAATCGCTCTTGGGGTCGCCTCCCGCTCGTCGCTGCAGGCCGACCTGAACGGCCCCGAGAAGGATCCGCACCGCAAAGCCGACGACCAGCAGATTGCCGAGCATCTGAATCATCGTCACGATCCGGGCCGGCTCGGAACGGGGAGCGATGTCTCCGAAGCCGACCGAGCTGAACACGGTGACGGTGAAGTACAGCGAGTCCAGCCGGGTCAGGCGCTGAGTGAAGGCGCTCGGCTGGGATGTCGCCATCAGGAAGTACGCTGCCGAGAAGAGCAGGAGGTAGAGGGGCACGGAGAGCGAGAATGCCTCGACGGCCTGGAGCCGGGGGTAGCGCGAGCGTGAGATCAAGCGGGCCTGAAAGGCGATCAGAATACCTACTGCCAGAAGGCCGACAACGATCAGGAACTCGGTCCTGGCGGTAGTACGCTCCCCGAGCGGGAGAACGAAGTAGAGCGCCACGAGGCAGGTCGAGAACAAGGTGGGACGGAGCACGGCGCGGGCCAGGAGCCTGCGCCGCTCCCCCTTGGGGAGACTCTGGTACGTCGACTGGGTCACTCGTGGCCGTCGTCAGGACTCGGCGTTGAGATCACGCTTTTCAGCCTAGGCCACCACGGCGTCCGCGCCGGGGACCGAGCGATGCTCCGTGTGTCCACCGGTCGGCTGGTTCCCTGAGCTTGAGCCCCGACGGTCTCCGGAAGGTAGACGGCTCCTACTGCAGAATGTTGATCGCACGAGCGATCACCAGCGCTCCGATCCCGACGGATACCACCGCTTCCGTCATCATCATCAGCTTGGCCCACCGCTTGATCGCGGAGATGTCGGTGGGGCTGAATGCAGTTGCCGTCCAGAAGGCCAGCACGAGGTAGTCGGCGAAGATCGGCACCCAGGTGGTGGGCACGTAGTCCGTGTGCAGCATCTCCGGGAACACCAGCGCCGGATTCGCATAGGGCTGGTGCGCGCGGGCAGCAGCACCACCACGATCCAGATCCCAGAACCACAGCCCGAAGGCGATCACGTTCGTCGCCCAGACCACTCCGCCGGTGGCCAGCAGCGCGATGGCGTTGTTGGCGAACAGCTTGTTGTTGGTCAGGATGTCGGCCACCAAGCGGCCGGCGGCGATCAGATTCGCGACCGTCAGGGCGGCGATGGCGACACTGGTCGTGATTCGCAGCCATGGCTTCTGGCGATCGATGCGGCCGGGATCTCCGATGATCAGTGCGGCCAGCAGTGCGAACATGACGACCGGGACGACCCAGGAGGGGTTCACTCGGTACTGCGCGGGCAGTGCCACGTGGAGAGCCGTGGCGACCAGAATCGCCAGCGCCACCGGCCACCAGTGCTCGCCGCGTTCAGAGGCCTGGACCGGCGTCGACGGGGGCGGAGCGACCGGGTCCGGGCCTGATGCCATGCCCCATTCTGACCACGTCGGTTACGACCTCACGCGAGTGACGCGCCGGTTCTCCGACCACGCCGATGCGTCCCCCAGCCGCAGGAGAGGGGGCGATGGCCGTCGTTACTGCGCGTCGTCTCCGGACGGACTGGTTGCACGACCGCGGCGACGGCTCAACCCTTCGGGGTACGCCGCCCCGGCTTGGCATTGTTTGGGCGGAATAGGTGTATCTATAACTATCTGTGGCGTTTTGCCGGTCGGTGGCCCATGCGGCTGTGGCCGGACGGGAGTGGTCAGGACGGTGACGAACCATGGGTGTGGCAGGTGGAACGTCTGGTGCGCGGGGGTCCTCCCGGGGTCCGGTTCGGGCGGCGGGGGAGCCTGTGAGTCGCGCTGACCGGGTGGCGTTGGGGAAGGATGCTCGCGAGCGGGTGCCGTTGGAGGCGCATGCGGAGTTCGAGCCGGGCGGATCGCGGGATCCGGTTGGGCTGTTGCTGGGGCAGGCGGCGTCGCGGGTGCCGGAGCTGGTGCCGATTCGGCACGGGCGGATGTTGGTGTCGCCGTTCACGTACTACCGTGGGGCTGCGTTGCCGATGGCGGCGGATCTGGCTGCCACGCCTGCCTCGGGGCTGCGGGTCCAGTTGTGCGGGGACGCGCATCTGTCGAACTTCGGCGCGTTCGCCTCACCGGAGCGGCGGCTGGTGTTCGACGTCAACGACTTCGACGAGACCCTTCCCGGGCCTTTCGAGTGGGACGTCAAGCG